>NC_017946.1:347377-694754 GCF_000263735.1 Pyrococcus sp. ST04 | reverse complement strand
GCAGAGGTTTACGCCCAAGTTATCGGAGCTAAAGCTGTCCTGAGAAAGGGCCACATCAAGGGAGAAACGAGAAAACCCGACTATGAGATTCTCTACGGAAGCGACACCATAACGGTGCACATCGAAAACGGAATAAAATACAAGCTTGATGTTGCAAAGATTATGTTCTCCCCCGCAAACGTTAAGGAGAGAGTTAGAATGGCAAAAGTGGCAAAACCTCATGAACTTGTCGTAGACATGTTTGCAGGAATTGGCCATCTAAGCCTTCCCATAGCAGTTTATGGTAAGGCAAAAGTAATAGCAATAGAGAAAGACCCCTATACTTTCAAATTCCTCGTTGAGAATATTCAGCTGAACAAAGTTGAGGATAGGATGATGGCATACAACATGGACAACCGAGACTTTCCTGGAGAGAATATAGCGGATAGGATCCTAATGGGATATGTAGTTAGAACCCACGAATTCATACCAAAAGCCCTAAGCATAGCTAAGGACGAAGCCATAATACACTACCACAATACCGTGCCAGAGAAATTAATGCCCAAAGAACCTTTTGAGACTTTCCTAAAAATTGCAAAAGAGCACGGATACGAAGCTGAAAAGCTCAATGAGCTCAAAATAAAGAGATATGCTCCAGGAGTATGGCATGTAGTAGTCGACGTGAGAGTTTACAAAAAATAGGTGGAGGAAAATGACGGTCTTTATTCCAAGTGGTGAAGATCCCAACAAAGAAGGAGTGGTGTATGTAGCCAAGTTGCTTAAGAGACAGGGGCTCATAGATGAACCAAAAATACTACAAAGGCCTAGTAGAGATAAAATTTACATAATAGGAGACCATTCTACAACGTATGATATAATCAAGATCCTAAAACCGAGAGCAGTGATAAGTATAGACGCACACACAGACCTAATGCAGGACTACTTTGACCATGCATCTTGGCTTGCTTATGCTCTAAAGGAGGAGAGAATTGAAAGGGCATCGGTAATAGGAGCCGTCTTAATGGTTCCAACAACAGAAAGAACAAAACTTTGGACCAAGGGAGTTAAGATATTCCCCGCTCTGCCGAGGACAAGAAGAGTTAGGGGAAAATGGAAGAGATATATCAATTTAAAGCAACATGGAATAGGTAAGGTCATTAAGGAGGCCAAGGAATTTCTTGGAGAGGAAGTATACCTAACAATAGACCTGGATGTGTTGAGACCCGAGTATAGGATAGCTAGGTTTCAGCATGGAGAGCTTACACTTAAAGAACTTCTTAGCATAATTGAGGCTATATCAGAGGAATTTAAAATAGTTGCAGCAGATATGGCAGAGATCTCTGAGAGGGTTTCTAGATCAAAACTTGGAAGGAGAGCTGTGATAGAGGTGTTCTCTACCTTAAGGGAGCTGATATCCTCGTCTTGAGTAGCAAGGGCTCCACCAAGGGAGGTGGTTAGATGATAACAGACGAAGAGATTAGGAAGGTAATAGCTCCCCTCCTCCTCTCTGGAGCAAAGATGCTCGACAAGCATTGTCCGAAGTGTGGGTCACCTCTCTTTGAAAAAGATGGCAGGGTCTTCTGCCCAGTATGTGAGTACAGAGAGAAGAAAAAGAGACAGGAATTAAAGGGAGTTGAGGAGATTCTTATGGAAAAGTTTAAAGAGCTAGCTTCTTCAATGCCTGAGGGAATTGAAGAGCTTAAAGTTCATCTGGAAGTTATGGAGAAACTCCTGACAATTATTGAGAGATACAAAAAGCTGGAGGGAGAAGGATGAAGCACATAAAAATATTAGAAGCCTTGGAGAACGGAGAAAAAACCGAAGAAGAAATATCAAAAGCGACGGGATTATCAAGAATTGAGACTAGAAGATTTCTCCTAAGATTAGCAGAACAGGGAAAAGTTGAAAGCTTTCAAAAGGGAGGGAAGATATACTGGAGAATTAGAGAAGAAAAACCGGAAGAAAAGAAGTTTAAATACGTCTAAACTTTCTCAGCACTCTTCCAATATTCTTCGAACTTGCTCTTGAATAGGTTAACCACTCTGTGGTCTTTTATCCAAACCTGGGTCTCATAGTTAAAGTACCTTGCTGCCAGGTCTTCCAGTGCGAAGAACACCTCTTCATCACAGATTAGCATTGGTAGGTCAAACTTGTCAAGGGCTCTAAGCTCGATTTTGCCCTCATTTGCATACTGGACAAGCTTTGATCCCTTAATTCTCGGAAGTAAGTTTTTGGTTAGAATTATCCTAGCCTTGACTCCCCTGTCAACAGCCTTGATTATATCATCTTCAAGATTTACTGCTATGAATCCATCATCTGCAAGAAGAAGCTCTTTCTGAACTTCCTCTAGCATTTCCCTTGTCTTAAGCGTTGAGTTCTTAATTCCCCTGACTACCCACACTCTCTCAACACCGTACTTTGGAACCTCAGTCTCAATTAATGGTGCCATGAGCTCAAGAAGCTCTTCTTTGGCCTTTTTCTTTGCCTCAAGCTCTTCTTTAACTCTCTCTTGCCAGTCCTGAATGAACTTCTCTAATATGTTTGCTGGGTGGACTGGCCTGTACTTGTTGGTTTTGCCCGGTTGGTTCATTGCGAATCCTTTCTTTTCAAGACTTCTCAGTACATCGTAAGTTCTTGGAGCAGGGACTTCAGAAACACTTGCCAACTCAGCAGGTGTAAGAATTCCAAACGCAACAAGGGCAACATATGCTCTGGCTTCGTATAAGTTTAACTCAAAGTGCTCTTGTAATAGTTCTACCATCCTATCCTTACTCATCTTTACCACCGTCACGAACTTGTCAATATTAGTGGTGATTTTAGATTATATAAGATTTTTCCTAATTAAGAGATAAAGCATTAACTTTACATGGTCGAAGGAGTAAGTACTTGATATATGCATAGAAAGATTGCATGTTCATGCATATCCTTTCTACCTAATAAAGTTTTTGATACTACGACAATCTACTATCGACAATTCCGTGTTCCAAGTATGAGACAATAACTCGACAAAGAAAAGTAAAATATCAAGATTTGTTCACATATCTTCTTATCTCCTCGTAAAGATCATTGAGAACATCCTGATAATTAGCCCTAGCCTCTTCTATCGCATCCATTATACTCTCTAACTGTCTAGTCCTCTCCTCGCTGACCAAATCCTTATATCTGCTTACTAAATAATGATATACTTTTATACCCTTTTCAGTAGGAACAAGTTTCTTCTTTCCCTTAGTCTCAATAACATACCCTCTCTGTAGCAACGTCTGGACTATCTTTGCATAAGTCGAGGGTCTTCCAATCCCCCTTTCTTTCATTAATGCTATAACATCTCCCTGGGTATACAAGGAGACCTTTGGAGCCCTCCAATGTCTAATTTCCTTGACCTTTATCCTTTGGCCCTTTTCGAGTCTTGGAATCTGTTTGAGAGGAAGCGGCCTTACTTTAGACCATCCATCGTATAGAACCTCTATATATCCCTCAATCTCCACGTCCCCAAAGGGTGTTTCTAGAACTGCCTTCTCATAGACAACTCTCGCAGGTTTCATTTGACTGGCTATGAACCTCTTAAATATCATGTCATAAAGTCTGAAATGATCCCTTGTTAAATTCCTTGGTAAAGTTATTATGCCGTCCCTAATCAGCTGAATCAGCCTTCCAGTATCTATAGGTCTCGTGGGCCTAATAGCTTCGTGAGCACCCTCTTCTCCCCATTTTCTCGGCTGGAAATATTCTTCACCAATTTCTTGGGTTATATACTCTTTTGCTATTTCAATTCCAGTATTACTTATATGTGTGCTATCCGTTCTGTGATAGCTTGTTAAACCAAGCTCGAATAGATCCTGTGCAAGCTGCATAGTCTTCGTTGCAGAGAAGCCTAAGAACCTTGAGGCATCCTGTAGCATGGCATCGGTAGTGTATGGGGGTAATGGATTTATCTCCCTCTCTTCTATAATCACGTCTTTCACTAAGACCTCCTCGAATTCCCCTTTAGCACCTTCAATTGTCACTGATATGCCATTTTCGAGTGTCACTCCAAGGAAGTCGGTCTCACTTTCAGTAAATTCCTTGTACCTCTGAACTATCCATCCCAAAACGGGAGTCTGAACCCTTCCAGCTGATAGATTCCTGTTTTCAAACACTCTCCAGAGATCTTGGCTAAGCTCAAATCCAATCCATCTATCTTCTATTCTTCTCACTAGTTGCGCATTTACCCTATCTTCATTTATATCCCTGGCTTCTTTTATTGCCCTAAGAATCGCAGGTCTTGTAACTTCATGAAACTCTATTCTTTTTATGTTAGGAGCGTAGGGAGCAAGAACATTCCTTATATCCCACGCTATTTTTTCTCCCTCAGTATCTGGATCTGTACCTATGAGTATCTCATCAACTTCTTGAGCTAGATCTCTCATCGCTTTCACATTCTCAAGAGCGTCATGAACATTCCTACTTCCACACTTCGGACAAACACCCTTCTGCTCCCAGTCAACGAACTGATGCCCACAATCCCTACATCTCTTTATAGTGTCATAAACGGGAACAAAGTATCTCTTCCCATTTTTCTCAAGCATTAGAACACCATGGTATCCTTCTGTCGTCACAAGGTCAAACATATGCCCTCCACTTGCAAGTATTGTAAGCATTTTATCTCCAATACTAACTTCATAAGCAACTAGATCCCCAATTTTCCGCTTACTCGGTTGTCCAAAGAAGTTTGCTATTGTTCTGGCCTTATTTGGACTTTCAACAATCATCAGTGCAGATTTCACTAAATCCTTAACTTGTTCACTGATTTTTCCTTCTATAACCAGTCTGACTTTCTCCCTATCCTTGTCAATCTCTCTAAGAACTTCTTCTAAGTTTATCTCCTCAAAGCTCTTGATCTCAAATTCAACAAAACGCCAGCGCATCTGCCTTACTAATCCGTTGAAAACCTTCTGGTCATCTACGATTATGACGCTGAGACCCTTAGTTATTCCACCAGCAAAGAGTCTTGATGTTCTCCCACTTGCCTGAATGTATGTTCTTACGTCAGGAATCTCTATGTACCACTTTTCTCCCTCTTTTTTAAGACTCAGAAATGGATTTTCTGCTATTTTTCTGAGTACTTCTTCATCCTTTAGAGCCTCCCTAAGAAATCCAACAGCCTGTTTAAAAACTTCAAGGACATGGCTGTAAAACCCTTCAAGTTCTAATCCTTCAGCTAAGGCCTCTTCAATTTTCATAAGATCATACTGAGGAATGTTTCTTATCAGTCTCCTTAACCTGGCATATAGTTTTTCTCCTTCGCTCCTCTTGTCCTCTGGGAGAAATTCTAGAATTTCACTCATCAAACCGAGCACTCTATATATTGTGGGCTGCTCCAGATCCAGGGAAAATCTAAACTTTGGAACTCCCGCAAATATTGCAAACCTTATAAGGTGTGGTAGGTCAAGACCTCTGACTATCGTTCCGTAGTATGTAGCAACGCCAACCAGATAATCGACTTCCTCTTTCTCAAACAGCTCAAGACCCTTCTTATTCTTTGCAGAAACAAGCTCAATTCTGAATCCCTTATTCTTCAAGTATTCCGTTAATTTTTCAGCGTATTCAATTCCCTTGTCTATGGGAACGAATATTAATCCTCCCTTTCCAAGCTTTTTCAGGAGTTCTTCAATATGCTCCTCAACAGACTTTTGAGGAACAATATAGGTGTCAACTATGTTCCTCAGAACACTCCTTCCGCTACCTACTTCAAACCCGAGAAGTTCTCTGTAAAGCTTTATTCTATCTCCTTTTGCGCTACCCGTTGCCGAGGCAACTATCAAAATTCCAATATCATGATCCTTTTTATACTTCTCTATCTCTTTTTCTAATTTCTCAATTTCCTTATTTAGCTTTTCAACCTCTTCACTTGCGTTTTCATTTGACAATAGCTTTGCTAATTGTTTTTTAAGCTTTATAATTTCCCATGCCTTTCCAATGATATCCTCATTGAAGCCCAGCATTAGTAGGGATCTATCTATGTTCTTGCTTGCCTTAAGGAATGCATCAACATCATCAACAAAGATTAAGTCAAAGTGCTTGTCCCTTAAAAGTTCTTCAAATCTTGTAGCAAGGAACTGGCTTGAAGTGACGAGTATGTCAAAATCTCCTGATCTAATCTTTTCTAATGCTTCTTCCTTTTCTTTCTTTTTCATGTTGCCATGATAGTAAAGTAATTTAACATTCACATTCGCTTTTTCAAGCATCCCTTGAATCTTCTTAACAGTCTGAATGACTAAGGGAGTAGTAGGAACAACTATATAGCTCTTTTTTCCCTTAATGGCAAAGTATATCGAAATGAAAGCTCCAAATGTGCTCTTTCCCATCCCAGTCGGAGCTATTATCGAAAAGCTCTTGCCCTTAATTATTCTCTTAACCCATGTTCTCTGAGCACTCCAGAATGTAAATCCAGTTGCTTTCTTAAAGAGATCTTCTACCTCTTTAACTTCTTTATTCAGCTTATACAACTCTTCCCAATGCTTCAAAGTCCCCCTAAGCTTAAGTGCATTTCTAACAGCAGTTACTAAGTCAAAGTAATTCTCGGAAATTTCAGGTTTATCTAAGCAAGCATCACAGGGATTTTTGCTCGCAAGTCTCTCATCAGTTATTGCCCCGTTACAATTAGGACACATCTCCCTGTAAATCGCTTTCATCCTATCTCCCTCTTACTTTATTCTCGCTAATTTTATTCTTAAAAAGGTTTCTCAGGCTTCTAAATTCAAAAATAATCCATAAAATGGTTAGAAATAATTATATTTTCCAATAGGGCTACTAATATCTTGGGGAAGGAAGATGTTTGAGAGTAGTGAGTATGAGAGATGGATAAAGCAGGCAGAAAGAACCTTACAATCTGCCGAGAGAGATTTACAACATAAGGATTACGAATGGGCAAGCTTTAAAGCACAACAAGCTTCAGAACTTGCAATGAAAGCTATAACAAGAGCCCTAGGAATAATTCTTACTGGACACTCGATAACAAAGTTACTGAAAGCCCTAGAAGAGAAGGGAATAAAAGTGCCGCCAGAGCTTTATGATATGGCAATGGAACTGGACAGGAACTACATAACCTCAAGGTATCCACTTGCATATTCTGAGGGCTCTCCATACGAATATTATTCAGAGGAGATAGCAAGAAAGCTGATAAATTACTCAAGAGAGCTCATAGAATTTGCAAAAAAGATCGCTCTTCAAAAACTTGAAGAAAACGAAAATGACTAGAATTTCTTTTTACAACTAATGTCAAGACATATCTCCCTTTCATACCCATCTTCTTCTCGGATTATAACAACGGGTGCTCCATTGCAACATGTTTTTCCTGTAGGTATTATCTCACCCCTTTGGAGGATTGGATAAGTGACATCACATTTTGGCCAATTTGAACACCCAACAAACCGCTTTCCTGTTTTCTTATTATACTTAACGACCAAATCACCGCCACACTTCGGGCACTTCCCTACAACAATAAGGGGCTTTTCCTCTTTCTTTAAGCCTTCCTTAAGTTTGGATTCTCCAACAACAATTTTTGCTAGCTCCATTCCAATTTCAAGTTCCCTCTTCTTGAATTCTTCAAGTATCTTCATTAATCTTGCCTTAGCTTCCTCTATAACTTCTTCTTTTGTCAACTTACCCTGCATTATAAGGTTCATTTTCTCCTCAAACTCCCTCGTCAGCTCAACACTTATTATCTCCGGAACATACTTTTCTAGAGTCTCGATGACCTTCATACCCAAGGGTGTAACTTTTATACTTTTCTTCCCTTCTATATATCCTCTCTGATATAGAGTCTCCAAAATCTGTGCCCTTGTAGCCTTTGTACCAAGTCCAAGATCCTCCATCTTCTTTATAACGGCCGCTGGAGAATATCGAGCTGGAGGCTTTGTCTTTTTCTTCTCTCTCTTTATCTGGAGAACCTTCACGCGTTCTCCCACTAAAAACGTGGGCAACGTTACTTCCTCAAACTTTACATACTTTCCGTAAACGCTCAACCATCCTTCCCTGACAGTCCTACCACCGCTTAAAATAAACCTATGCGGGCCCGCACGAATCGTGACTTTAACGCTTTCCCTAATAGCAGACTCCATGAAAAGGGCGAGAAATCTTCTCACAATCATGTCATAGAGTTTTGCTTCATCTTTAGTTAAATCCCCGGGTCTCGGTATTTCTCCTGTAGGATATATAGCGGGATGAGCAGGATCATCCTTTTTACCCTCAACTGGCTTTAATTCTGGCATCCCTAAGAGGAGATGGGCATAAGGTCTATATTCGGGCATCTTTGCTATGTTCTGAATAATATAGCGGAAATTTAAATTCTTAGGAAGCTTTTGACTCTCCGTTCTTGGATAGGAGGAAAATCCTTTTTCATAGAGACTTTGGGCAAGGTCTAGTGTCTTCTTTGGACTGAAGCCAAACGCTGAATAAGCCTCCCTTTGTAATGTTCCTAAGTCAAAAGGGACGGGGGGATTTCTTTTCTGTCTCTTAACATCTATATCAGCTACTCTTACAGGCCCCTTCTTGGCTTCCAAGACTATTCTCTTGGCCTCGTTTTCATCCCAAATTTTGTCTTTCTCGTATGTTGCTGTGAATTTTTTCCCATTTTTCTCAAATACTAACTTGATAATCCAGTACGGCTTTGGAACAAAATTCTGTATCTCCCTTTCTCTCTCAACGAGAAACTTTAAGGTGGGTCCTTGAACTCTTCCGGTGCTGAGAACTATCCATCTACCACTCGCTTTCTTTATTGCATGAGTCAAAGCCCTCGAGAGGTTAACACCCCAATACCAGTCAAGAATATGCCTTGCTATTCCAGCATTTGCCATGCCAAAGTTTATCGTCGGTTCTAAATTGTACCAGGCCTTTATTAAATCCCTTTTAGTTAGAGCGGAAAACTTCATCCTCTTAGCTATCCCAGGATCAACGCCACATGCATACTTTAAAGCAGTATAACCAATAACTTCTCCCTCTGTGTCATAGTCACAAGCAACTACAAATTCCTTAACCCTCTTTGCAAGAACGGAAAGTAGTTTTATGTAATCCTTAGCGTATTCCTTTCCTTTCTCTGCTATATATACCGGGACCCATTCTATATCAAATATCGGGTATCCGTAGAAGTCTTGCTTTGGTGCTAAACCATAAAGGTGCCCAACGGCAGGGGCAACTATTAACCTCTTCCCATCCCTAAACAATTCATAATAGGGAACTCCAAAGAGAGTCTTTTTTATTGGTTTTCCTTCAGCTAGAGCTCCAGCTATCTTTCTAGCAACGTTGGGCTTCTCGGCAATTACAAGTATCATTGTCTTTCCTCCTCTGCCTTTCTGATGAGTTCTTTGACTCTCTCGATTCTGTACTCCTCGATAACTTTTAAAACGCTCTCAAGTTCCTTTTCTTTCTCCTCTTCCTCCCATTCTTTAATTTTTCTCTCTATTGCCCTTTCTATATCTTCCCTCCTCACTACAGCGAATTCATCCAGCCTTATTACCTCTATGTCTTTCCCCTCTAGAAGAACAGGAATTCTCTTTTCTTTAAATACTTCCATAACAGGAAGTGGGAGGAGCTTACTAGACACCACAGCCCGTATTTTCTTTTTAGCCAGGTGTTCAGCTATTTTCTTACCAGCCCCCGCGGGATTTACAATATATAGTATGTCGTTCCTTTTGATTCCAACTTCTTCCTCAACCTCTTCTACATCTCTCCAAGTGAGGTTCTCTATGACTTTCATTGGGTATACCTTTCCACTGAGTTCAAGCCTTCTCATCTTCCTCGTTTGAGCGAGCTTCTTTGCAAGAATTTCAACCTTTTCCTTTTCTTCCCTAAGTTTCTTTTCGAGAATTGCTATTCTTTCGTCTCTGGCTTTGATCTCTCTTTCTTTAAGAACTTCAAAGCGGACTTTCTCATCGTATTCCTCCAACTTTCTTTCAAGTCTTTCTATAATCTTCTTCTGTTCTTCAATTATCGCCCTAAGTTCAGCATTTTCCCTTTCAAGGTCTGCAATAGTTTTCTCCAATTCCTTGATTTTTTCTACATATGGAGTTAAGTCGACTTCCTCTTTAACCTCTGGGATCTTCTCCTCCTTTAATCTGTCCGAAAGTTTGACTTTCATTATGGCCTCTCCAAGGCTGTATCCAGAAAGCACTAGGGCCTTTATTTCATTTCTCTTCTTCCACAAGCCTAATTCTCTTAACCTCGCCTCTATATGCTCTAATTTTGGCTTGTATCTAAGGTAGGCTTTGTAGGCCGCCGCAAGTGCGTCTCTCTGATGATCATCCTCCACGTTAATTCCAAGATTTCTGAGGAGCTCATTCTTCTCTTCAACTTTCAAGCTCTCTCTGGGAACAAAAAGCTGAGCCTTAAAGGATCTTGCTATTTTTTCAACTAGTCCGGGTGCTGGATTAACATCAGTTGCAATTATTATTGGGTGACCAATTTCACTGATGAATCGAACTATCTCGCTTAGAGCCATATTCTTCTCGCTATAAACAGAGATTATTTTGCCATCTAAGTCTATGGCAGCAATTCCTACCGTTATTCCAGGGTCAAGACCAATTATCACGCTTCTTCTTTTTTCAATTTCAGTTTCAGCCTTTAATGGGACAAACTCCAATACCTTCCTTTCGACGGGTTTTATCCTTATTTCAACATCTCCTCCCCGCATTGGCTTGACAAGTCCCGCTAATTCTTCTCTGCTTGCATAAACTTTAAACTCCCCTCTAGAAACTCCATAATCTCTCTCCTCAACTTCCAAATCAAATGGAATATCCGCCCTTCTTAAGGCCTCTTCTATCTGTCTCACTTTTGCTTGCACAAGGCTATGAACCCTTCTCCTATATCTATCCTGGCTCCATCCTCCTTTTCCCTGGCTTCTCCCTCTTGTTACAGTAATTAAAACTTCGTCCTCAAAGGCTAAAACCTCATATCCAATACCTTTTGATGCCAAAAGAGCTGAAACCTTTGCCTCTTCGTAGGGATCAAACTTATCACCTACTCTAATCCCATGTTCCTTAGCCAAACTCCATAACGATCTCTGTTCTCCTGGCCTACCTGTTACTTGGACAAGTTTCGTTCCTTCAGGGAGAGCCCTTAGGAATTTCCGCAAGTCATCTCCAAGCTCTGTTATGCTATCCATGGCGATTATATCTGGCCTTTTAGCTCTAATGAACCTAATAAGCCTATACAGAGTAAACTCTCCCTTCTTCTCTATTCTTCCGTTGAACCAGGTTACAACAGCAAATTTTTTTGGATTTTCACTGATTATATCTATCCCAACAATCAGGATATGACACCACCTCTCAAGAACATCCAGTGATCTCGTCTCTAGAGGTAGAGTTATATAAAGGATTTAAAAACGTTGCATGGATTTAAACCAAAATATAAAATAGTCTCTAGCAGGCTAGCACCCTTCTCATCTCGTCCCAGCTCTAAAAAGCAGGGCTTGAAAAAGAAATTTGAACTGTCAGTGCTCGAGATTTTAAACAAAGCCATAAAGAATGGGAGTAAATTCATTAAGGAGGCTGTTATGATGTGGCTTTCACAAAAACTTGCTTAGTAAAAAGTTGAAATCATTTTGGCGGGCCGGGCGGGATTTGAACCCGCGACCACCGGGTTAAAAGCCCGGTGCTCTAACCAGGCTGAGCTACCGGCCCACCCGATGGATAACTCGCCAGAAGTTTTATAAGTTTTTTTGTGGACAGTTAGGTTGATAAATCCCAATGGGGCCAGCAACTTCAGAGATAGTGGGGGTGACATAATTGGAAGTAATCATTGAAAAGTTTAAGCCTAAAGTTACCAGACCATTTAAGAGAAAGAATGAGTGGTGGGTCAAGCTTATCACAGAAGATGGGGAGTACATAATGAAGTTTAAGAGCCCAATAGAGGCAGAGGACGTCGTTTATGGCCTCCTAGATCTCCAAGTTTACGGAGGTAAAGTAAAGCTAAAGCTTAGAGAGGGAAATGTAATAGAGGATATTGAAGTTTTAGAAGTTTATAAACCCTCTGCAAAAGAACTTGTCGATGAGTATTTAACTAAATGACTTCCCTCCACCTTTCTTGAACATCTTCCCTAAAGTATATATATGCCTATGTTCATAGTAATTCATTGGTAGGGATACTCCGGTAGAAATGGAGGGCAAGAAGAATGGCTAGAAGGAACAAGGCGCTTCTTGAGATTGCAAGGGACATTGGAGGGGAAGAGGCTGTAGAAGTTATAAAAGCCTTGGAAAAGAAAGGAGAAGCTACAGACGAAGAACTTTCTGAAATAACAGGAATTCGGGTTAATACCGTTAGGAAGATTCTCTACGCCCTCTACGATGCGAAATTAGCTGATTTTAGGAGAGTCAGAGATGACGAAACTGGATGGTACTATTATTACTGGCATATTGAGACAAAGAGATTACCCGAAGTTATCAGAGCCAGGAAAATGCAGGAGTTAGAAAAACTCAAGAAAATGCTCCAGGAGGAAACTAATGAGGTGTATTATCACTGTGGAACCCCAGGACATCCAAAGTTAACCTTTGATGAAGCATTTGAGTACGGTTTCACGTGCCCGATTTGTGGAGAAATTCTTCAAGAATATGATAACTCCAAGATAGTGGAAGAGCTTAAAAGAAGAATAGAGGAACTTGAAATCGAGCTAGGACTTAGAAAGCCTCCAAAGAAAAAAGGAAAGAAAAGCAAGAAAAAGTGAAGTGCTATGGAGATCATAATACCTCAAAAAATATACGGAGACAGAAGTGGGTTTAATAAGCTAGAGAAGAAGTTAAGATCTTTAATAGGAGATCTAGACGTTAGATGGAGAATTTCAATAACTAAAAGACAGTGGGTTAAGATCGTTGTGGATGGTGAAGATTCTGAAGTTTCTATTAATTTGATTAAAGAAGAGTTCGGAGAAATCCCCGTCTCACTTTCGAATGTTGAGGAAGGGCAAATTCTAACTGGTAGGTTAGTGGATCTAGGAAAAGTTGGATATGGAGTATACGTGGACATTGGGATACTAAAACCGAGAATTAAAGATGCCCTAATACCACTTTACTGGCTAAAAAGAACATTCGGAGAAAAACCGGTCAGACAGATGATAAGAGAGTTTGGTTGGGTAGATTATCTACCTGTTGAGGTAAAAATAGAGAAAGTGGAAAAACTTGCTCAGGAAATTGAGGCCCACCTTACGGATAGATGGATAAAGAAAATTAAGGGATGGACAAGCGATAAATATGACAAGCTATTCATCGTTGGAACAATAAGCGAAAATATAGAAAAAGCCCTCGTAGAAACCGGGCACAGCAGGGATGTAAGAAGGATTGAAGAGCTGGGGCTTATGGAAACTATGCTTATCCTAAAAAAGGGCACCCATGCGCCTGGAATAATTAAGGAAATTGGACCATACATAAAACCAGCCAAGATAGGGGCAATTAAGTTTCCTCATGATGAGGAAGAGTGACCAAAAGCCTAACGCTTGCTGCAGAGATAACAAGAACGAATTCTTGAAAGAACTTACCAGCGAATGGTAAGGAGAATATAGAGAGTAGGAGAAGCATCAAAGTTTGCTTCCTCCTAATAACACCTGATAATCTCTCTTTGAACAAAACATACCCTATTATAACTACTTGGATGATCAAGTATTTTAGGTCAAAAACGTCTAATGGAACTATTTTCGGAAAGCTGTACAATCCCAACTCATGGAGGGGTAAAAGGGCGGATGCAAAGAAAAAGGCATACATATAACTAAATGTGGTTACAGGGAACGCTAAAATATAAGCTGGAATAAGGATTGGGAGGACTGGAATTGCAATGGAAAGAAGTGCCGATAAAAGGGAGAGAATTAATGCCCACCCCTCTCTAATGATCTTCCTTCTAGGTGGAGATAGAAGTAGGAGAGCCAAAATTAGGGAAAATGCAGACAATTTTAGGGCAGAGAAAATACTAAGAGATTCTCTTACGGTTTCAGAAATTAGTATCAAGCCCACAATTAGAAAGCCTGCTTCTCTGCAGAATCTCGGAGCTAATAAAAATACGGAGGGTAAGAGAACTGTTGCACCATAATATCTAGTGGGTGCTATGAGGATGTATACTAAGGATATTATTGTAAGATAGAACGACTCCTTAGAGTTCCAAGTTACCAAAATAATGAGGAATACTGAAATTGCAAGTATTAAGATTGGCAATTTAGGTAGCAAAAAGCAACACCTCGATGTAGCCCGGTCCAGCGCGGCCCCATTGCATCGGCGCTCGCCGGCCTGAGCCGCGCAAATAATAGATAGAATAGGGAGTTAAAAAGATTTAGTATACAAGTTTAACATTTACTTGGACAATTTCCGGACTAATTGTGTTGCCCCTAACAGTCTTTTTCCTTCTCTCACCCTTTTCCCTTGGTCTAAATCCTGGTCCCTTTGAAAGGAGTATCCTGACTCTTCTAGGCCCATGAACATCGGGTCTCATTGGGAAGCCATCCTTGTCAGTTCCTCCCCTTATTTCCATCTTAACATCTTCTGGAAACTCCTTGCCAAAGAGCTCGTTTAGGTTAATGCCGAGTTCCTTTACTGGGATCTGATCCCCTATTTTCTTTCCAATGAGTTTCTCTGCAGCATCTCCAGTTATTTCAATCTGCTTGGCAATTCCACTTTTTGGATCTGATATCACAAGCTTGAACGTTGCCATTTCCTCCCACCTCTCTAATTTTCATCAGCGGGATTCATCGGGTTGCCCCTTAGCCCAGAGGCATGAAAATTTAAATAGTTTAAAAACCTTGAGGTTTAAAGGAGGGAGAAGAGTGAGAAAATTTTTAAGTATAATCCTGGTTATTGCAATAATTTCTAACCTTGTAATGGCATCCCCTCCCCAATATGACCTAATAATAGTTAGAAATGATGATATAATTGACTATCTTATAGCTCTCCCGTATTCTCATTTACTCAACATCCCAATTCTCCCCGTAAACCCAAAGAAGCTAGATAAAATAACAGAAGCACAACTCTATTCCTACATACAGTTAGGTAGGAATAGCGTTCTAATTGTTGGAAATGCAAATGCTGTAAGCTTAGAAGTTGAAGATAAACTGAAGAGCATGGGATTCAAAGTTACCAGAATTGGAGGAGCGGATCGAACTGAAACTGCTGAAAAGCTGGCACTACATTTCTATCCCAATGGCAGTAAAACCGTAGTACTTGCTAGTGCATGGGACTATGGTTCAACTTTGGCAGCGTCAGAATTTGCAATGAAGTATAAATACCCTCTTTTATTGACCTGGGAAAACCAGCTCTCACCAGCCGCGTTAGCTGGAATAAAACAACTTAAAGCTAAGATAGTGATTCTCGTTGGACTAGGGCTAAATGAAAGCATTGAAAAGACTTTAGAGGATATGGGATACGAAACTTATTGGATAGGAAGAGACATAGAACCCCCACCAATAGTGACTACACAGTCCACCCCACAACATCCACCGGCCTCTGGTTCGAAAATTTATTTCCTCCTCGGAATGATTGCTATGCTGATAATAATGAGTCCAATTATTTTCTATTTGCACAAGAGAATAGTAAGCAGAAAACAAGAGATACTCGAACAATTTAATGAAAAAGAAATAGCCGTCCTGAAGGCGATAATTGAAAATGGCGGAGAGATAAAACAAGAAGAGTTGCCTGAGCTGGTGGGATATTCTAGACCTACAATAAGCAGAATAATTCAAGATTTAGAAAAGAAAGGTATAGTCGCAAGAGAAAAGAGTGGAAAAACGTTTATAGTTAAAATGATAAAGAAAATTAAGCTTGATTAGCTTGTTAACAGAAAGATTCCTACAACAACAAGCCCTAAGCTTATCCATATTTTCATATTTGGAGGTTCTTTTAAGAGAGCAACTGCCAATAGCGTAGAGATTATGGGATTTATTGCAGTTATAGGGGTCGCTATTTGAGATCCTAGAAGGGATACAGAGGATACAAATGTGTATTGGGCTATAACTAGACCTAACAAACCTGCAGATGCTATCACCCCGACTTCTCTCCAAGTAACCTTCCTGATTTCACCAAGAACTTTCCACGAAATTAAAGTCACTCCAATAGCAGCATATATTATTCTAAGGCCGGCTAATGTTAAAGATGAAACCTTGCTTGACAACCAATCCATTAAAACTATTGCGACACTCCAGGAGATTGGTGTTACAAACGCATGAAGAATTCCTCTAGGATCCGCATGCTCTTCACTTTCCGCTTGTCTAACAATTACAATACCCAAAACAACTAAAACTGCACCAAGAATTATCTTCACAGTAATCTCTCTTCCTAAAAATAAATATGCCCAAATAAGTGTCCACAAGGGATAGGTAGATGTTATTGGAACGGTTCTAGACACTCCAAGAGACTTGAGAGCAGAAAAGTAAAAGTAATCCCCTATAACGAATCCGAATTGGGCCGATATGAAGGCAATCAGATGATACTTCAGGGGCATTGAAGCTATCTCAGAATAATTGCCCAAAACAAGGAAGAGAATAAGATAAGTTGTTGCCGAAAAATACAACCTAACTAAGTTTGCCGCTATTGGACTCTTGTCTTTTAGCCCAATTCTGATTAATACAGATGCAGATCCCCAACAGAGGGCAGAAGTTAAAGCCAAGAGCACTCCAGTTAGCATGTTCACACCTCCTTCATTTAACTTAAAAATTTAGCGTTTCGATGAATAGTTCAATGGAAGAAATATTATATAAGAAATGGAAAATAAAGGAAATGGAGGTTTTCACATGGCCAGGATTATTTCAATTGTGTCAGGAAAGGGAGGTACAGGAAAAACAACAGTAACAGCAAATCTATCTGTTGCCCTAGGGGAAAGAGGAAAGAAAGTTCTCGCCGTTGATGGAGACTTAACAATGGCAAACTTAAGTTTAGTCCTGGGAGTTGATGACGCTGATGTAACACTTCACGACGTTTTAGCTGGAGAAGCAAAAATTGATGATGCAATATACATGACTCAATTCGATAATGTTTACGTTCTCCCTGGAGCAGTAGATTGGGAACATGTGATAAAAGCAGATCCAAGAAAGTTGCCAGATGTCATAAAGTCTCTAAAAGATAACTATGATTTTATCTTAATAGACTGTCCAGCGGGATTACAATTAGATGCCATGAGTGCAATGCTCAGCGGAGAAGAAGCTCTATTAGTAACGAATCCGGAGATATCATGCCTAACCGATACCATGAAAGTAGGAATAGTTCTTAAAAAGGCGGGCTTAGCAATACTTGGATTCGTCTTAAATAGGTATGGAAGAACTGAGAAGGACATACCCCCAGAGGCAGCTGAAGAAGTCATGGAAATACCTTTACTTGCTGTGATCCCAGAGGATCCAGCAATTAGAGAAGGAACACTCGAAGGAATACCTGCGGTAAAATACAAACCAGAGAGCGAGGGAGCAAAAGCATTCGTAAAACTTGCAGAAGAAATTGAGAGATTAGCCGGAATAAAAGCTAGGGTTATGTACTAAAAGTTTTTAGGCCACCCTAATTCTATTGCCATTTGGGAGAGACGATGATAGTGGTATTCGTGGGAACTGCGGGGAGTGGAAAGAGCGCCATAACTGGGGCTTTCGGAAAATACTTGGAAGAAAACTATAAGGTCGGCTATGTTAACCTCGACACAGGAGTAAAACTCCTCCCATACAAACCAGATATAGATGTGAGAGAATCAATAACGGTAGAAGAGATAATGAAAGAAGGATATGGACCAAACGGAGCGATAGTAGAGAGTTATGACAGACTAATGAATGAGTTCGATGAATATCTCAACAAAATACTAAAGCTTGAAGAGGAGAAGGATTACGTTCTAATAGACACTCCTGGTCAAATGGAAACGTTTTTATTCCACGAATTTGGCGTCAAACTTATGGAGAATCTTCCTTACCCCCTTGTAGTTTACCTGTCAGATCCAGAAATCCTCAAAAAACCTCATGACTACTGCTTCGTTAGATTCTTCACCCTCCTTATAGACCTGAGACTCGGGGCAACTACCATTCCAGCCCTTAACAAAATCGACATCCTCAGCAAGGAAGAACTCGAAAGACATAAGAAAATGTTCGAAGATCTAGAGTATTTAACTGCCAGACTAAAGTTCGACCCATCGACTCAGGGATTGCTAGCCTACAAGATGTGTTCAATGCTACCAGAGGTTTCTCCTCCCGTTAGAGCAATATATCTCTCAGCGAAGACGGGAGAAGGATTTGAGGATCTCGAAACGCTCGCATATGAGCATTACTGTACATGTGGGGACCTAACATAGAAATTTTAAGCCCTCCACCATATTTCTCTTTTAGCATCGGTGATGAAATAATGTTAGCGGGAAAAGCTTACATCCCGGTGAGAGTATTAAAACCCTTTGGAAACTGGAAAGAGGGAGATATGATACTTCTTGAGGATTGGAAGGCCAAAGAATTGTGGGAGATGGGAGTAGTTGAGATTATAGACGAGGCTGATAAAGTTATAGGCGAGATAGATAGGATCCTTAATGAAGAAAAGAAAAATGCTCCTCTAACCCCAATTCCAGAGGGCCTGTACGAAAAGGCCGAATTCTACATATATTACCTTGAGAAGTTTGTTCAAGTTCAAGGTGGAAGCATAGAAGTTCTCCAGACAAAATTAACAAAACTGAGGAATCTTAAGAAGAAATATAAAATGCTAAAGAACATAAGATTTAAGAAGATTCTTGAAGCCGTGAGACTTAGGCCGAACAGCATGGAGATTCTTTCAAGATTATCCCCAGAAGAAAAGAGGGTTTATCTCGAAATATCCCGTATCAGAAATGAATGGATAGGTGAGTGAGAAATGGAAAGAGAGGAAATGATTGAGAGGTTCATACAGTTTTTTAAAGAATACACTGAAGAGGGTGAGGAGCCCCTATATTTGGGTAAAATAAACGACCTACTAACCGTAACCCCCAAAAGATCCGTTACAATAAACTGGATGCACTTAAACTCTTATGATCCAGAGCTAGCCTCCTATGTACTGGAACACCCGGAGGATAGCATTGGGGCCGCTGAAGACGCCATTCAGATTATCCTAAAGGAAGAATTCCTAAGAGAGGACGTACCAAAAATACACGCGAGATTCCACAACCTCCCAGAAACCTTACTGGTCAAAGACATAGGAGCAGAGCACATAAACAAGCTAATTCAGGTTGAGGGAGTTATAACGAGAGTTACAGAAATAAAACCTTATGTCTCAGTGGCAGTTTTCGTATGTAAAGACTGCGGTCACGAGATGGTAGTAAAACAGAGACCCTACGAAGGCTTCACCGTAGTTAAAAAGTGCGAACAGTGTGGAAGCAAAAATGTTCAGCTCGATGTTGACAAAAGCTCTTTTGTAAATTTCCAAATGTTCAGAATCCAAGACAGGCCAGAAACGCTGAAAGGAGGGCAGATGCCAAGATTCATTGATGGTATTCTGCTGGACGATATTGTGGATACAGCAATGCCTGGAGATAGGGTGCTCGTAACTGGAATACTGAGAGTTGTTCAAGAAAGAAGAGAAAAAACACCCGTTTTTAGAAAAATACTAGAAGTCAACCACATAGAACCCGTGAGCAAAGAGATCGAGGAACTGGAGATAACACCAGAAGACGAGCAGAAGATAAGGGAACTCTCCCAAAGAAAAGATATCGTGGATGCAATAGTTGATTCAATAGCACCTGCAATATACGGATATAGGGAAGTTAAGAAGGGAATAGCCTTAGCCCTATTTGGAGGAGTCCCAAGAGTCCTCCCAGATGGCACTAGGCTTAGAGGGGATATACATGTACTTCTAGTTGGGGACCCTGGAGTTGCAAAGAGTCAACTGTTAAGGTATGTTGCAAATCTGGCCCCCAGAGCAATTTATACCTCTGGAAAGAGCAGTTCCGCTGCAGGTCTAACGGCAGCGGCAGTTAGGGATGAGTTTACGGGAGGATGGGTTCTGGAAGCTGGAGCACTCGTTCTTGCAGATGGAGGATACGCACTAATCGACGAGTTGGATAAAATGAGTGACAGGGACAGGAGCGTTATTCACGAAGCTCTTGAACAACAAAGCTATCATAAGGATTTCGAGCTTCTCCTTGCCGATGGAAGGAAAGTAAAGATAGGTGAGTTCGTTGATAAACTAATGGAGGAGAATAAAGATAAAATAATCCATGGAAAAGACACTGAAATTCTGCCAGTCGATAATATATATGTGCTGGCATACAACTTGGATGAAAAGAAGATAGTAAGGGTCAAAGCCGATAGAGTAAGCAGGCACACAGCTCCGGATCATTTTATTAGGCTTAGATTTTCCAACGGGCGAGAGGTTATGGTAACTCCAGAGCATCCAATAATGGTTTGGGAGGAGGGAAAAGTAAAAGAGAAGCCAGCAGAAGAAGTCAAAGAAGGAGACATTGCCCTTGGTGTTAAGAGTTATACCTCCCTAGACAACATCCAACTCAGAGAAAGTCTTGCAAAGTTAGTGGGTTTTCTACTAGGTAGCAAGGCAAATGGAGAGATTAAGACTAATGACTATGATGTCGTTAATGAGGTTACAGAGCTTCTTAGGGAATTCGATGTGGAGTATAAAGTCGAAACAATGGAAAGTACCAACGAAAGGACTTATATTATAAGAGTTGACCAGACAGAAATCAAGAACAGACTTAGAGAAGAACTTCAGGAAGGATTCCAAAAGAATGAGAGTCTCAACAGGATTCCTGCAAAAATAATTGGAGCTGATAAAAGGGCAAAACACGCTTTCATTAATGGACTGTTCAAGGTAAGTGGCTTTGTTGATAAGGATAATGGAAGCATTGGATTCTTAACACACTCAAGGAGCATTGCCGAAGATCTTCAGGATGTTCTTCTAAGCCTTGGAATATTATCCACTATCGAGGAAGCAAAAGCTGAGAGTGACCTTAATTACAAAGTCGTAATCAGCGAGAAAGAGAGTATAAAACGCTTTATTGAACTAGTAGGATACGATAGCGAATCGGAAAAGCTTAGAGAGGCCTTCGAGGTTTCGGGGGATAAAAACATCGAGAGTGTTGAAGAGAGGGAGAATATACATTTCCTCAAGGTTGTGAAAGTTGAGAAAGTGCCCAACACAGATTCGAGATGGGTGTACGATGTCACGGTAGAACCTTATCACCTCTTCGTTTCTCACGGGCTTGTTCTTCATAATACCATCAGCATTTCAAAAGCTGGAATAACTGCAACATTAAATGCAAGAACAACCGTCATAGCCGCTGCAAATCCAAAGCATGGAAGATTCAACCGAATGAAACCATTTTTTGAGCAAATAGATCTTCCTCCAACACTGCTCAGTAGATTCGATTTGATATTTGTTTTGGTCGATGAGCCTGATGAGAAAACGGATAGCGAGATTGCTAGACACATTCTAAGGGTAAGAAGGGGAGAGAGTGAAGTTGTTACCCCAAAGATACCCCACGACCTCCTCAGAAAGTACATAGCCTACGCCAAGAAAAATGTTCATCCAGTAATTAGTGAGGAGGCAATGGAGGAAATAGAGAAATACTATGTTAGGATGAGAAGAAGTGCCAAAAGGAGTAGTGAAAACGAGGATATAAGACCAATCCCAATAACGGCAAGACAGCTAGAAGCTTTAATAAGGCTGAGTGAAGCCCATGCCAGAATGAGGCTCAGTCCGATTGTCACAAGGGAAGATGCCAGGGAGGCTATAAAGCTAATGGAGTACACTCTAAGGCAGATAGCAACCGATGAAACCGGGCAAATTGACGTAACAATTCTGGAGGTAGGACAAAGCGCCAGAAAGCTGAGCAAAGTTGAGAGAATTCTTGACATAATTGAAAAGCTTGAAAAGACTAGTGAGAAAGGAGCCCACATAGATGACATACTTGAGGAAGCGAGGAAATTTGGTATTGAAAAACAGGAAGCTAGAGAGATCGTGGAGAAGTTGCTCGAGAGGGGGCAAATATACATGCCAGAAAACGGCTACTACAAGACCCTCTAAGCACCGTCTGATTTATATATTGTAAGCAACTTTCAGAATTTGGAGGTGAGATAAGATGGAGATTGACTATTACGATTATGAAAAGCTACTCGAAAAGGCATATGAAGAACTTCCTGAAAACGTTAAGCACCACAAGTCACGTTTTGAAGTTCCAGGAGCTTTAGTAACAATAGAAGGCAATAAAACGATAATTGAGAACTTCAAGGATATAGCAGAAGCCCTAAATAGAGACCCACAGCATCTCCTCAAGTTCCTGCTTAGGGAGATCGCTACAGCAGGAACAATTGAGGGCAGGAGGGTAGTTCTCCAAGGTAGATTCACACCTTACCTAATAGCAAACAAGCTGAAGAAGTACATCAAAGAGTACGTGATCTGCCCTGTATGTGGAAGCCCAGATACCAAGATAATTAAGAGGGATAGGTTCTACTTCCTCAAGTGTGAAGCTTGTGGTGCTGAAACCCCAATTCAGCATCTCTAGCGTTTTGCCAGGGATGATGACTTTGCCGAGTGCTGAGTAAAATGATGACTAAACAGTCGTCTGACCCTGCCCCTAAGCTTTTCTCTTTCTTTTCTCATCGCTAAGAGCAATTCTTGGTCTTTAATATTCACAGATGTTCACTATAAATCACTCCTGGTAAGATCAAACCTTCAGCAATAAAAGGCAGAGGCATTAGCGATATAGTGTTCTAGATATAAAAACCTCCCAGATTCCACCAAATAATAAAGCCTGCTAATATAGTCATATATAAAAATTGAAAGTTCGAGTAAATGAGAGAGGTGTTTAAGATCATGTTCCTAACAAAGGAAGAAGAGCTTGCTTTATCTGGTGAGTACGGGCCAGCAGTTCAAAAAGCAATGGAAATTCTCGTGGCACTTGGTGATCTTTACAATGCTGATAGACTGATTAAAATTAAGAGTGTCCAGATAGCAGGGGTCAGCTACAAAAACCTAGGAGATTACGGTATTCAATTCCTTAGAGATTTCGTAGAGATGGGAGCCAGGGTGTCAGTGTACACAACGCTAAATCCGGCAGGAATAGGAGATGAGGAATTCATAGAGAAGCAGCATGAGATCTTAGAGCTTTACAGAAAAATGGGAGTTGAGATAACATCAACATGCACCCCCTACTACGGCCCGAATCTGCCAAAGTTCGGTGACCATTTAGCATGGAGTGAAAGTTCTGCCGTAAGCTTTGCAAATTCAGTCTTAGGGGCAAGAACCAATAGAGAGGGGGGACCTTCAAGTCTTGCAGCTGCAATAGTCGGAAAAACGCCAAACTATGGACTTCACCTGGACGAGAACAGGAAAGCTACTCATCTAGTCGTTGTTGAGAATGGATTGCTGAGAGATACGACAGACTACTCCCTTCTAGGATACAAAGTTGGAGAGATCGTGGGAGATGGGGTTCCCTACTTTAAAGGATTGAAGCCCGATGTTGATGACTTAAAAGCTCTGGGTGCTAGCATGGCTGCTAGCGGGAGCATAGCCCTCTATCATGTGGAAAAGGAAACTCCAGAATGGAAGACTGCAATCTCAGACAAGATAGAAAAGATAAGCATAGGAAGAAAAGAGCTAGAAGACGTCAAGGAAAGGTTTTCAACCGAGTGGGAGGATATTGATATAATCCTACTTGGCTGTCCCCATGCTTCCCTGAAGGAGATAAAGAGAATAGCCGAGCTTTTAAGGATGAGAAACAAGCCTCTTAAAATTCCACTCTTTGTAACCACGAGCAGACCAATTAAATCACTTGCAGATTATCTCGGGTACACGGAGATTATAGAGAGGTACAATGGAAAAATACTCAGCGATGTCTGTCTAGTAGTTTCACCAATAAAGGAGTGGTACTCTGGGGTAGCCACAAACAGTGGAAAAGCCGCTTTTTATTTTAAGTCCTTTGGACTGAATGTTAGACTAGAAGATACCGAGAAAATCCTAATGGGGGCACCATAATGAAGTTAAAGGGAAAGGGAATAGGAAAAGGGATCGTGGAAGGGGAAGTTATTGTGTCAAGAAAACCACTCTCTTTCCTAGGTGGAGTAGATCCAGAAACTGGAATAGTTACAGATGCTGAAAGTGACATTAGGGGAGAGAGTATAAAGGACAAAATCCTGGCATTTCCCCGAGGTAAGGGCTCGACAGTTGGATCTTATATAATCTATGCACTAGCGAGGAGTGGAAACGGGCCTAAGGCAATAATAGTTGAAGAGGCGGAAGCAATTGTAACAGTTGGAGCGATAATTTCAGGAATTCCTATGGTGGCTGGAATTGATATATCAAAACTCAAAACTGGTATGAGGGTGAAGGTAAACGCCGAGACAGGGGAGGTGGAGATTATTGGTTAAAGGAATCTATGAGTGCATAAACTGTGGACACAGAGAAGTTTTCGACACTACAAAGCCCCTCCTCCCGGGTGCGTGTAAAGTTTGTGGAGGGGACATGATCCTCGTTGGTTATGAGATAGATGTAGAAGAGGAATATCATCCGAGCATAGAAGATGAACTTAGAAAGTACTATGAGCTTGGTCAGCTTTTAGAAAGTAGAGGAGATTTTTATGCATATGAAGTCATTTCAATAAAAGAGGAGAATTTTGAGAAGGTATTAAAGGAGGTCGAAAAGTTAGGATACTGGCTGGCATTGAAGAAGAGGGAAGGAAAACTCGTTTTATATGTGTTTCCAGCCCAAAACGTTGACAATAAGGAAAATCCAGTAGTGGGTATCTTGCTGTTTATCTTAACTGTCTTGAGCACGTTCTTTGCCGGGTATATACTTTCCATCAATTATGTAAAGACTCTTGAGGATCTAGGATTACCTGGTATTAAGAATGTATATCTCAACGCCCTAGCATTTTCACTAGGTATAATCTCAATCCTTGGAACCCATGAGATGGGACACAAAATAGCGGCAACTTTACATGGTGTTAAATCAACATTCCCTTACTTTATCCCCTTCCCTTCATTCATAGGAACATTAGGTGCTGTTATCAGGGTTAAGTCTCCAATTCCAACGAGAAATGCTGCCATAGACCTTGGTGTTAGCGGCCCAATAGCTGGATTGATAGTGGCTATACCGGTAACGATAATAGGACTTAAGCTTTCTGCAATAGTTCCCCAAGACTATTTCAAGCAGGGAGAAACCATATACTTTGGAACGAGCATACTATTCTATGAGCTTACAAAGCTCGTCATAGGAAACTTGGAGGAAGGCTTTGGAATAGCGCTCCATCCACTTGCCATAGCGGGATGGGTTGGAATTTTAGTGACCTTCCTTAACCTTATCCCAGCGGCCCAACTTGATGGGGGTCACATAGCTAGGGCTCTATTGCCAGAGAAAGTTCATAGAATACTAACGTACGCGTTAGGCTTTATAGCAATAGGACTTAGCTACTTCTGGGCCGGATGGTTTCTTTGGGGTTTGCTAATACTTTTAATGGGAAGAATAGGAAACCCTGGAGCCCTAGATGAAGTGACTCCACTAACACTTGGAAGAAAGATACTCGCCTTAATTGCAGTTGTAATATTCATAGTCTCTGCAGTACCAGTTCCCTTCTCAACCTAACGGAACGCTTTTATTTCTTTATCTCCTCAATTATCAATAAGGCCCGGTGTAAATAAGGAGGGGTATAGATGAGAATAGAGATAAAACTGCTCCCACTTAAAGACAATGCTGTTCTCCCATTCAATTACAATTATGAGGTATACTCCCAAATCCTAGAGAAGGTAAACTCAATAGAGCCTAGTTTAACGCAATTACTCTCCTCTCCCCATGGATATTGGACTTTTTCTAGGATAATTGTGAGAAAGAGGAGGATATTACCCGAGAGGGGTATTGAAATACTCTCTGATGACGTGTCCCTCTATGTCTCGTCATTCAACGAGGAGATTATAAGAGCTATAGCTGAAGCCGTTGAAAAAAGTCCCGAATTCAAAATTGGTGACGTTGCGTTTCTTGTAGGGGATATAAAAGTCATTAAAGTAAAAAACATAGGACGGGAGAATATGTTTTCAACATTAAGTCCAATAGTCGTCAGAACAGTAAAATTTGAGAACGGGAAGCTTAGACATTGGGATCTTTATCCCCATGATGATCTGTTCATGGATCGGCTAAGGAAAGTTATGCTGCTAAGATATAATGAAATAATGGGTCATTTACCCCAAGACAAGGAATTCACTATTGAAGTTCTAAAGTTCAAACCCACGAGGCTGATGGTTGGAGATTCATACATAAGAGGATCGCTTATGGTCTTTAGGTATATTGGCTCGGAAGAGATAGCAAGGTTCGGTTATGAGAATGGCTTTGGAGAAAAGACAAGATTTGGGTTTGGGATGGTGAAGTTAATAGATTAACAAGGCAAATATTCCAAGTAATACTTCCATAACCCAAACAATTCCAACAAGCTCCCACTCCCTAACCCTTCTAACTCTCATTATCAAGCCTAGAAAGGAAAGATAAGGGGGAGGGACAAGTGTTCCATCTTTGAGAACTTTAGTCCTTCCAAGTTGTTTTCCTTGGAACTTAACCCCAAGCTTAAGGATGAAGTCAATGGCATGGGGGATCAACATTATCGCAAGGGGGAATTCAAGTCCTTGGTATACGGCAACCAATCCCATTAAGGCACCTAAAGACAGAGTTCCAGTATCTCCAGGGAAAACTTTTGCTGGATACTTGTTCCAATATAAAAATCCCAATGAAGCAAAGAACGCTATTAGGGAGACACTCTTAGCCCAACCTTCATGACTCAGCAAATATAAGAAGAAGAATATTATGACAGAAGAACCAACCTCAAGTCCATTAAAACCCGCCAGCATGTTCACAAGATTTGCAGTGGCAACAACATAGATCCAGAATATTATTAAAGTCAGTATTCCGAGGTTGATTTCCCAATTTCCCAAGATTATGCTTTCTCTGCTAATATGAAAGATTAAGGGAAAGGTAGCTAAAGCCGTTAAAATGACCTTATGAGATTGCCTCAGATTAGTTAAATCATCGATAATACCTACTAATGCTACCAGAAGAAAGACACCTATAATCCACCCTTCCAATCCCACAATAAATAGTGCAAAAAGCGTTATCGTAAATACAATTGCCAAGCCCCCCATCTCAGGAACCTCAACCCTCTCCAACTTATGGACATCGACACCTACTATGCCAGCTTTCTTCATTTGAGCAGCGATATATTTTGTCAGTACTAAGGACAAAAGAAGAGCACCAACTTCAAACATGCTTTAACCTCCTGAGGGCATCTAAAAGATCTTTAAAGTATTTTGAAACTTCAAGTTTCTCTACTTCATCCAACGCTGTCCAAAATTCATCCAAATTCCTGTTCCCAGCTAGCATATACTTGTAAGCCTGAACAACCATATCAATTTTGTCAGCCAGCTTTACAACCTGACTCTCTAATGTCTTTCCTTCCTCATACTCTACAAATAGATCCAAGAATTCCGGGAAAATGTCTTCAAAAACTTTAATTTCAGCTTCAGTTTTATTCAAATACTTCTGGGCAGAGAGTGGTAAATCTGTTAAAATTGACTCAGCAATATCATGCAGTATGGCTATTTTTATGGCTTTTCCCTCATCGATATTTACACCTTTTCTCTTCAGCTCGTTAGCCAAGAGAAGAGTTATGAAAGCCACTGAAAAAGAGTGCGATGCAATACTCTCTGGGTTGGGGACATCTTTGAATAGCCATCCCATTCTTGGAAGTCTTTTCAAGGTGCTTACTCTTAGGATTTTATCAAGTATTTCCATCGGGCCCAATTTTTATCCCCGACTTTAAAAATCATTCTTCAGTTATGTAGATTGCACCTTCCGTTTCTATGGCTCTCGCTATTATCCCATCCCCTACAAAAACTCCATACACCTTAACTCTCTCACCAGCCCTGACGCTTGGAGTTCCAGAGAACTCCACCTTAAACCCTAAAATTCTGAATATTGTTCTGTAGCTTGGAAGCTCCATTGGGAGGAATTCTATTACCGGCTTCTCTTCAATCTCACCTTCAATGACAACGTTTTTTCCCTTATACTTTCCGTTCATTAGCTCTTCAGGTGTTACGATGTAGTAATAGTGGTGACCAAGTTTAATCCTCCGCTTCATCTTCCCTCAACCCCTTAAACCTTTAGCAAGCTATCATAATATGGGTGAGAAGATGATAAAGGTTGCGATCATCGGTGCAGAGAACGTTGGGAAATCCACCCTGATGAATGCCTTACTGGGGGGAAGGTTTTCAGAAGTTTCAGAAGTCCCTGGAACAACAAAAGGGACAATAAAAAGAGTCTTTGGAAAGGTAAAGCTCCCAAAGACAATGAAAAATCCCTTTGGTGGAGCCGATGAAGTAGTTCTAATTGACACGGCCGGATTATTTGATCCAGAAAAGGAAGTGAGAGGCAAAGTTCTAAGTGAAGAACGATTTAGGGAATTAATTGAAGAGATAGTGAGTGCAGACGTAATTATCCACATGATAGACGCTACAAAAGGCCTTCATAGAGGAATGGAGAAGTTGCACTACATGTTAAAATTTAGGTATGAAAAGCCAATAATAGTCGTCATAAATAAAATAGATCTTGTACCAAGAGAAAAAGTCCTTGAACTCGCAAAAATCGTTGAAAAAAGGCTGGAACAGAAGCCCATACTTCTATCTCTCGTCACATACGAGGGATTCAACGAGATTTTAAAGGCCCTCGCATATTATGCCCAATATGCTAAATGATTACCATGGAACACTCTTCCACCCCATCTTGTAAGCAAAAACATTAGTGCCCCAGTGTATTAGAGGGGTAACAACGAGTAAAAACAGAACTTCACCTGTCGGGATTGTTCTTACTGGATACGCAAAGCATAGGGCTGAGATCAAAAAACCCCACTGATCTAGACCAACGGCTGGATATCCTCTTGGAAGATTAAGCCTCCTTTTTATGAAACTACCAATCAAATCTCCGATTAAAGTTCCAAGAGAAAGAAGGAAGGCAACTAGAATCGACAACTTCAGAGAGCCATAGTAAGTAGGGATTATGAAGTGCTGAATGACTCCCACACTTGTCCCAACAGTTAAGCCTCCAAAAAATCCCCTCCAGGTTTTTCCATCCCCAAATATCCTCTTCCCATCTCTCCAAGTTTTCCCGAAGTCCATTGGGGTTCCTCCACCTAAAACTACCGGAGAAGAATTAGCGAAGTAGGCGGGAAGGATATACCAGAAAGCTTCGAACAGTGGATGCACTTTACTCACCAGCCTTTAGCTTTATTATCTCCTTCGCAAAAGCCTCGAGCACTTCTTTCCTCTTCCCCTCAAAGAATTTTATCGAGCCGGCGTAGCTATGGCCACCTCCTTCAACTCCAGCATCAGGAAGCTTTTCCTCTAGGACTTTAACTATCTTGTTCAGGTCAAAATTGTATTTGGCCATTCCATCACTCGCCCTGACCACCGCAAAATCTGGACCGTAGGCTAGGGTTATTATAGGAGAGTCTTCTCCATACTTCTCCTTAAAGTGATCATGAATTATTCCCGAAAGCTTTCCTGGACTCGGGTACTCAAACTTCGGCGCATAGAGCTCAACATCGATAGTGTTGAATCTAATTCCATTGGGAAGAACAACGCTCTTCACATGAGGTAAGACAGCTTTGAGAACCCTCTCTTGTTTCGCCTTGACCTCTGGGTATATAGACTCAACAAGCATTCTATGCCTCTGCAGGTTTCCAGTAACGAGAAGGATCTCCTCTATTATTCCCCTACCATCCATGAACTTCCAGTAAAATGCCTCATGGTCAATGACCTCAGCTATTTTCTTCAAGTCATCCTCCGTCAATCCCTTCTCCTTTGCGTACTTCAGGTACTGATAGAACTCCGGAGCCTTACTTCTATCCCCCGTACCAGCTATGGCGGGAAGGTGCTTTATTCTGTCCTCAACTTCTGGATTTATATATCTAGCAACTTCAGTAGCAAGCATTCCAGCGGTCAGCTCATAATAGCCCCTCTTGATGTGGTGAGGATTAACGTGGACATCAACGTATTCATCGACCTTTGCCTTGTCTTCACTTATCCAGTCCCTTGGATCATGGTGGTCTATTACGACTATCTTAACCCCATAAGCCTTCAATCTCTTGTACGCGGGAATGTCTTCGGTTGTTCCACCATTGTCCACGATAACTATCAGCGGAAGCTCATCTCCAAAGCGCATATGATCTTCCATCATGAAGATTATATCCTTTAAAACATCCTCAAGCTCATAGAAGGGAGCTCTAGAGGGCCTTCTCTTAAAGAGGTGCCATCTAGCCTCCGGATCAGGAGCAACCTGCTCTATTAGAGGAACTATCGCAGTTTCAAGGGCAACTCCTGCTGTGTACCCATCGGTATCAGCGTGGTGTCTCAGTATTATTGGTCTCCCCTCAAATATTGCTCTTCTAATTAGGAACGCCGCCTGCATTATCTTGGGTTTCAGCTTCTCAAGAACTTCACTTTCAACCAAGAACCCTACGTCCTCAGGTTTTGCCTTTCTATCAAGCTCTTCTTCAATTTTCTTCTTAACCTCTGCGGCTTCAGGTCCCCAAAGTCTGTACATGTCGATTACTTCTACTTGAATCTTACCGGCGTGGAAGGAAACCTTTCCGATGACCTCCACTATGTCGCCAACGTTTATGTTTGGATATGCCCTAACTCCTGGGGCCTCAAAAGCTGCGGCCCATGTTATCCCCGTGCCATCGGTTAGCGTGAATACCGTTGGACCACCGGTAACTTGAACCTGAGTTATTTTCCCTCTTATCTTAACAGTTTTACCTGCAAGCTCTTCTTTAAGATCCCCGATTGGCGTGACTGGTAATTCCTTTTTAACCTGAACCTCCCTATACCTTGTCAGTGGAGCTTCAAGAAAGTCTATCTCTCTTTTGTCAGGCCTAACGTCAAGAACCTGAACTATAATCTCCTGACCAGGAACATATTGCCTTTTACCGAGCAGATCTTTCTTTTTTATAAGGCCAAGAACGTGCTTGTTGAGCCTTACAAAAACTCCAAATCTTTCAACCCTGTCAATAATTCCCTTGTAGTAGCTTCCTATCTCAACATCCTCATAATCACACGCATTGTCCAAAACGTAAACAACTTTGAACTTTCTCTCACACTCGGGGCACACCCAAGTTGTCTCCATCCCAGGCTCCCAGGGTCCTTTCACTCTTCCACAAATGTCACACACTAAAACTTTTCCAGTCCCACCACACGTTGGGCAGGTATCATAAACAGGAACGACACCTTTTCCATGACACTCGGGGCATGGGATCTCATCTACCTCCTCATCAACTCCAAAGTTCTCCAGATTCCTGTAACCCTTTAAATGATCACCAAGCTTGAAATCAGCAGGAACATACCCCCATCCATGACAAACAGGGCACTCTTTCTCGCCCACCTTGACTTTACCTGTTCCATGACATTCTGGACAGTCTCTAACTGCCATGCTCTCACCTCCCTAGAAGTCCTCACGCTACACGTGATGAGATTTGGTGGATATTTTTAAGTTTTCCTTGAATCTCCCTTCCTTATGAAGCGACCTAGATCCTCATCACGTAAAAATATCTTTCCAATGAAGAATGAACTCTTTGATAGAACTCCTCAATGACTTTAAAACCAATGTTCTCCGCAACACTTACCGCATCGAAGTCTGCGGGAAAAGCTATTGCAAGGTACCCATCCAGAACTTCATACATACTCTCAAGAGCCCTCCTGTAAAGCTCATCTCTCTTCATGGGAAGGGTTGTTGAGGAACCGTACGGAGGATCCGTTGCTATAGCCTCAAATGTCTTACCCGGAAATGCTTCTTTTATTCTAGTTGCGTCACCAACTTTAACCGTGTAGTCCTTAACTCCATAGTACTCTAAGTTTAGCTTAGCCCCTTCAACCATGTCTTCCCTAATATCAAGACCATACACCCTAAGTCCCATAAGGCCTGCCTCTATGAGCATCCCCCCAGTCCCCATAAAAGGATCCAGCAACTCTCTAGTTGCCCTAGTTAAGTTAACCATTGCCCTAGCTATCCTTGGAGGGAGGGCTATTGGTCTTGAGAAAGGTCTCCTATCGGCCTTTCTGTTTTCAAACTCTTTTCCCTTGAACTCTCTAATCCTAATGCCTAGCCACAGATTTTCCCCACAGTACACCCTAACAACGACATCCGGTCTAGAAAGGTTAACTTTTAATCCTTGGGAGTGTATTATCCCACCAATTAGCTTATCCAACCCCTCAATTTCATGAGTGCAGTTTTTCATCCTCTCCCTTCTTACGGCAAACGTTCCATTGATGACATTCTTCCACGGGAAAGATTTTACATAATCGATTATCTCGTCAGGGTTCTCAGAGGAAAATAGCAGAATTCCAAACTCGTGTGCCATTCCAAGTCTTTCAAAAATCTTCATGTTCTCTATTTCTCCAGAGACAAGTAGATAATCCTTATCCAAAACCGTTCCCTTTCCTAACTCAGCAAGTGCATTTACTTCAGCAACTGCCATTTCCGGAAGGGTGCCAAGAATCTCTACATAGAACTTCATCAATATAGCCTTTAATTAGGGGTTATAAAATAAACGGTGGAAGGTTATTGAACAGCGACGATCTTAATATAAACCTCAACACTGTCAGTCATGCACTCATTCCCAGCGTTCTTGTCGAAGGTCAAATGAAGCCTTACTAGAAACTTTTCCCCGCTCTTTAGAGTTCCCGAGAATAGAGATATTTTCTTCCCAGCAAGTTCAGATAGCCTCCCCTCGGTGACTTTAGTTCCGTTCGAATAAATCCTAAGCACTAAACAGCTACTAAGCTCTCCAACGTCTTCAGTCATGTCATGTGGCTTCTCTGCTGGGGAAATTTCGTCTTCTATGTCCTTAACTTTCAGGAATAGGGAAACATTAGATATCTCAATCTCACCATAGTTCTTCACATAAAAGGTGAACTCTTTAGTTTCCCCTGGCTTCATGTCATCTATCGAGAATATCTTTGTTGAGTCATAGAACCTTTTGCCATCCTTGCTTATTCTTACATCGAACTCAGCGCTCGATACTTTATTTCCTTCCGATGTTGCTACGTCAGAGAAATTTCCCCTGACATGAGCCAAACTAAAGACCGCAAGTACAGCAAGAATAATCAGCACACCCAGAACTTTTCTATGTTCTAACTCTTTCATATTAATTCACCGCCTAGACTTTAATTTTTCCTATCTTCATCGTTGGATTAGAATATAAATATTACTGACAATAGTTTAAATTGTGTTTAAATTACAAAACATAATTAGGAAATTGTAACAAAATTAAAATTTACACGAAACAGTCAACTTTTCATAACCATCCAGACCAAAATGGGGAACACCAAAGTAGCATCTGCCCATATCTCAACGTAGTCTGCCTTTGCCTTTATTTTCCCCCAGCTAATTCCTTCGGTTGGAGGAGCACCGCTAAGAGAACCGTCCCAAGGGATTGCGGTAGTTATATAAATCGCGTAATCAGTTCCTCCCCTAAAGAGATTGGCATTTATTATTGCATGTTTTGGCAGAGAGCCCCCAAGAATTATTGAAGCAGTTTCTTTCGCCGTGACAGCCAAGTTGTTTAGCCTTACTATGTCGTTAGCTATATCTATGACAAGCTTTTCGTCTCTCCTCTCTTCTTTGAAGAAGTATAGCATATCACCAATTGATCCGTCCGTTATGGCAGGGCAGAATATTGGAACGTCCCTCTTATATGCCCAGTATATCACACTTTTCTCCTTTTCTTTCCCCAGTGTCTCTTCCATATACTTCCCCATCTCCCTTATGAATTCACTAGACGTTAGAGGCCTTCCAAGCTTCTCCTCTATATCAAGTACTCTCTCAAAGAAGGGTATCATGTACTTTTCAAACTCTATGTACCTGTCATTTGGAACGAATATGTTGCCGATCCTGTTTATTCCCCTCTCTCTAAGATTTACATCATCAACGATCCAATCTCCAAGAATGAATGGTTTTAATGCCTTTATGAAGTCCTCCTCGACGCCCCCCGCAGTAGTTACTATCACATCGACTTTTCCTTCCTTTACCAGCCAAGCTATTATCTCCCTAAGACCGGATGATATTATGTTTGATGTATAACCTAGAAACACCCTAACTTCCTCACCCCTCCTCCTCTTCTCCTCAACTTTTCTCCATATCTCGACTGCTTTACCCAAATGAGTGGCTTGAAAGCCTATCTTTGTGTACCCTTCAACAACTTCCTCTAGAGACCTCACATCGTCCAACCAGGGACCTTCGATTGGTGTTCCCTCTATTTTCTCAGATTCCTTTAGGACTATCTCTTTAGGCTTTGGCATGGTTTTACCTGAGAAGTGGATTCTTATAAAGTTGAAGGACAGTGTAGATTGAGGAATCATTAAAATCCAACCTTTAAAACCTCCACGAATAAGTAGAGGCTTACAAAAATACAAAAAATTGAAAAGATTTTCACGAATTTGAAGTGTAGGGGACAGGACACTATGAACGATTTATGGGTTGTATTTGTGAAAGAGTTAAAGAACATTTTCAGGGATAGGAAAATGCTGACTGCAATCATTACACCGCTCGTAATTATCCCCATAGTCCTTGGAGGCATTCAAGCTTCAAATACTCCCCAGGTTTCGGCCCACGTGATAGATCAAGATCAAGGAAAGTACTCAAGAATGCTCATTGAATTCCTCCAGAGAAATGGTGTTTTAATCAACGAAAGCAGTAGCATAACTCTGATCATCCCTCAAGGATTTTCCAAAGCACTTGAAGAAGGTAGTTTATCAAGTATTATCCTTCGAGTAGAGCTTTCTTCGGTTTTTGATGTAAAGACTGCTAAGGCAGGAGAATACGTTGGGCAGCTGTGCAAAAGGTTTGTAGAGAGCTTAATTCCTGCACCTAAACCACAATTCCAAACTGTGTTTATGAATAAAACAATGGATGTTGCCCCCTCTCTTTATCTCTATTCGCTCTTAAAGAGTGCTCTAATAATCCCAACCTTTTTCTTTCTGATAGCCATTTATGCCTCCCAGGTGATAGCGGCAACTATAGCGGTTGAGAAGGAGCAGAAAACGCTTGAAACTCTGCTAACCCTTCCAGTTTCAAGACGATCCCTCATTCTTGGAAAGATTTTTGCTGCCGTTGCTTTCAGCATTCTTGTAATGCTATCCCTGGGAGTTTCGTTTGGAATTGCCTCACGCTTTTCTTCAAAATCCTCACCATCGACTATGAGTATTGGTGCTTTACCCATCGGCGTGCTTTCTCTCTGTGTGTTCATGCTCTCCATGCTCATGCTTCTTACAAGCGTTATAGTTTCTCTATTCACTCAAGATGTCAGGAGCGCCTTGAGCATTGCAGGCCTTGTTGAGCTTCCTTATTTAATCCCTTTGCTGACTATTATGGGAGGGTTCAAAATTTCAGACCTCTATAGGCTCGTACTTGTAACACTAAACCCAGGCTATGCACCTTTTTATGCATTTTCAAGTGCACTTAACGGGGAATATCTTCATGCGGTTTTGGCCCTGCTGTATCTTCTTGCATGGAACGCTTTAGTACTGAAAATCGCCGTTTGGGCATTCAACAGCGACTTCATCCTAACTGCAAACCTAAACACAGAAAAGCTCAGATGGCTCATAAGAATAAAAATCTGAGAAGGGCTAGAGGTACTTATCTTTAACCCATCTTATAAAGTATCTTGGATCAAGATCTTCTCCAATAGCTCTTCTAATTAGCTCTTTTGGAGGATAAATGCTTCCCCAGCGGTGTATCTTTTCCCTCAGCCACTGCTTTATTGGTTCAAAGTTTCCTTCTCTAACGAGCTCCTCGACGTTTACTTCTTTCTTCATATGATAATACAATTGCGTCGAGAGCAGAGTTCCAATACTATAGGTTGGGAAGTACCCTATTGAGCCGTGGGCCCAGTGGATGTCTTGAAGTATTCCCTCTCTGTAAGTTCTTGGTCTTATCCCTAGGAGCCTCTCCATCTCTTCATTCCATAGTTCAGGTAAATCCTTTGCTTTCACGCCCTCGTTCAGCATCATCCTCTCAAGTCTGAAACGGAGAAGTATGTGGAAATTGTATGTTACAACATCAGCCTCGGTTCTTATGAAATCCGGCCTAACAATGTTGAAGTATAGGTAAGCATCTTCCTCTGTATAGTTCTGCATAAATGGTAAGTTTTCCCTTAATACAGGATATATGAGGCTGACAAACTCCCTACTTCTCCCTATAATATTCTCCCAGAATCTACTTTGACTCTCATGAATTCCTAAGGAAACTCCCCCAGCTATTGGAGTGAACATGAACCTTTCATCTTGCTGTAACTCATACAATGCATGCCCAAATTCATGGATGGTACTGAGGAGAGTTCTCCTGAAGTCGTAGCCTTCATATCTAGTCGTTATTCTAACATCCCTAATTCCAAACTCAGTTGTGAATGGATGAGCAGAAACGTCAATTCTGGCCCTTTCTCCAAGAGGGAAACCAAACTTTTTGAGAACCCACAGATTTACTTTCTCCATCCACTCCTTCTCATATTTCTCCCTTTCCAGAGGGTGCTCTCTTGGAACCTTTTCTTCCTCAAGTATCTTTTCAAGGATTGGCTTGAGCTCCTTTTCCAAAGTGTCAAACATCTTTACAACATCCCTTGTTCTAAGCCCTTCCTCGTAGAGGTCAAGAAGAGCATCGTAGGGTTCCTCTTCATATCCCAGGTACTCAGCGGCTCTCTTTGCGAGCTCTATGATTTTATCAAGCCATGGCTCGAATTTTGAGTAGTCATCTTTCTCTTTAGCTTCTTCCCACGCCTTGGTTGCCTTGCTTGTTACTTCACTAACCTCTCTTAAGAACTCAGGGGGAAATGCTTTCATAATTCTGATCGATCTATCGAGAACCCTGACTACTCCCCTTTCATACTCGTTTAAGCCCTCACTGCTCTTTGCCTTTTCGACTAATTCGACGAACTCTGGTGAGAGAAGGAGCTCTTGGGAGAGAACAGAGAGTTCTCCCTGGGCAACTGACCTCTCAATTATTCCCTCTTTAGGCATGTTCACTTCGAGATCCCATCCAAGAACACTTTGGGCATGGCCTATTGCCCATATCCTCCTGTACTTCTCCAAGATTTTTAGGATTATATCGTTTTCAAATATGTTTTCCATTCTTTTCACCTCTAGATAGGCTAAACTACGGATTTAAAATAATTTCCATTGATTCTGAGTGAAATAATATCTGTAAAAGCCTTTTTACTTTGAAAGAAAATCAGAATTAGGAGTAATGTGATATAAAAGCTACAGCTTCGAAGCACTCTAAACTTGGTCTATCTCCTTCTCAGGAAAAGGGCTTAGGAAGAAGAAAATTCTAAACCGAAGATAGATCGAGCTTTTATTCATTGTTTATCTAGCACGAACTTCTATTTTTCTGCCAAGAACTAATTCAGCGGATTTAACTGCAGCCCCTCCAGTTCCAACGGCTATCCTCACCTGATCCTTTGGAACGTAAACTATGATCTTATCTCCTTCAAACTCGATTTCTATTATATCGACCCTCAACATTTCCTTGAGTCTTCTATAAATGTCGTCCATAGCCTACCACCTAATATTCCGGAATCCGGATAGGAGCTTGAAGCTCTTTTTCTGAGCTCTCCAAGTTTGTTGCCAGCATTCTTATCCTTTCAACCCCCCTTATTTCTTTTATGTACTCAGCAACACTCTTTGGAACTAGCTCCTCCCATGGTTCTCCCTCTATCATCCTTCTTCTGATTTCGGTTGCCGATAAAATGTCCTTCCTAAACATCGGCTGAACTATCACCTCGTATCCCCTTTCCCTAAAGAGTTCTGCAACCAATGAATTTCCAGTAAAGACGACATCGAATTTTGGAACCATTGCCTCAACGTAAGGAACCCATATAGAGTTGAAGTTTATATCAGGTAGTGGAATTAGATAGTATCTCTTCTTTTCACTTAGCCCAGATTCATCCAGTGCTCTTATAAGCATCTCCATTCTCTCTCCAGTCGTAAAAGGGTTCTTAAGAGTGTGACTCGCCTGAGCACTGCCTATTCCTATTATCACCTCATCAACTTGCTCAAACACGAATTCTAACGCCTTTATATGCCCATTGTGAACTGGTTGGAATCTACCAACAAAGAGCCCCCTTTTCATTTCATTCACCTCATCCGAACTCTTATCACATCTCCAACCTTCACCTTTAGTCTCTCAGCAGCAGACCCCATATTTACCGCTATTTCAAGGTAATCATGGCTCCCTGGGAGGGCTAGCATTTCACCGGGCTTTACCCTCCCATAGGTGTCTAGGTAAGGCAATGTTAATCCGTAATCCACCAACTCAACTTCTCTTGGTTTTCCATAGTTTTCTAAGTTTAGTATCACATTTCCAAAATCGTCTATGTATATTACCCTCAGTTCCCATATTCCATTTCTCCTCTTAGGCTCTAAGTTTAGTCTGATTATATCTTTCAGAGAAATTTCTTCAGAAAATTCTTCTATTGGAACACCTTTCTCGATTAGTGCCGCTGCAGGCCCAAAAACATCCCTTCCATGAAAAGTTGAACTTATTTTCCATCCAGTAAACTTTCTAATCTCTTCAAGCTTTATTTCATAGACTCTTCTCGGATTTATATGCTTTAGGGGCAATGTAGCAAGGCCATTGTCTGGAACTACAAGATACTGATCACCTTCAATTATTATTGCCCTTCTCTCTGTCCCCACTCCCGGGTCAATAACCCCCACATGAACCGTACCCTTAGGAGAATACTTTACAACTTGCTCCATAACGAAGGAGCCTTCAAGTATAGAATGCCTAGTTATAGCGTGAGTTACATCAACTATCTTAGCATTTGGATTCACCCTTAGAATTGCAACCTTCATTTCTCCAACATACGGCCCCTTCAAGCCAAAATCTGTTGTTAACGTTATCATGCCATCACCGCTATCATTAACTTCACAAACTTTATTAAATATCACCCCAATAATCATATGGTGAAGTTATGAGACATTTAAAGCTAGTAGTAGTAATGCTAATAATACTCTCACTTGGATGTCTCATAAAGTCACCTGCTCATGTTAGGTTTGAAGTTGACACGCACGTTATTCCTCCGGGAGGGGTCTTCCACCTTATAGTTACGATTAACAATACTGGGAAGGTTGGAATAATAGGAGCAAATTTAGAAATTGAAGGAGATGATTTCATAATTCTGCAGTCACCAAAATTTCCAACAGTTTTGAAAGTAGGAAATGTAACTAAACTTGTATGGACAATTCAAGGACCAAAAGTCCCCGGAACGTACCCATTCAAGGCTTATCTTGACATAGTAGACGAGTTACATCGAGTGTGGAAAGGAAATATATACGAAACGTCAATAAAAGTCACAAAAATTCAAACAACACGGGAAAATGTCGAAGTGGATCTAATCGGGCCAAATGTGACCTATGGTGGAAAAATTTTCAATATATCAATGCTAATTGAAAATAACCTCTCAACTGCAATCTATATAACAGGGGTTGATGTTAACCCCGGGCCATTCCAACTTGTAAATGAAAGAATACCAAAACATGTCCCTCCAAGTGGAAAGGTGTATGGAGAAATATCCTTTAGAGCGCCTTCAAGATATCTTGAGGGGAGCATCTATGTTATAATCAGTTACTCTTCTGTTTTTGGGAATGAAAAAATAGTAAAAGAAAAGGAGATAACCGTAGTATGGAGACCTTGGGAATTAAACGACGAAGAATTGAAGAATGCTTATGGGAATATAACAGAGTGGATAAAATATGATAAGGTAGTCGACGGATATTGGGAATGGATGTTTGGCTCAAAGTCAGATATAAACTTTAATGAGCTCAGGAAAGTAATATTTCCACTTGTGGGGAATTTGAGTTCAGATTTAGAAGCAGGTAAAGTCCTATACAATTATATCATTACCCACTACACATTCGAGAATAGGATGATAAGAAGTTTAGATCCACAAGCAATCCAGAAAAGTACGACAATTTCACCAACAGAGGCAGATATTCTGTTAGTCGGATACTTTAGATCATTAAATATACCAGCTAGAATAGTTAGCGTTTACGACGGATTTGATTGCACTAAAATACCCTTTGTTGAAGCGTACATATCTGAAAAATGGTATGTTATAGATTTCAGACACATGTTCTTTGGGACTAGGGAAGAGTATATAACAAGCCCATGGTATCCGAGAATATATCAACAAATTGAAATCTTTGGGAATAAGTTAGTAGCACTAAAACCAAGCGAAGCTGGCCACAATCATGAAAACATAACCAATGATTATTTGGACATAACGGAGAAGGCACTTCTCGAATATTTATATAAAAAGCTTGATAGTGAATCCTTTTTGAGGCTAAAATTATTACTTAAAAAGCTTAATGACAAAAATGAGAGAATATTCGCACTTTTCCTATTCTCAGTTGGAGATAAGAATGAAGCCCAAGACATACTAACCAACACAAGTATCGATAAGCTTGCCAACACTATCAAAGCATTCTACGAGTTTTACAAGGACATAACATGGGAAGATGACTTTAAAGTATATTGGAACAAGCTGATGGAAATATACAGGAGCTAGAAAGCCTAAAAAAGGAGGTGGAAAAGTGATAGTAGTGCTTAGGCTTGGACATAGACCTGAAAGAGATAAGAGGATAACAACCCACGTAGCCCTTACTGCAAGGGCATTCGGGGCGGATGGTATTATTATAGTAAGTGAGGATGTTGATGAGAAAGTTAAAGCTAGCGTAGAGGACGTTGTGAAAAGGTGGGGAGGGCCGTTTTTTATAGAGTTTGACAAAAGCTGGAAAAAGAAAATCAAAGAATTTAATGGAATAAAAATTCATCTGACGATGTATGGTCTTCATATAGACGATGTAATCGACGAACTCAAAGAGAAGCTCAAGACAGGTAAAGACTTCATGATAATAGTGGGAGCTGAAAAAGTTCCTAGAGAGGTTTACGAACTTTCAGATTATAATGTTGCAATAGGGAATCAGCCACACAGTGAAGTCGCGGCCCTTGCAGTTTTTCTCGACAGGTTGTTGGAGGGTAAAGGTCTTAGGAAGGAGTTTAAAAACGCGAGGCTCAAGATAATCCCACAGGCCAGGGGAAAGAAAGTCGTGGAGGTTCAGGAAAATGCTGAGCAGGATAAGGCCAATAGTGAAAGAACCATTGGAAAAGATAGCAAAACCGCTGGCTAGGGCAGGATTAACACCAAATCAGCTGACAGTTTTTGGTCTTTTATTAACCCTCCTTGCAGGATATGAGTTTTATCTTGGCAATCAAAGGTTAGCTGGTATAATACTTATAGTTGGGGCGTTTCTTGACGCTCTCGACGGTAGTTTGGCCAGGTTAACTGGAAAGGTTACCAAATTTGGAGGATTTTTGGATTCTACGCTAGACAGAGTAAGTGACGGAGCAATACTCTTCGGGATAGCTACTGGTGGATTAGCTGACTGGAGAATAGTCTTCATGGCTTTAATTGGCTCGTACATGGTAAGTTACACCAGATGCAGGGCAGAACTCGCTGGTTCTGGAAGTTTAGCTGTAGGAATAGCTGAGAGAGGAGAAAGGCTTATAATCCTGATAATCTCTGCCCTCCTAGGGTTTGTTAAAATAGGAGTTTATCTCGTGACTGTATTGGCATGGATAACATTTATACAGAGAATAAGTGAAGCAAAAAAGAGGTTGGAATGATGAAATTTGCTACCACTGAGGCGTGATGAGCCCTGCCGTTACTGACCGCTCAGCTCTTCAACTATTTTTATAACCTCCCTAAGGTCGCTGACTATGAATTCACACTCTTTCCATAGCTCTCTCTTCTCCCCCTTTCTATCTACAAGAACCGAGAGTATATCCAGTTGTCTCGCTCCTCCACAATCTTTAATAGGATTGTCTCCAACATATATGGCCTCTTCACCCTTTACTCCAGCTTTTTTGAGAGCAAGTTCAAAGACTCTCGGATGGGGCTTGAAGAATCCGGCCTCCTCACTAGTAGTTATGGAGTCAAAAAGGTCAAGAATTCCTAAAGCTTCAAGGTGAGCCTTCAAATAATCATTGTCAGAATCAGTAATCAAGCCAACATGGTATCCCATTTCCCTGAGTCGTTTAAGGACGTCAACTGCCTCGGGGTAAAGCTTACCATAGGTCTGATGCATTTTCAAGTGAATTTCCCAGAAGTTTTCGGGATATTTAAATCCATATTTCTTAGAGAGCTCCTTCATAATCTCTTCTTCAATATCTCTAATTGGTCTAAATGGCTTCCCGGCATACTTTGAAAAGGCATCCCTAGTCATTTTTTCATATTCTTTAAGGAGATCTTCCGGCGATATATCTTTAGCTTCCTTGAGAACTTCTCTCATTATATTAAGGTGCGTCTCAGCCTCGGCCTCGGTACTCAGCAAAGTTCCCACAAAGTCAAAGAAAACGGCCTTTATCATTTCCTAACCCCCAGAAAAATGATAAAAAGAAGAAGTATTTAAATTAAATGCTCCAATCAACTCCCAACATCTGGCTGTAGGCATCAAGAACTTTCTTAAGGTACTCCCTGGCCGTTCCGATCTTATCTTTCTTGAACTTTTCGGCCCACTTCTCGTTTCCGAATTCTTTGCTTCCAGCGGCCACTAGATCGATGACCCTCATGCTGTCCCAGAATACTGGAGTGTAGCCAGCTCTCTTTGCAAACTCTATCAGCCTTCTGAGTTGCTTCTTTGCGTGATCTTCCATATCAACGTTAACTCCATAGGCTTCCATAAATAATGCCTTGAGGACTGGCTTCATCCACCTTCTGTGGAATCTACACCATCCAACATTGTCGTACCAGAATTCCCAGAGAGCTGAGGATATTATCTTGCTTGCGAGCTCTTCTGGCTCCAAGAACACTCCAAATTCATAAAATGTCCAGTACCTACCCTGGATTGGAAGCGGAATGTAGTTTCCTATCGCCCAGTACATCGTTGGATTTATCTCACCGTCTTCACCTAGGGGAGTGTAAACAGCGTAATCTTTGAATGACTCTCCGTAGCTAAGCCTGTCCTTGAACTTCTCATCGAGGATTTTGCTGGCCTTTCTCTTACCCAGGCCTATTATCTTTGCCACCTCTGTTTTAGCGAAAGCTACTGCATGAGCAAGCTCGGCAACCAGCTTGGCATTAAGTTCACTGGTTTCAACTGGATTCTGAATCAGTGCATCTTTTGTAAACTCTGGCTTTGCGCTTATTCCAACTTCCTCCGGCTTGAGAAGTCCTCTATATACAAGTTCCAGAACCCATGCAGCAGTCCCACCGAACTCTATTGCATCAAATCCCATCGCATCAACTGCATGAACGCTTATATCACTTGCATGGAGGACAATGCTACCGCTGAGAGGACCATTGGCCTCATAGGGCTCATACTCGACATGATGGCCCTTTCTGTGCTTCTTACAAACGACTGGACACGGTTCTCCACACATCGTCCAGTTCTTCGGCTTTATTGACTCCTCATTAAATGGCTCCCAGTAGTGTTTCATTATCAGCTCATGTATCTTTATCCTATCCTCCTTCGGAATGTACGGCATCTGCCAGTTAAGTATCGGGACTAGATCACCTTCAGCTGGGTAGTTTCCACCAAACGTTCCACCTGTGTTTAGCTTTGGATTGAACCTGTACTTGACGGTGGCATTTGTTACAACATCATTATACGGCTTCTTATGGACACCCTCTACAATCTCTTTTGCTGTCTTGAAGTTCCCTATGTCCTCCTTCGGGAATTCTTTCTTCCTTTTCTTTCCTCCAAAGATTATGGCCACGACGTTGTGAGCCCTCAGGAGAACGCTTCCGGAACCGCCTCTCGCTGCCCAATCTTCACTTCCTACCATTCTTTTACCGTTTCTAAGTGCTTGGGAGAATATTGCACCGTAGTTGCTGTTCAATGCCGCTGGACCAACAACGGCAATTCTGAACTCCATGCCTTCAAATTGATTTGCAAAGTTATCCAGGAGGTACTGTGTGAGAGCATAAACTCCCTCTTCTCCCTTGTATTCCTTCCATATTTCAAGGACTTTTTCAAGTTCTATCTCATAGAAGTCGACACTCAGGTTCTGACCGTCATTCTTAAGTATTATAACGACAGGCTTCTCAGCCTTCCCATGTATTTCAACGAAATCAACACCAACGTGCTGGAATTGATATGCTGCACCACCCATCGCAGAAGGGAAGAGACCTCCGTAGAGCGGGGATCTAAAGAAGAACATTAACCTATGTGACCCCGGGAGTGCTGAACCAGCAAATGGACCCTTTCCAAATATGACGACATTTCTTGGGTCATATGGGTCGATTTCATAGGTTTTTAGTTCGTTATGAACGTAGATACCATAGTCGATTATACCATAGACATCTTCCCTTTCAAAGTCCTCAATCTTTACTTCCTTCTTACCCACATCTAGTTTCAGAACCGAAAACCTCATGAGGCATCACCCCGAATTATACCACTCCCAGTGACGAGATTTTAATGAAACTGTTTAAAAGTTTTTGTGCTCAACTTTGCCAAATAGCCATACATGTGCAGTGTAAAGTAGAATAGGGCCAAAAACCAAAGCACTATAGGGAAAAGGAGAGCTTCAATGACTTTTCCACCCTCAAATATAATGGGAAGAAGCATTGTAATGACTTCAAATACTATAAAGACCAAGAAAAATATAAATTCACCTTTAGTTAGGAAAACTATTGGAAGAACCACGTCAAGAATTGCTATGAAGTCACCTAGGAGAAGCATCACATAGTCCCTAAACTCAAGATGGTTCAAATCCCCAAGGAACCACCTTTTCCTTTGCTCCCACAGCTCCCTCAAAGTTATCGGCATCCTTGTAAACAGCTTGGCCTTTGGAGAATATACAACCTTACCAAATCTCTTGAGAGCCTTTGTTGTAGCATAATCTTCCACCTGACTCTCAATGATTCCGCCGATTTTTTCAAGGGCCTCCTTTCTAAAGGCAGAAAGAGGTCCTGGGGCTAAAGTTAGATCATCAAGTTCTCTTGCCCTTCTGTACATAGCTATTCTTAGATGCTCTATATCCTGAACTAAAGTCAGGAATGACTCAACAACAACCCTTATTTGACCTCCCACGGCGAGAACCTCATCAGAGTAAAACCTCTCCAGCAACCTTCTCACAGCATCTCTTGCCATGAAAGAATCGGCATCCGTCGTTACTATAACTTCACCCCTCGCAATTTTTATGCCATGATTAAGGGCCCACGCCTTTCCTCCATGCCTAACCCTAATTACCTTAACCCTAGGGTCGTTAACAGACTTGGCCTTCTCATACGTTCTATCTTCACTTCCATCATCAACTACTATAACTTCACCGACGGGATAATCCTGGGAAAGAACAGCTTTAATTGCTCTCTCAATGTTTTCCTCTTCATTATAAGCCGGAATAACAACGCTAACCGTTGGATTCCAGCTTACAGTTTTATAGCCTTTTAAAAGGCCGAGAATATATCTCAGGAAGAAATACCCATCCCAGATGAAAATTATCAGAAGGAGGAACAGCTCAACCTTCAACACTTACCCCCGCCATCTCATAAATTTTCCTTGCTATTTCCTCCGCCCTCTTTTCGTTCCTTAACTCTTTAATTATTATTTTCCCACTTGGATAGACGCTAACTTCATAACCCTCAAACTCAGCGACGACCATTATCCCGGGGATTACGGTCTTAACCTTGTACCCCTTACTCTTCATCTCCTGAGCAAGCTTAGTTACGTCCAACTTAATCTCCTTCCAGAGGTAAAGCTGAACTAAAACCCCACCCATGCTTGTACATGGCTTAGCTACCAGCATTTTCAACAACCCCCATGGGAAGGCTCTTTCTTACTTTCTCTATAAGCTTCCTCTTTTTCTCGCTCTCAACAAGAGCAATTTCTAAAACCTCGTCTATCCTCTCAACTGGAACTATATTTATCTTAGCCCTCTTGTCAGGACTGAGAAAGACATCCTTTTCATTAGCCTTTGGAATTATTACCGTCTTTATGCCAGCCTCTATGGCCGCCTCAATCTTTGGAGTTACCCCTCCAACTGGAAGAACCTCGCCCCTCACACTCAAAGAACCAGTCATTGCTACATCCTGCCTAACGGGTATTTCCTCTAGAGCTGATATAACAGCCGTTGCAACGCTGATACTTGCTGAATCTCCCTCAACACCCTCGTAAGTTTGAAGGAATTGGACATGTATGTCATAACGGCTTATATCCTCACCTTTATACCTCTTTATTATTGCAGAGACATTCTGGACAGCCTCTCTCGCTATTTCTCCAAGCTTACCGGTTACTATTATCTTACCCTCCTCTCTACTCGCCGCGGGAGCAACTATAGCTTCTATTGGCAAAACTATACCGCTTTGCTCACCAATAACAGCCAATCCATTGACTCTGCCGACTTCACCACCTTCTACCCTAATCACTTGATACTCCTTCTTCCTCTCAATATACCAGTCTGCAAGCTGTTTTTCTAATGGCTTTGCAAGCTTAAGAGCCTCTAGAACATCCTCTCTAGTAACGTACTTCTTGCCCTTCCTCACTGCTATATCACCAGCAGCCCTAACGACTCCACCAAGATCTCTCAGCCTTAATGTCAGGTGGCCTTTTCTTCCGGCCCTCTTCTGAGCTTCCCTCACAATTTCCTCAACAGCATCCCTGGTAAAGTGGGGGATTCTTCCATCCTTCTTAACTTCCTGGGCAACGAACTGAACAAGCTTCCTCCTGTTCTCAGGAGTATCTGGCATTGTTGTCCTCATATAAACCTCATATCCATATCCCCTAATTCTTGACCTTAAGGCGGGATGCATTCTTTCTATTGTGTCAAGATTCCCAGCGGCCACTAAGATAAAGTCACAAGGGACAGGCTCGGTTCTAACCATCGCACCACTTGAGAGCTCACTTTGCCCGGTTATGGGGAACTTTTTCTCCTGCATGGCCGTTAGAAGGCTCTGCTGCATCTTTAGGCTGAGAGTTGCTATTTCATCTATGAACAGAACTCCCTTATGAGCTCTATGGATCATGCCAGGCTCAACACGCTCATGAGCAGGAGTACCAAGACCACCCGAGTTCTTCACGAAGAGGCCGTTGGCTAGAAGGTTACCCTTTTCGGTAGTCAAGTTATACGTTACCTCAACATCCTCCCACGTCTCAATGAACTTCCTCTTCTCTCCTCTCTTCACGCGCTCAATCCATCTTCCCATGTCATCAGTGAGGTTAGCTTTAAGTGATAGCTCTCTAAGGAGGGCTTCCCTCTTTGTTGGCGAACTTGTCAACGGAACAAACTCTAGGAATGCCAAGATGTTTTCTATGAAGTTGGGAATTATTAGCTTAACCTTGTATTTATCCTCAGTTCTTCCATGCTCAACCCTAGCTTCAACTCCAAAGAGACCAAGATGCCAGGCAATCTCCTCAAAGAATGGAACAATTTTTTCAGGTTTATTAGTGAACTTAACAATCTCGAGACCCTGAGAGGTACCAAAGAGACCATCCAAAAACGCCAGGAATAGAGATGGCTTAAGTTTGATCCACCATGGTAATTCAAATTTAGCATTACCAATTGGTGCTCCAAGGAGCGTAAGGAAGTTTGCTATTCTTGCATCTGATATTTTAAGGATAACCTTTTCGCCACCGACTTCTTGAATCTCATACTTAAACTTTCCAAAAACCTCTTGAAGAGTTGAAACTATCAAATTAACGGCCTGAGAGCTTAATGTAGCAATAATAGTGTCCTTATCTATATGCCCGCTACCAAACAGAACTCCCATAATTAGGGCAATTTTCTCTAGCCTTCTGTCTTCGCTCGTCAATTGTAGGATATTCTCCACTTCTTGATCCTCAAGAACCGTGATTGGAACCTTAACGAGTTCATCCCTCTCCCCTAGCTCTCTAACTTCTTTAAGGCCATCAGCAGTATAAACCTTGTGATCGGGAGTTAAGGCGAGCCAATAATCCTTTTCGAGATTCACAATACGTCTAAGTTTTTGTTTTCCAAGCCTCTTGTTTGCATAGAGTAGTTTGGTAAATCCGCCCTTAGTTAATACTTCTATGTTTTCCTCTCTAAAATCACGATAAACTACCTTAATATCGCCATCAAGCCCCTCTCCAGAGGGCTGCTTTAAATACTCCTCTACAAAATCCTTCAACCTTACAGCTCTAACCTTCCCGTTTTCTCTAATGATAATTGTCTCTCTACCACTAAAGCACTGGAAGGGGTCATGCCTAACATCGCCAAGCAATGCACCTGCATGGGCTCCAGTTGCATCTACGAAGGGTGCCTTCTTCCTTCCGCAGTTATCAACGAGTAACTTTGGAACTAAAGCCTGCGTCTTAAACCTCATATTAGCGACTGCCATTAGGGCAACTAAGATAACAAAAACTCCCAGGAGCAATGTATTTGGATCTCCCCTACTCATAAATATTGCCATTGCAACTATGAAGAAGACAAACAGGAGAAGGTAAGATTTTATACTCTCCTGCTCCTTAGCTTTTTTCCTGTACTCCTCAACTATCTTTCTCCCCTGGCATGCAGGGACAGTCCTTATCCTCGGCATGTTTTCATCTTCGGGGTTCGGGAAAACTAGGATATCTTCAAGATTCTCCGTTGGCAGAAGCTCTGCCATCGCCTGACCAAGCATGGATTTACCTGTTCCTGGCTCCCCAATTAGGAGGACATGTCTTCTCTGCTTTGCGGCAGTTTTGATAACCTCAACAGCATGATCTTGACCTATAACTTGGTCAATTAATCTTTCAGGAACGGGAATTTCTTCAGTGGTTTCAAACTCAATTCCGAGGTCCATTCTCTCCTCGCTCATAACACTCTCGCCACTTAACCTTTTTAATGTGATTTTATAAAGTTTGAGAACAGTGGTATGATATGAAGGTTAAAATTAGAAGAGAGCTCTTTGACTATCTACTAGAATTAGCCCGCTCATTTCATCCAAATGAGTTTGCAGGTCTCTTGAGAGAAAAAGATGGAGTTTTTGAAGAAGTTTTAATAGTTCCCAAAGGTTATTTTGGAACTAGATCTGTGTACTTTGATTTATCTCTCCTTCCTCACGACGAAAGCATAAAAGGAACGGTACACTCGCATCCTTCCCCATACCCATATCCATCCCAAGGTGACCTCATGTTCTTTTCAAAGTTTGGGGGAGTTCACGTCATAATAGCCTTCCCCTACATTCCAGAAACAACTAAAGCCTTCACCAGCAATGGAGAAGAAATCGACATCGAGATAGTTGACTAAATCTTCGGCTCCATAATTCCCCTCTTCTTAAGCTCCTCATATGCCTTTCTAAGGACTTCTCGAATCTTATATCTCTTGTTTAGCCCCCCAAGCTTCATAGCCGCCTTTCTCAAGCTTCCTTCTTTGAGGAAAAGCTTAAGTAAGGCTACTTCCTCAAAGCTCAGATTGTCCAGGTACTCCAGAGCCTTTTCAGCAATTTCAATCGGGTTATTACCTTCATAGGGAAAATCAGCTGAAAGGATTGGCTTGTCCAACACTTTAGTCATTTCAAATTCAACTATAGTTGCCGGAGAGTTCGGTTTAACGAACTTGTAATGCTCCCTTAACGCCTCAATCAACTCATCTCTATTTCTAAACCCATCCTTTCTTGCATCCTCATCGGTAAGCTCAGAAACAGTCTTCGTCTCTACCCTAGTTATTCTAGCCTTTCCTAGGACATACCCCCCCGCATGTATGAGGACTTCTTCGCCTGGCCTCAAGTTTATTTTCCTTCCAAGTCTTATCGTAGCTCTTTTTCTCCCCGTCAAAATGTCATCCTTGTACCTGCCGTCAAACTTGAGGTTTTTCACTTTCTATCCCTCCCCAGTAACCTAAACTTTATTGCAAGAACTCCGTAGCGGTATTCCTTCCACTTGGGATACATATTGTGAAATCTTCTAAGTGCCCTCTCAAAGCTTGGTTCATCTGGAAATATCTTCTCTATGGGCTCTTCTCTGAGAACCTGTCTAAAGGTCTCGTAGTGTTTGACTTCGATTACTTCTGCAGGAATAGAATCATTGAATATTATCTTATCTCCTCGTTTCATTCCCTTAAGCTGCGGATACGCCACCCTAACCTCTATCCTCTTTTTTCCACTCTTTATCATCTCAAGGTACTCATCCTTAAGGTAGAGGCGGTAAACTCTCATCGACCTTAACTTAGGCTTTCAGTTTTAAAGACTATGCTAATCCACTCACTTTCAAGATCAGCCACCATAAGATATCCCCAAAGAAATAGCTGGCTAAAAACCCGGCAAAGAGAGCCGGTGCAAATGGCATCGCCTTTCTAACTAAGAATTCGTTTTCAAGCTTACCCTCGGAAACCAGAGATTTCAGCTCCTCTATCTGCTCTTTTGTTAGACCCTCAACGCTAAAGCCTGCTATTTCTCTTCCCTCAACCCTTTCCAAACTTCCAGTTTTAAAGAGCTCAGAAAGTTTGTCAAAGAAATCTTTTCTATCCCTAACTATCTCACCATTAACCTCCACTATTCTCTCCCCTAGAACATCACCCTCCCTCAGCTCTTCTACACTCTTTTTGACTGTGAGCACCTCTTTCCTGAGAAGCTTTACTGAGGAGAAGAGGAGCTTAAATCCATATATTATGGCAAAAAGCTTTGCTAGTGCAACTAAATAAGGCAGGCCTACAAAGTAGAGACCATAGACAGTTGCCACAACACCCAAAACATCCCCTACCAACTTAAACCTTCCAAATATCATTAAGAGCAACACGGTAACTATCCACTTCACAAAGTTTGGCACGCTCATTCCCAGATAAATCCCAATCCAGACAAAGAGAATTATCGAAAAGTTTACCCAGAGTGTGATCTCAAAAACCATCTTTATCCCCTTTAAAAACAGCTCACCAAGCTTTCTAAGTTTCCCCATAAAAATCAGGCCAAACAAAGAGTATACAAACAGGAGAGGAAACATTAGGAGGAGAGAATCAAACAGAATTGTTAGCGAATTTAAGGGAAGGTAAGTGGCATATGGGGCCTTAAATTTGGCTATAGCTGGAGCATATGGAAGGATTGCAGAGAATGCACCAAGAATTAAAACATCCCCACTCGCCCATCCACCAGTATAGTACAGTAAAGCTCCTAACGCTAGACCAACCAAAAGTCCTATGAAACCTGAGAGAGCTAGAGAAATGTCACCCTGCTTCACTCCAAGGACAAAATAGTAAAGAACAGCGATCTCGACAATTGGGATGTAAGGGCCCTTTGTTTGGTACTCGCAACCCCTTCTTTTGCACCACCACTTTGAAAGGAGGGAAAACGTCGGAAAGAAGTGCTCCTCGTATATGTAGCTTGTTCTTATGTCAGTATATGATGTTAGAAAGCCAACAATAACCCCGAAGACCAAAGGAATTGTCTCCATTAAGCCACCTCCTGATTACAGATTTTCAAGAACTTTCTGCCTAATAACCCTCGTATAATTTCCAAGATTAGTGCTTAAACTTTGCATACTACTCATCACTACCCTAAACACGAGGGCCACGAGAATCAATGTTGCCGCAAGCATGAACAAATACTCAATAGCAGTTTGAGCCCGCCTCATATCCCTCAAGTTTTATTAGCGCAACTCAGATATAAGGATTGTGGAGAGGACGATGAGGTTGATAAAACAGGGAGCCGAAGCTAAGATATACCTGGCTGATTTCTCTGAGCTGTACTTTGATTATCCAATTAAAGTGATTGTCAAGGAAAGGATATCCAAGAGATACAGGATTCCAGAGATAGATATTAAGCTCAGAAAGGAAAGGACTGTTAGAGAAGCCAGAATACTCAATAAGGCAAAGGAGGCAGGAGTTAATGTGCCCTATGTTTTTGAAGTCGATACCAAGAATATGATAATAGTTATGGAGTTCATCGAGGGTGAGAGGATTAAGGAGCTACTTGAAAGGATTCCCCTGAAAGAGAGGCTTGAGATTTGTAGAGAGATAGGGAGACAAATTGGAAAACTACACAATGCTGGGATCGTTCATGGAGATCTAACTACCTCAAATATGATTATGAGGGATGAAAAGATTTACCTCATCGACTTCGGTTTAGCTGACTTCGATGACACGCTCGAAGCTCAAGGTGTTGATCTTCACCTGTTAAAAAGGGCTATGGAGAGCACTCACTACACATGGTTTGAGAAAGGATTTGAGGCAGTTTTAGAGGGGTATGAGGAAGTCAGGGGAGAGGGGAAGAGGAGAGAAGTTGAAGAGAAGATAAGAGAAATAGAGCTGAGAGGTAGATACAGAGAAAGGAGCTGGATCACGTAAGTTCTTTAACCTGCTCTTCGTGCTCTCGACTAAGCTTGAACTTTCCAATGTGCTCCATAAGAATATCGACAAGTCTTTCAAATTCTCTAACGCTCTCCCTAACTTCGTTAAGGGCCGCAGTCTGCTCTTCTGCAGCCGCACTAACTTCTTCAGCTGCAGCCGTTGTCTCTTCAGCACTTGCGGCAAGGTTCTCAAGGAACCTGAGGCCTTCTTCAATCTTCTCTCCTTCTTGGATCACTTTCTCCTTGAGCTCAGCTGCCTTTGCTTCCATTTCCTCCATCATATCGGCTATTTGGGTTAGGTAAGCAACGCTCTCTTTGATGACTTCTGTTGATGTTCCAACGACTTCAGCGCCCTGCTGAGTTACCTCAACGCTCTCCCCGATCTTGTCCACGATCTGCTTGATCAAGTCTCTAATGTCTTCTGCAGCCTTTTTACTCTCCTCCGCAAGCTTTCTAATTTCATCAGCGACAACTGCAAAACCTTTTCCAGCCTCTCCAGCTCTAGCAGCCTCAATTGCCGCATTCAATGCCAAAAGGTTCGTTTGCTCTGCAATGTTACTTATGACGTTGGTTATGTTTTCAATGTTCTTACCCATTTCAGCAACTCCTCTCACTGTCTCCTCTATCTTTGCCATCATTGTTCTAATTTCTTCGATCTGAGTTACCGCCTCTCTTCCCTTTTCTCCACCTTCCTTTGCTAGACCTGCCATCTCTCTCATTGAGGCCTCGAACTCTTCCATTGTTGAGACTGTCTCCTTACCGATTTCATCTATGTACCTCATTGTTTCCGTCATTTTGTTTATGTTCTCCTGCTCTCTCTGCGCCTCTATGCTCACCTGATTTATTGCTTCTGCAACCTGGTTTATGGCATCTGCTATTTGCTCTATGTTCTCCCTGATGACCTTTGTATGGTTCCTCACGTCTATTGCAGCATTCTTTATATTGAGGACAAGTTGACTAATAGAGGTTCTCAACTTCTCTATGGCCTCTCTCACTCTCGCCAATTCTCCAGAAATCTGAGTGTCCTCAACGCTTAGATCTCCAGAGGCTATTCTCTCAAGTATAACAACGATCTCATCTATCCTCTTCTCTATGTTCTTTTTGAACTCGTCAATTTCTGTGACTGTTGTTGGTGTCACTGTTTCTCTCTTGTTCAATAGGATAGCTATTCCAGTCCCCACTACTCCTCCTATCGCTGCAGCGGTTATGTTACCGATCGCCGCTGGTCCTATTGTTAATATGAACGGAATTACAGGAGTAACAAGGGATATCCTAACCATCCTCTCACCCCTAATTTTAAAAACTGTGTAGAAATATTAGTAAGTTTTGTGTAGGTACCTATGTATGCTAAAAAGGTTCAAGACTTAAACTTGGTTAGCACCCTTAGAAGTATGTTACGTTCCTCACCCTTACCTTTTCTCGCAAGCTTCTCAACGATTAGCTCAGGAGTGCTCCTACCTATGACTCCAAACTTCGGTTGCCTGTCTACTATCAAATTTAGGTTCTCATCTAAACCCCTAGCCTCTATTCCGTCAACCCTAGCAGAAGGAAGTTCTTTTTTTAGGTCTTCTCCCAAGTGAGAGACTATAATAACATAGAAACCCTTTTCTTCAGCAATCTTCAACAGTTCCGCCAGTATTTTTACGGCCGCCCCCGGTTCGGTTATGTTTTCAAACTCATCTATTAGGATCAGTTTCTTGCCTTTTCCTTTAAGGGATCTTACCAACGCTTTTAGTGAATTTTCAAAGGCTCCAGCCCCATAAACCGCTTTTTTCCTCTTAAAGAAGAAGACTTCATCCAATGGCTCGATCCAGGCTTCCTTTGCTGGAACTGGAAGACCCATGTGGGCGAGGATTACTATTTGGAGCGTCAACTCAAGGAGGGAAGTTTTACCTCCACTGTTGGCTCCCGTGAGGATTATAATCCTAGCTGGCTGTACTCCTTTAAACTTACCTCTTGCTTCCCCAACGAAGTAGCTAACTGGCTGTGGGTTGTCTATGAAAAGATTCCTACCCTCGACGAACCCAATACTCCCAACAGTTATTTCGGGAAATGTAAATCCTTCGCTGAACTTCTTTAAAGCTAAAAAGAATTCAAGTTCGTACGCTTTTTTGATTTCCTCCCTCAAGCCCGGAAGATGAGGAAGAATATCCTTGACAATTTCTCTCGCCTTTAAATACAGCTCAATTTTTATTTCTCTCTCTAAAGTTCTCCTTATATTTTCAATAACTTCTGGTGAAACCTCTATGGGGTAATCACGGGGAAATATTTCCAGGTAAACCCCCAACTCCTCTGATATCCTCTCTTCCGCTTTTCTTATCTCTTCTATTATTTCATCATTTAGGCTTGAAAACCTCGAAAGGAGAAACTCAACGTCTCCCGTCTTTAGGGCCTTAAGGAACTCAACAAGTTCTTTACCACTCAACGTCAATCTGAACCTCTCCAGCTTTTCCTCAATTTTCTTATTTAGCTCAGCCTCTTCCTTAGCTATTATCTCATCAAGCCTCTCCATGACCTCTCTCTTTTTCATAACATCTTCTAAATCCTTTAGGGTAGTCAAAATTTTTTCAGCAGATCCACCTGGGAATATCTTTGCCAATGCCTGTAAAACATCTCTCGACTCCCAGAGAGGTTCAACATAGAGCTCGGGAGCTACTTCTGAGGGCTTAAGTTCTACATCAATTCCGTATCCAACGGTGCTTAATATGAGGTCGTATCCCTCGATGGGCTCGGTAGAAACAAGACACAAATTCAACTTCTCCGCCTCTTCAACCTCGCTTTCATCGACTATCAAAACCCTATCGTGAAGAAATTCTTTCCTGAATTTAATAGGCCTTATCTTGATGAGGAGTGGCGACAGTTCCTCGTTTACCCTCGAAAGTCCAGTTTTAACGTATTCCTGTCTCTTAAGTATTTCTTCAGGGTTAGATGTGGGGGTAAATTTATCAAGAAAAGTTTTAGCCTCTTCAAGTCTTATTTCATCCTCAATCATTCTCCTAATCCTCTTATAAACTTCCCTGGCATCCCCTCTCAGTTTCATTGTATGTCCCTCGGCGGAATTATAACCCCGAGCTCGGTTATTATACCTCTGATGAATTTCCAGGGTGTTAAGTCGAAAAGCACATTTCTAACTCTTACTTCTCCCCTATATAGGGGTCTTTCAAAAAGCTCAACTTCTTTATGAGTGACTCTAGGATGTATTTTGTATGTTTCAGCGGCGACGTATAGGGGGACAGAGTTATCATGACACGCTAAAGCTAAAAGATATGTTCCTGCTTTGTTAACAACCCAGCCATCTTTGGTTATCATGTCAGCACCAACTAATGCCAGGGAAGATTCCTTACAAAACAGGCCAAGCTGCGCGTCGGTTACTATCTCAAACTCAATTCCAATCTTATTTAGCTCTTCAGCCAGCTTTAATCCTTCATAATCGGGGGAGGATTCTGTTAGAATAACTCTAAACTTCTTTCCCCGCATTTTGGCGACTTTAAATATCTCTAAGACGGCCGAGGAGAGAGAGTGAGTTATAATAACGTCCCCAGAGTCTATTAGCTGAGCCCCTATTGAGGCCAGCTCCCTTCTTGATTCTTCAATTCTCCTCAAGAATTCCTCTGCCCTGTGCTTGACCTTTTCGGGGTTATTCGTTATTGGAATAAAGTGGACCAGGTTGTAAAGGGGTGCCATACTCGGATTAATTCTAACTATCCTCTCCCTTACTTCTCTAACTGCATCTTCTAGGAGAGAGTCTTCAACTTCCTCTGCCAGCTTTATAAAGGCCTCCGCCCCACGCTTAGCCAGCCAACTGGCCCCCTTAATTTTCTCTTCTTCCATCTCTTTAAGAATCCTCAGAACGCTGTCGGGAATCATAGCTACCAACCTTCCCTGAATTTTATCCCCTTCTCTTCCATGAACTTTACTGCCTCATTAATTTTCTCTTCAGACTCCGCAAAGAGTATTATCCCTATAAACTTTCCAAACCCTTTAGGAGAGGAGTGAATCTTGATATTAAACTTTCTAATTGCTTCGTTTAGAATTGGAGCGAGCTTGCTCTCATCGGTTATCTCAGCTAGAAACTTCTTCTGAATGAACTTAGAACTCCCCAGCCTAGGTAGAACTTCATTTTGAAGCATTGCCTTCATCTCTCTAGGCATTCCTGGAAGAATGAATATTTTTGTTCCTTCAAATTCTATATAGGCACCAGGAGCAGCACCTTCTGTATTCCTAAGGGGTAGTGAACCCTCCGGTAGATAGGCCATCTTTTTTCTAGCTTCATTCAGTGTTGGATCATCTATTAGGCCTTTTTCATGTAATCTCTTATAAAAATCCTCAATTGCTTTCAAACACTCTTCACACAGCTTCAACTTTTTCCCTAGAGCATTTGCAACCGCTAACATTGTCACGTCATCATGTGTAGGCCCCAATCCGCCGGAGATTACAAGAACGTTGGGCCTTCTTGAAAGGGCTTCTCTTATTGCTGAGCTTATTTCCTCAACATCATCCCCAACAGTCGTTATCCTCCTAACCCAATAACCCCTCTCGGTAAGGCTCTTTGCTATAAAAGCAGAGTTGCTATCGACGGTGTTTCCCGTTAGCAGCTCATCTCCGATTGTTATTATCTCAGCGAGCATTTCCCACACCACCTTGATTTACTGTGTTCAGACTTAAAAATTAGACGAAAATACAAGAACAGCATACCCAAGAAAGAGCAATCCAGAACTTCAATTAAAAAGAAAAGAAAATCAGATAGTGTCTCTCCTGTCTATTATGTGCTCGAGCTCGGGACCAGTTTTTATCAAAGCGACTGGAACTCCCACCCTCTCTTCTATTTCTTCAACGAACTCTTTCGCCTTCTTCGGAAGTTTGTCGTAATCTGTGATCCCATAAGCTTCCTTGTCGTATTTATCAAGCATAGTTAAGGCGAGCATCGTTGCACCGTTAACTCTTGCTGAATACCTCGCCATCTCAAAGTCGAACCATCCTACCCTTCTCCTTCTTCCAGTTACTGTTCCGTATTCCACTAGGCCCAATCTATCAGCTTCTTCCATTGGCATTTCAGTTGGGAAAGGCCCCGCCCCAACCCTAGTTGGGAAGCTCTTAAAGACGACTATCACGTCATCGACCCTTGTTGGCCCTATCCCAACATCGCTCGCTATTGCAGATGCGCTCGTGTCTTTTGAGGTAACGTATGGATACGTTCCAAAGTACAGGCTCAATCCAAAGCCCTGTGTTCCTTCTACCAGAACCAAAGCTCCCTCATCAAGAGCATCATTAACCTCAGCAGCAACGTCTGTTAGGTAGGGCTCAAGCTCTTTAATGTCCTTGGCCTGTTTGGCCTTCCTGAGAGCTCTATCCGCATTAGCCGGGCCACACCCAGAACCAGTTGTTCCTATTTTCCCGTGAAGATAGCCATTGCTTCTGTCAAGCTCTTTATGCCTTGGCTCAATTATTGCACAGCGATAGTCTATGCCCACTCTACCTGCAACATCAAAATCCTTTAGATGCTCAAGCTCATAGAAAAAGACCTCGGGATCAACCAAAACCCCTGCCCCCACAAGGAGCCTAGCCTTCCTTTGCATGAAGCCGGTAGGAAGTTGCCTAACTGCATACTTCTTACCATTTATGACAACGCTGTGCCCAGCATTAGTTCCAACGCCACCCCTCGCTATTATCTCAGGCTCATCATGCATTGCGAGGTAGGCTATTATTGAACCCTTCCCTTCGTCTCCCCACTGCCCACCAACAACTATAATACTTGGCATGGCTCTTACCAATTCCTAAGTCAATAGCTCCCTTAAAACAGTTGTGTAATTTACATAAAGTAGCTAAAATCAAACCTTAATTATCCTGTACCCAGCGGCCTTTCTGAGCCTATTCATGACCGCCAGGCCAAGTCCCTTCTCCTCTACTCCCTCTGCAAGGACAACATCAACGTTCGCCCTGTCCATATACCTCAACGCCTTAAAGAGATTTCTTGCAACTTCCTCAATACTATTCCCAAGATAGAAGAACTCATCTGCCTCATACTTTTCTGAGCCTATAACACCCACCCTCTTTCCTTTCTTCTTTAGCTCAGCTATTAGTTCTCTAATCCTTTCTTTAACTTTCTCCCTTGGACCTTCAACAACTATAACCTCCGCCTCTGGAGCATAGTGCCTGTATTTCATTCCAGGTGCCTTTGCCAGGTCAACTTTCTTACCGTAAACGGCTGGATGAATTCTAACTTCCCCAATTACTTTCTCTATCTCCTCCACAGGGAGTCCTCCGGGTCTTAAAAGGACTGGAGGCCACTCTGTTAGATCTATAACAGTCGATTCAACGCCAACCCTTGTCTCCCCTCCATCGATTATGCACTCTATCCTTCCATAGAAATCATCTATGACATGCTCGGCCGTTGTAGGACTTGGTTTTCCGCTTATATTTGCAGAAGGAGCTGCTATAGGTCTTCCGCTTAGCTTAATGAGATGCAGGGCTATTTCATGAGCAGGCATCCTTATGGCAACTGTTTCAAGCCCTCCAGTGGTAACTTTTGGAACAAGCTCTTTTCTAGGCAGGACAATCGTCAAAGGCCCAGGCCAGAACTTTTTTGCAAGCATTTCAGCCTCTTCTGGAACCTCCTTGGCGAGCTCGTAAACTTGTGAAAAGTCCGCTATATGAACTATCAATGGATTGTCAGGAGGTCTGCCTTTGGCTTCAAATATCCTCCTAACTGCTCTTTCATTCAGGGCGTCCGCCCCAAGACCGTACACAGTTTCAGTGGGAAATGCAACAAGTTTTCCCTCCCTTATTAAGCTTGCAGCCACTCTCAGCTTCCGAATATCGATTTTATCCCTCATATTGATGATTATCGTCATGCCACCACCTCCTTGGAAGTCTCCTCCCTCAAGGTGAAGAAGCAAACTCCTCATAAATTCTCTCTACTTCTCTACATGCCCTCTCCAAAGTGTATATCTTAGAAACTTTTCTCCCTATTAGCCCCATCTTTTTGTGAATCTTACCGTTAGATATGAGAACTTCCAAGAATCGTGCAGCCTCATCGATATCCCTAAAGAGATATCCATTCTTACCATCCCTAATTATCTCCCCAATCCCTCCCACGCTCCTGCCCAAAACAGGAACTCCAAAAGAATTCGCCTCAACAAGGACGAGCCCGAATCCCTCCCTTTTAGAGGGAAGAACCAAAACTTTGGCCTCTTTTAGGACATTCTCTGCCTTTACGTATCCCAGAAACTTAACGTTCTTTGGAGCATCTTTCGAGAGACTAAACAAAGGACCATCCCCAGCAACCAGGAAGTCAACATTAGGAAACATCTCAGCAAGCTTTAAGAAGTCATCTAAGCCCTTGTATTTCGTTAATCTCCCCATGAAGATCACAGCCCTCCCCGTAGCATCTCCACTTAAGTTCGTCCAGTTGGGGATGACTTTTACGGAGTTAGCTCCAAGCGCTATTGCCTTCCTGGCAAGGTAATGACTAACTGTAATCACTGCATCGGCATTTTTCAGTGACATCTTTACTAAGTACTCTCCCAGAGGTAGCTTTGACATGAATTCAAGGTCGCTTCCGTGAGCAGTCACTATTACTGGTTTACCAATTCTCTTTTTTGCTAGGATGGCAGAATAGCTTGTAGTTCCGACATAATGTGCATGAATTATGTCATAGTCGTTTTTCTTGTCCAAATCAACAATTTTCTTGGAGGCTAACAGGGAAAAGGACAATCCTCTGAGGCCGAATAAGTTGGGAACCCTCACGTAGTATACGTTTTCTTCACGAGATTCTTCCCCTCTAAGCTTATACGTTAAAACGTGAACTTCGTGTCTCGCTCTGAGGCAATCTACAAGCTCCTTTACGTGTCTCGCAACTCCACCCCTAAGTGGGGGGTAGTGCCCAACCATGAGAATTCTCAACTACTCCACCATAGGTACTGTAAAGGAGGTTTGTTAAAAAGTTAAAGTAGCTGGATTTAGCCTGAACTTAGGAAATTAAAAGTATAAGGAAATCAGATGAAGAAGTACCTCTCAAGCTCCCACTCGGTAACCCTCTTAGTGTCCTTTGGAAGGTGCTTGCTCTCCAAGTACTCTAAATAGCTCTCCCATTCGGCCCTCTTGTACTCAATGAAGTTCTTGTAAGCCCCGCCTAATGCTTCTTTAACAACTTTATCCTTCTCAAGCTCATCTAGGGCCTCTCCAAGGCTCTCTGGGAGAGTGTCTATGCCAAGATTCTCCCTCTTCTTATCATCCATCTCATACACGTTCTCCTCGACGTACGCAAAGGGCTCAATCTTGTGCTTGATTCCATCAAGGCCCGCCTTGAGTATGGCTGCGAATGCAAAGTATGGGTTTGCACTTGGGTCTGGGCACCTGTACTCGATCCTAGCCCCGTTACCCCAGAATGCTGGAACCCTAATGAGGGCGCTCCTGTTCCTGTAACCCCAGCTTATGTAGACTGGCGCCTCATATCCAGGAACAAGCCTCTTGTAGCTGTTAACTGTTGGATTTGTTATTGCAGTGAGAGCTTTTGCATGCTTAAGTATTCCACCTATGAAGTGGAGGGCCGTCTCACTTAAGCCCTCCTCACCTTTGAACGCGTTTTCTTCTCCTTTCCAGAGGCTTATGTGAAGGTGCATTCCATTCCCTGGCATTCCATAGATTGGCTTTGGCATGAAAGTTGCGTAAAGGCCGTGCATTTCGGCGACGGCCTTAACAACGTATTTGAAGCTTATTATGTTGTCAGCCGTCTTAAGGGCTTCATCGTAGCGGAAGTCAATCTCATGCTGAGCCTTTCCGACTTCGTGGTGAAGAACCTCTGGAACCAGGCCAAAGGCGGGCATGTATTCTGCTATCTCCCTCTTAATCTCCTTGGCCTTGTCGAGAGTGAGGATGTCGAAGTATCCTCCAACGTCAGGGATCTCAAGCTCCCACGTTCCGTTCTTCTTGAATAGGTAGAACTCAGGCTCGGGCCCTATGTAAGCCTTAAAGCCCTTCTTTGCAAGTTCTTCAAGGACGTTCTTAAGGACACCCCTCGGATCAGCTGAATAGGGCTTGTCATCTTTGTATATGTATCCATATACCCTAGCAACGTTATCCCAGGGAACCTCAACATAAGTATCTGGATCTGCCTTGAATATCAAATCACTGTCCTCAATTCCTTGGAACCCTGGAATCGAGGATCCATCGAAGGATATTCCTGTGTCAACGGCCTCTTCCAACCTGCTTATTGGGATTTCCATTCCCTTCGGAACACCGTTTATGTCAACAAATATCAACTGTACAAACTTGGGCTTTCTCTCAAACTTGTTCATCATTACAGTGCTGTTCATTTATTTCACCCTCCGCTGAATGTCTATCTAATATTTGCCTGCATTTAGTGAACATATATCTAATATAAGCCTTTGCCCATGAACATTAAACAATAGACAAAACATGGACATCCAAATTGGAGTTAACAAGAATATGTTCAAGAATAGTTAGCTAATGGGCAAATATTGACGAAAACATGACTAAAATTCCTACGATTAGAAGCCCGAGATAGGCAAGTAGACTTAGCTTGTAAATCTGAGAATCCCAGAAGTGCTGCCTAACTATGAGGGCAATTATCAGTAGCATTAAACCATAGACAGTAGCGAATATCCCAACGGCCAGCTTAAGGTCTACGCCGATAAGAAGAAGGATCCCGAATAGTGCCCCAGCAAAAATCGTGACGTGGGGTATTGTGAGGGCATAATATCTAAGCAAAACCCTGTCCATACTTACCACTCCACTATAAAGGCATGTACCGTTGTCGTTGGCAATTTCCTTCTCACAGTTGAGAGATAATATCTAGGCAACTTTAGAATACTCTCCTCCTCGTAACCTTCCTCAAAACCTAAAACCCTCTTAATTACCTTCACCTCAACCTTTCCCCTAACGATAAAGTGCCCCCTATCCACCGTGCTTATCTCAAGGACTATCGGAAGCTTCAGCCTTTCAGTATCTTCCTCATCAAGTAGTGATCTTAAGTACTCAAGCTCTCCCTTTTTGAAGTAATGGTCACTTCCGTCCCTCAGCTTTATTCTTGGGTTATCCATAGATAATAGCTCTCGAAGGCTTTTTCTAGATCTTGGGAGGTGAGAGTTTATCCTAGCAATCTCAAACTCTATTATTCTCTCAACCCTTTCCACACTACTTCACCCTCCCTAAAGGTGACTTTCTCTTTGGTTTCTTTCTAGCTCTCCTCCTTCTCTTCGGACTTCTCTCTAAAGCATAGTACACAGAGACTCCAGCTAAAACTACAACTGCCAAAATCGCTACAATAACCAGCCACTTTGTCCCTAACGTTCCAGCTTTAAACGTAGTAGTGGTTGGTGAGAATGTTGATGTTGTAGTCCAGTGCTGCTCCTCTGTCTTGCTCGTTGTTAGTGTTGTGGTAGTTTTTTCCTGAGTGAGGGTAGGAGATGAAGGTTTTGGCTGAACAAACCCCTCTCCACTCACCCGGAACTCTCTATTTAAAATTTGAAGCACAATATCATAAGAATACCTGCCCTCCCCCTTAAGGTTTATTTTAAGGCTCATATTCCCTGGGGGAATCTTTAGCTCCCTAGTTTCCTTTACGAGGTTCCCATTCTCCCAGGAGATTCTATAGATCAATAAACCCTGAAGCTGGAAGGAATTCGGATTTAAGACGGTTATATGTAGGGTTGAGTTTTCTGCCCTTGCAAGAAGAGAGGGATAACCAACTACCAAATACTCACCAGACTTTTCTCCTATCAAAACACCCTTGTAGAAAACTTTAACGATGAATTTGTTCGTGCCTGGATATGCCGTTGGAAGGGGAATTCCTATTATATTAGATCCAGGAACAACACTAACCTCTGTTTCGTTCTCTGAGAGTAAAGCGCCCTTAACATCGTAGACTTTCCACGAAACATTAAGAATGGTATCTCTTTCTGACGAGACTATCAAATAGGCCTTGTTCTTTTCTCCCTGCAAAGCATTTGTTTTTTCCACAGATAAATCTGCTAATCCAATCCCCAGTTCAACCCAATATGATTCAGAATACTCGTATGTGCCTCTATCATACGTAAGAGTGTACTTCACTTCATACCTCCCCTGAGGGGCCGGATCTGGAATTTGAAGCTCAAACCTCACTAAGTTATCTCCAGGGTTCAAGAACACTGTTTCCTGCCTGCTCACTACCGTTTCCCCAGTTGGATCTATGAGTTCAGCCTTAGCCTGAAGCTTTATTTTCTCATTGGCTATGTTCACAACATGTGAATAAACAACTATTGAATCCCCAGTTAGTGCTATTTTTGAGTGTGGTCTATCCTTTATCAAGGAAATAGCCTCTTTGAATATTATTGGTCTATCCATAACCTCAACGGGGACATAAGCTCTGAGCAAGTAGAGCTTATTGTCTTCGGTAAAACCCCACATAAAGAGGTACAATGTGTATAAACCTGGAGTTACGTTTCCAGAAGACAAGGTATACATCAAAACCTTTTTCTCGCCGGGAGACCAACTCTTGATTATACTCTCTTGGAACTCTATCTTGAAACCATTAACTTCCTCTCCACTCTCATCAAAAAACTTCAGATCTTTTATCGTGACATATGAGAATTTAACAGGAAGCGTGTTAACTAAGCTTATCTCTCCAGATGTCGTGGCATTCGTTAAACCGATTATCTTTCCCGAGACCTCAAATTCTCCAGTTTGAGCCATTGCAAAAGGCATCATCAGGACTAATAGTACAAGTAAGGGACAAGCCTTCTTCATTATTTTCCCCCGACTACTAGTTTCCTCGTTTAAAGCTAAAATAGTTTATGTTAATAATCAGAATAAACCTTGGAGTGTGTACAGACAAAACTACTAAAGAGGGGGCGAGAATGAAGTACGATGTCTTAATAATCGGAGGAGGACCGGTAGGGAATTATCTTGCTTCTCTCCTCTCAGGAAAGCTAGATGTCGCCGTAGTTGAAAGGAAAGGCTCATTCGGCGGAAAAGCCTGCACGGGAATAATCGGGGCGGAAATGTATGAGGCACTTGGACTTCCAGAGAAAGCAGTTCTGAATGCATACAATGGAGCGTATTTTATATCGAAGGGCAGTGTGTTTGAAATAAGTAGAAAAAATCCACAAGCCTACTTGGTAGACAGGAAAATTCTAGAAAGGGAACTTGCCAAAAGAGCAATTAGAAGAGGAGCAGAATATTATCTGGCAACAAACTTTCTAAGATTCAAGAATGGAAAAGCACTCGTCCAGCATTTGGATTCTCAGTTCGAGATAGAGGCAGAGGTATATGTGGGTGCTGATGGAGTTAACAGCGCAGTCGCCCGGAACATAGGAACAAAAACCGAAGGGGAAGTGTTGAAGGGATGGGAGCTCGAAGTTCTCGGGAACTTCAAAAGAGAAAGGGTAGAGGTATGGGTAAATAAAGACATCAACCCAGAGTTCTTCTTTTGGGTGGCCCCAATAAACGAAGAAGAGGCAAGGGTGGGAACCTTTGGATCTATAGATGCTCTAGCCAAGTTCTTAAAGCTGAGGAGGATTAAGGGAGGCAACATCCTAGAGTTCAAAAGTGGAGCAGTGATCCTTGGATGGAGGAAACCATGGGTAAAGGGGAACATTGCTTTACTTGGTGATGCCGCCCTTCAAATAAAACCCACAACAGCAGGGGGGATAGTATTCGGAGCATACTGCGCAAGGGTTCTTGCAAAGGCGATACTCACAGGTAACCTGCAGATGTATGAGAAGGGCTGCTCTTGGGTGAGAGAACAGATAAGCTTTGGCCTCAGGGTTAGAAAAGTGTTCAAGGATCTTTCCCAGGAAAAGATAGAGGAGATTTTTGGGATACTGTCCACAGAAGAGGCGAGGAGAATAATTGAGGAAAGAGCCGAGTTTGATGATCACGTGAGAACTATAAAAGCCCTCTTAAAGAGCCCAAAGCTATTGGCGAAGCTTATTAGAGTAGCTCCTTGGATACTGAGGGCATTGATTTGAAACGCTAACACTTGTATTTTCTTTCTGGAAAGTCTCAAACATCAACTTACGCACATTATAATATCATTTTTCAGCTCAAGTTTTGGAGTATATTCGAAAACTTTTTAAATCTGATCTTAGGGACATGCTAATGGGTCTGCCCCGGTGGTGTAGCCCGGTCAAACATGCGGGCCTTTCGAGCCCGCGCCCCGGGTTCAAATCCCGGCCGGGGCACCAAAACTTCTTTATTCGCTTTTCTAGAATTAGCTTCACAGTTACAGAAGGCTCCTCTCCAAAGAGAACAACTCTTAACAGGTTATTTATAAAACGACTGGTAAATGAACAAAGCTAGAGTTTTGGAGGGTGTTGTAGTGCCAAGTTAGTGGCAATATTTATATATGGTTATTATTCTAGTATTAAATGGGCCCTTCGAGTGGTGGCCCTGGCAGACGCTCATGAAGCCAGGGACTCACCGTGAGAGGGGCCCGTGCAAGACGTCTTTTTCATAGTATGCCTCGTCTTCTAAGTTCCCTTTTAAATGTAGTGAGAGTTTTTGTGTTCTCAAAGACTTCTCTCCCATAATAGGCGAGATTATCAGCTAATAAAACGAGCAACCGGAATTTCCTCCTGTTCTTTGCAATACTTTCTCTTAAAATATTCTTCCGGTTGGAGTACACTTTCAATTGCTTGTTGAGTACTGCATCATCTATGATCACAAGGCCTACTGAATGGATTGAACTTTCAATAGTGGGGGCAATATCGCTGAAAAAGGAGTTAGCTCAACTTTATGGAGAAGTGGTTTGAGGTATTGGTATCGTTCAGGAAACTTTCGAAGATATGATGCACGTTCTCTTTTTGGCAGTTCTGAAATGTGTTTGAGCCAAGAGGCTTTTTGGTTAAATTGAAGAAGATTAATCTCGTTTATTATCACGAGAGAGTACATTTTACGCTTTCCTATGCTCCTATCAAGTGCCATGATTATGTTTTTCATTCCCTCACCAGCCAGTTTGGCCTCTTCTCTGGCGGAATTATCTCGATGAGTTCTTTGAGCTCTTCTTTGGTTAGGATATAAACTTCCTCACCAACATTTGCCTTTGAGGGTATGTAAATCACCCTCTGCTCGACGTTGTAGATCTTGCCCTTCTTCTTCTGCCTTTTGATGTGCTTATGAACCTTAACCCTGAGCATTGCTCTCCCCACTATACTGTAGAATTTCTTCCTTTATAAACTTTTCTACCGTAGAATTGCACCCTCACACAGGGCTCTTTTAAAGACTGATCTCCTCCCCGCTCTAAAGGGTGAAAGCTTTCAAAAGTATTCATTTAGCAAAAATAAAAAATCATAGCACAAAGGAAAATTCTCCAACAAAGGCTGAGCCGGATATTGTATCTCCAATCCCAACAGTAGATTTGGGCTTCTCAACAATCTTCGTTGGGATGAAAGCGAGCTGATAACCTTCAACTTCTGCAATTCCATTATTCATCGAGTATTCCTTGGCCAAAGCTTCTTCCACCATTCTGGCCTTTTCGTTTATAGGAACAGAGAGAGCATCTCTAATCTCCTCAAGGCTAGTTATGTTACCCTTCATAGCCTTGGCAGCAGCAGCCAATGCCGCAAACAACAAGGCATCTCTAACATGTTCTCCCCTGTATTCAGTTAGTGCCAAGTAGTAGCCGTACGTGTGGAAGTGAATTCTTTTAACTCCCGTTTCCTTTGCAAGCTTGAGCATTGCCTGGGTTACTGCTATTGGATCCACTGGATCGTGAGCTAGCAACTTCTCTGCAAGCTCTTTTTCACCCATAACCTCCATAATTGAGGACAATTCTACCTCATTTAGTCCAACGCTGTAGAACTTGCCGAGAACGGAAAGTATCTCCTTCCTTACTTTCTCATCGGGGGTAAATGCAAACTCCAAGTGAACTGGAATATTATAATCATTTAACACTTCGAGATGTTGCCTCAAAATTTCCATAGGTTCCTTGTATGTCTCTTCGGTCAACGCCTGCAGGCCGCTTATTATCGCAAGCTGAACCTTTTTTACTATTTCATCAAAATTCTCCCTAAACTCGTCTCTTATAAAGACTGTGGTATTATAATCGTCGGCTGCTCCGATGAATCTGTTCTCTCTCGGCGCTTCAAATTCAAGGACTTTGAATCCCCTCGGAAACTCGTATATAAAGTGTATACAGCTTTCCTCATCCCCCTGGAACTCCTTTGGATGAACGAGCTTTAACTTACCGTTCTCAACTTTTGGAACGTATATTGGACCGTCTAGGAAGAGACTCGCCTGAAGTCTTGATAACTGGGGAACGTGGGCGATAACTGGAACTCCATAAACTCCCCCGAGCAAGTTTGCCATTATTCCAACCTGTCCACCCATTCTAAGCTCGTTCCATCCCCATCTCTTCATGTAAAATCTTACTGGACAGCTTTCAACGAAGAGCTCAGCGGCTTTGCCCCTTCTTATGCTCCACAGTATTGAGCCTAGAAGCTGGGGGACTGAGGTTATCTTCTCTGGGAGTTCTTCGGAATACTTAAGAACTTCATCCCTGCCAGCCTTTTCAATTCTCTCTTCAAGATCCTTCCTCTCGAGGTACTTTATGGCATCTATGTTGGTGTTGTATCCAAGAAGAACACCCTTGACCTTCGGAACTGATTTTATTGCTCTCTCAATTGCACCTTTGTACAGACCCTCCCACTCAGTCACAGTTATCACCACGAGGGATACATCTTCAACCAATTTAAACCTTTGCTCGGTGTCGGGGGCCGATTAGTTCATCACAGTTCAGCTACCTACCCTTTCCTCATCCACCGCCAAAGAGCTCCCTAACTTTTATGGATATTATCCCTATCTTTGGAATTACCAGCAAAGCTTTTGCCTCTATGGCATCTGCCGGAACGCAGTCGAGGATTCCGTAGGGGGTTGGATATATGTCAGGAACAGGATTATGATCACCCCACGTCACAAAGCAGAGCTCGTTCCTTCCATTGATATTAACAACCTCTATCTTCCTCACCCTATGAATTATCGGATACCTAGCTATTGGGCTCTTATAAACCACAACGTCACCAACTTTAACTTCCTCGGGCCTTACCCCTTTTAAGACTACGATATCGCCCCTGTAGAATACGGGCTCCATGGAGCCACTCACCACGACTACCAATGGGCTACTTGTATGGAGAACAACTTTGAGTCCAAAGTAAATCGAGAGCGTTACTATGATCACTAGCAGGGTTGATACTATTTCCTTGACCTTTTCATCCATTTTAGCGCCTCCATTAAGGTTCTAATTTTCACGGGAATTATGCCGATTGCTGTGCATGTTTCAAGGCTAACTCCCATACCGTCCGTTATGTCCAAATGGTACTTAGAAATTTTAAGTACTTCCTTGGGTAGACCGTGCCTACCAAGACCTATTATCAACAGCACACTCCTTCCCGAGAGCGCCATCTCAGCAACATCCAACGTTTTTATGACCTTATCCTTGGAAGGCCTTGAGGTTGTAGCTATAGGAATGCCGAATTGTGGAGGAAAACCTCTCTCAGGAAAGTCCAGGAGGTGAAACTTATTCGTTTTCGCTAGTTCAAGCAGATACTTCCCCCCTTCCCCAACAGTAGTTGTTGAGGCAACATCGGTAGCAACTTCATTGGGATCATCACTCTCAAATGGAAATCCAACTAATGCTAGGTGAAAATTAAAGGCGTAAGCCACGGGAGCAGCTCTGGCTATTGCCCTTATATGTGCCTCGTGCAACCTCCTTACATCGTAAGTGTTGTAGAGGGCTATCGTTAGCATCGATGAATGAATGCCAAATTATTTAATAAACATTAAGCCTCACTATTCTTTTGTGATACGTATGGACGTGAGGGAAATTATTCTCCTTGCGAAAAAGGGCATGATTGATGAAGCCTTAAGGCAAATAGAAAAACTTAGTACCATCGACAAGGTTCTCGCTCTAGCTGAAATCGGAAAGATAGTTGGTAATGTTGACTTCATTGATGACGCTTTGTATATCCTCGAAAAGTATGTTGAGGATAATGTTGAGAAGATTCTAGGGTACGGGGAAATAGCATCAGCCTTAATGGATCTTGGCTTTCCGAACGAGGGGAGTGAGTATTTTGACAAAGCATTGTCATTGTTGGATAAAGTAGACCCCCTTAACTCTGGAATATCAGCGATGTTCCTCGCGAATAAGCTTGCAAAGGCAGGCTTCTATGATGTAGCAATGGAAACCTTTGAGTACGCCTTTGACACAATAATGGATCTAGAGCTTGAGATCTCAAAGAAAACAGACCTGATACTCCAGCTCGCAGACGTTATGGAGAGAACTGGAGACGATTTACCTTCAGATGTCGCGATCCCCTTTTATGAAAGGGCCCATGACATATTCGATAAGTTGAAAATTGGGCACAGGGCTGGAATAGTTGAGAAGAAGATAGAGCTTGCAAGAACTCTGAAGTTTTTAAAGGATCCAGAAATAAGGAAGCTTGTATATGAAGGAAGATTCAACCAAGCAATCTACCGGATATACACCAAATTCCCAAGAAAGAGCGTTGGAATTGGACTCCTAGAGATAAGCCTATGGGCAAAGAAGAACAACATGCCTGAAAAGGTTGAGCTATTGGAGAAAGCCCTAGGAGAGATAAGCATTGATAGTCTATCCGATAAAGAAAAGCTAAGAGTCGTTGAGATATTCATTGATTTAGCTATGTTTGACAAAGCCCTCGAAGTTGCGGAGAAAATAGAAGATCAAAAGATTAGGGACATGGGATTGGTGAAAATTGGAAAAAGACTTCTGGAAATTGGAGAGATCGACGCTGTTACTGAGATTATTCTCCCCAAGATAAAAGGGGAAGAATTTAAGAAAGAATTAGTATCACAGCTTAGGGAGTGAAATGGAGGAAAAAACGAAAGCCTCTCTAATCTTATTGGGACTCTCGGTAATTTGGGGATCAACTTTTCCAGTAATGAAGACTGCAGTTGGAGATTTTCCTCCAATAACATTCATAGCTCTAAGATTTTTCATAGCTTCTGCAATAATGTTGATTTTCCTAAGGAAGAAACTTACGAAAGATCAAATAATCCCAGGGATGATGCTTGGATTTACACTCTTCTTAGGTCATGGGTTTCAAATAGTTGGCCTAAAATACACGACCGCCTCAAACTCGGCATTCATAACTTCTCTCTACGTAGTCTTCACGCCCTTCGCAGCGTATCTAATCCTAAAAAGATTCATAACAAGGGAAGATTCCATAGCCCTTGTCTTAGCGGTCATTGGGCTCTATCTGATCTCTGGCGCATCTTTGAGGTTAAATTACGGGGATATGCTCACAGTAATCTCAGCACTAAGCTTTGCGTTTCAAATAGTTCTAGTCGAGTATTTCAGCAAATATGGAATAGGAATAGCTTTTTGGCAAGTATTTTGGAATAGCGTATTCTCCACCATTTATGCCCTACTTAAGGAAGGGTTACCATTACCGGGCAAGCCAGATGTAATGTTGGCCATCCTATACACTGGAGTGTTCGCAACTGCACTGGCATTCTTTGCCCAGGTTAAGTATCAGCCAAAGGTAGAGTCCTACAGAGCGGCAATACTTTACTCTGCAGAGCCAGTATTTGGCCATTTATTTTCCTTAATAACCCTGCATGAGATTCTTTCCCCAAAGGGATACATCGGAGCGCTCTTGATCCTCTCAGCGATATGGATAGAGCTGTACAAAGAAAAAGTTAATAAGGACTGATGCAATTAAGTATTGGTGATACCGTTATGAGCAATATCGAATGGAACGAGAAAACCTTTACAAAATTCGCATACATTGGGGATCCTAGAACAAGGGGAAAGCTCGTTGCATACACCTTAACAAAGGCCAATCTCGAGAAAAATAAGTATGAAAGCACCATAGTTATCGAGGACTTGGAAAAGAGGTGGAAGAAGTACATAGAAAACGCAACAATGCCAAGACTTTCCCCAGATGAAAGAAAGATAGCATTTATGAGAGCTAATGAAGAGAGAAAAACTTCCGAAATCTGGATTGCAGAGGTAGAAACTCTCTCCGCAAAGAAAGTTTTGGAAGCAAAGAACATAAGATCAATAGAATGGAACGAAGACTCCAGAAGACTTCTCGTAGTTGGCTTCAAAAGGAGAGATGATGAGGACTTCATATTTGAAGATGATGTCCCCGCCTGGTTTGACAGGCTAGGCTTCTTCGACGGAGAAAAAACAACCTTCTGGATAGTTGACAGCGAAGCAGAAGAGGTTATAGACCAGTTCGAGAAGCCAAGGTTTTCATCGGGTATATGGCATGGTGACTCAATAGTCGTCAACGTCCCCCACAGAGAAGGCATACCTCAGTACTTCAAATTCTGGGATATTTACATCTGGAAGGATGGGGAAGAGGAGAGGTTGTTTGAAAAAGTTTCATATTCGGCAATAGACTCAGATGGTAGGAGCATACTACTCTACGGGAAGCCAGAAAAGAAGTTCATAAGTGAGCATGATAAGCTTTACATTTACGACGGAAAAGAGGTTACTCCTATAATGGACAAAATAGATAGGGAAGCTGGCCAAGCTAAAATAAAAGACGGGAATGTCTACTTCACACTTTACGAGGAAGGAAGCGTCAACCTTTACATGTGGAATGGAGAAGTCAAGGAAATTTCAAAGGGGAAGCACTGGATAATGGGATTTGACGTTGATGAAGTTGTAGTTTATCTGAAAGAGACTGCAACTAGGCTTAGGGAGCTTTACGTTTGGGATGGCGAGGAGAAGCAACTGACAGACTACAACGGCCTGATCTTCAAGAAGTTAAAAACTTATGAACCCAAACACTTCCGCTATAAGAGCATCGACCTGGAGATTGACGGATGGTACATAAAACCAGATATTAAGGAGGGAGAAAAGGCTCCCGTTATAGTGTTCGTCCACGGAGGACCAAAGGGAATGTATGGGTACTACTTCAAGTACGAGATGCAGCTAATGGCCAACAAGGGATATTACATAGTGTTCGTTAACCCAAGGGGAAGTAATGGCTACAGTGAGGACTTCGCACTTAGAGTACTGGAGAGAACGGGACTTGAGGACTTCCAAGACATTCTGAACGGTGTAGAAGAGTTCTTGAAACTGGAACCTCAGGCAGATAGGGAGAGGATAGGGATAACGGGCATAAGTTATGGAGGGTATATGACAAACTGGGCCCTAACACAGAGCGATTTATTTAAGGCTGGAATTAGCGAAAACGGAATAAGCTACTGGCTTACAAGCTATGCGTTCTCAGACATAGGGTTATGGTTTGACAAGGAAGTTATAGGGCCAAATCCACTTGAAAACGAGAACTACAAGAAGCTGAGTCCGCTATTCTATGCAAAGAATGTTAAGGCACCACTCCTCCTAATCCATTCCCTAGAAGACTACCGCTGTCCGTTAGACCAAAGCCTCATGTTCTACCATGTCCTCAAGGATCTCGGGAAGGAAGTCTATATAGCAATCTTCAAGAGGGGGCCACACGGACATAGTATTACGGGAAGTCCAAAGCACAGAATGAAGAGGTACAAGCTGTTCATGGAGTTCTTCGAAAGGAAGCTCAAGAGATATGAAGAGGGCTTTAACATAGAGGAGATACTAAAAGAAGGAAAGAAAGAGTAGCTCAGAGCGCGCTACATTCATCACACCTCAGGCAGGGATGGAGCTCATCATCGCCCCTCTTCAAACCCTGGCTTCCTTATTTTTATTACCTCTCTGTTAACCAAAGTTGGGGGAATTTCACCTTTCTTAAATGCTATTAGGTTTCTCGCCACAAGCTCGGCCATTCCCTCCCTGGCACCAAACGTTGCACTGCCTATGTGCGGAGTTAACACGACATTCTCGAGGGAAAAGAGCTCCTCATCATAGTAGGGCTCTTCCTCAAAAACATCCAACCCCGCCCCTGCTATCCACCCTTCCTTCAAGGCCTTTATGAGGGCCTTCGTATCAACGACCTTTCCCCTCGCCACGTTGATTAGGATTGCGCTCCTCTTCATAATCCTCAACCTGTCCTCATTAATCATATACATAGTTTCCTTCGTTAGGGGAACTGCGAGAACAACGAAATCGCTTTTCCTTAACAACTCTTCTAGAGGCTTGAATTCAGCGTTTAACTCTCTTTCAGCATCAAGCTTTCTCGTTCTAGAATAGTACAGGATTCTCATGTTAAATCCTCTAGCCCTTCTCGCTATTGCCTGTCCTATTCTTCCAAACCCTATGATCCCTATTGTCTTTCCATACACGTCAAATCCCAGAAACCACTTCGGATGCCAGGCTATTCCCTTTCTCTTCCACTCTCCACTCCTCACGAATTTGTCACCCTTAATCAAATGTCTCGCCGTCGCCAGCAAAAGGGCAAATGCCAAATCCGCCGTTGCGTCAGTTAAAACATCTGGAGTGTTGGTTACGTATATTCCCCTCCTAGTGGCCTCTTCAACATCTATGTTGTCATAACCAACCGCATAGTTAGCTACTATTCTCAGCCTTGGAGCATTCTCAAAGATTTCCCTATCTATCCTCTCACTAAGCATCGTGACCAAGGCGTCTACGTCCTTAACCTTCTCAAGGAGAACTTCCCTAGGAATTTCCTTCTCCTCTCCCCAAACTTCTACATCGAACTCCTTTTCGAGCATCCTTATCCCATTTTCGGGTATCTCCCTTGTTATGAACACCCTCGGCCTCATGCAACCTCCCCAGGTTACCATTTCACTGAAAGCTTTAAATCATCTGCGGGCAGGATTGTGAAACATTTTTATCTTTCTGGGGATAAATAATCCCGATGATAGAAGAACTCTTGAGAGTAAGGAAAGCACTTGAAGATGGGGACATAGAAAAGGCCCTCAAGATAGCCAATGGAATACAGGATAATTATTGGAGATCCTATGCCCTCAAATGGATAGCTCAAGAGCTTGTTCCTATTAACCCAGAGAGGGCTAGGAAGATAGCAGGCTCAATTCCGATAACATCTCTAAAGAGTGATGCTCTTCTGTATTTATCTTACGAGTTCTCGAAGAGAGAAAGATTCAAAGATGCCGTGGAGAGTGCAAAGCTGATTCCCGACTCGTACACGAAGAAAAAGGCCCTTAGAAGGATAAGTAATGCGATTGCTGAGGCTTTAAAAAGTAAGAACATTCTCGAAGTTAAGCTGAGTGATCTCGGGCTAGAGGAGGCGGACGTTGAGTTGTTGAAGCCCCTTCCAGAGGGGGTTAAGTACGAGGACGGAAAGTTCCTCATAGATGCTAACATAGTTAAGACAACTGAGGATTTCAAGAATGAGGTTGTAGATGTAACGGAAAGACCTGAGGAGGTTAAAAGTCCAGACGTTGGAGAGCTCGACTTTGAGAATATTTCCCCCGAGGACTTACCCGAGCCCCTCAAATCGTCCTTCTTGGAGCATATGGCCCTAGACTACCTTGAGAAAGGGGAGGTTGACAAGGCCGTTGAAATCTTAAAGATTATTGGAAAAGGTGGCCCTCTGCCAAGGTTGCTATTCTTTATCGGAAGGAATCAGGATATTGAAAGGGTGATTAGACCGATAGATAAGGTACTCCTAGCGTACAGAATACTCCTTTTGCTCCCTAGGGAAGATGCCATTCCGATCGTCGAACATATCTTTGAAGACGTTAAGAAAGCAAACCCCCAGAAGTTTTCAAGGATACTTAAGTTCTTGTCATTTGAGCTTCTTGAAGAAGGGAAGAAAATTGGAAATAAGGAGCTAATAGCGAAGTCAAAGGAGTTGTTTGAGAGAGCTCAGCGCCATAGCTCAAGTTTCTCAATGAACCTCTTGGCATAGCGTATGTCCCTTTCGAGTTCAGCTTTCTGAAGTAGTTGCCTCTCAATTGCCCTGATAGCATCATGTACAGCTTGGATTGCTCCCCAAGTTTCACCTTTTGCCACGAAAACTCCTCTGTCAGTTACAACCCTCATCCTGGCCTGGTAAAGGTGAACTCCCCTGAATTTCTCGTTGAACCTCCTTATGTATAGGTATATTATTCCCTCGTTTCCGAGGAGATCTGAATAGCCATCAACGAACCTCTTGATGTCATTTATTATCCTTTCCCTGGTGAACTCACTGAGGGCAGTTGCATCGCCTCCAAGCTGGAGGTAGAACCTCGCCTCCTTCTCTACCATCCTTGATATTGGCAGTAGGAGATCTTTAACCGTGAGAACCCCAACGACTTTGTTGTTTTCATCAACTACAACCAAGCCATCAATGTTGTTGTCCTTCATTGTGGAAACGGCTTCCCTAACAGTGGCGTCTGGAAGGATTGTGATAACTCCCTTAAGCATAGCCTCCCTGAGCTTCATGCTGAATGGAGGTATTTTTTCTCCAACGACCTCTCCTTTCTGTGCCTTGAACCTTGGCTTGATGAACCTTATTATCAGGTCGTGAAGTGTTACAAGCCCTTCCAGCTTTCCTTCTTCATCAACAACCGGAATCCTTGAAATTGCATGATCTCTCATTGTGGCCAGGGCCTTCGCAACAGTGTCATCTGGTGTCAAGGTTATGACATCCTTTGTCATGAACTCCTCGACCTTCCTCTTACCAAACTCCTCCGCAACTACCCTCTCAAGCAAGGCCATATCACTTATTACACCTATTATCTCAGCCTTGCTTTCACCGACGGGAAGGGATCTCAAATCTGTCTCGAGCATTAACTTAGCAGCATGGCTTAGATCATCGTTAGGTTTAATAACCGGAGCGGGCTTGTAAACATCCCTAACCTTGGCCTTTGTGGGATCCCATTTTAGGTGGGACCTTATAATCAAGTCCTGAGTAAGCACGCCTTTGTACACATTCCTATCAAACACGAGAATTAAATCGGGATCCTCCTTTTCAATAATTCCAATGGCCTCAGAAAGAGGCGCATTTATATCGATCTTGGCGTACTTGTCGGTCATAACTTCCTGCACTTGTATTCCGACCATTCCTTGCCACCTCCTGACAATTATTATTTTGGTTTTTGGCTAATTTAAACCTATTGACTTCAATCAGATTTTAGTAAGAAAAGGTTAATAAAAGTTTCGCTAAACGAGTTCCCTTCCCGTGGTCGTCATGACTAGTTTGCCGTGCTTCACTCCCTTGAGGCTTAGAAGCCTGTCGGCGATCTTCTTTATCTTCCTGGCTTCTCCCTTAACAACGACAACTTCTAAACAGTTATGCTCATCCATGTGAACGTGAAGGCTTGCAACGATCTCGTTGAGGTACTCGTGCTGGAGGTCTAGTAGCTCCTTAACAACGTCTGCCTCGTCGTGGTTGTAAACCATTGTTATCGTCCCAGCTACCTCCTCATTCCCAACTTCCCACTCGTACCTAACAATAAAATCCCTGATCAGATCTCTTATAGCCTCACTCCTGTTCGTGTAACCCTTCTCCTCAATTATCTTGTCGAACTTTTCAAGAAGCTCCTCTGGAATGGAAACACCAAACCTGACAACGTTCATGCAACCACCAAAATATACTCCACAGAAGAGTTAAATAATTAATTGGTGCGGGGGCGGGGATTTGAACCCCGGAACCCCTACGGGAGGGGATCTTGAGTCCCCCGCCTTTGACCAGGCTCGGCAACCCCCGCTTCAGTTCATTAGACTTTACACTAAATGCCGGCTTATAAAGTTTATCCGAACATGTGCTGATAGTTAACCACCAATCTGTTTCAAATGGAAAAACTTCAGGAGAAAATGTAGGTTCACTTTTTAAAGAGTGTTAGAAAGGAAATTAAAGGCCGAAACCTAGGGGTTTGGTAGCCCCGCGGGGATTCGAACCCCGGTCGCGGGATCCAGAGTCCCGCATGCTTGGCCGCTACACCACGGGGCTATGGCTCAATTTTTAGTCAAGAGAGTGAATTTTTAAGCTTTACGGTTATTTTGAAAAATTTCAATGAAAATAACGGAATTAGAGAATTTTTAAAAACTGAAAGTGACTCCAAAACCTTAATATAGTTTAGGAACACAAAGAAGAACTAAGGTGATAAACTTGATAATTCCCCATTTTTTCTTAGAGAATTCCTCATCTTCAATCATTCTTGGCAACGATAGAAGGTTTATGGTTGTTGAATTTTTAAGAAAAAACAATAATACAGCCGAAATAAGTCAACTCGTTGATTACATCGCAAAGATGGAAGGGAATGAAAGCAGGAGACATAGAAAGAGCATATATGTAAGCCTTGTCCAAACTCATCTCCCTAAGATGGAGAGAGAAGGGATAATTAAGGTTGAAAGGGGAAGGATAATGCTAGTAAATGTTCCTAAGGAGGTTGACAAGTACATTGACATTGAGAAGTCATCAAGCATGTGGCCAATAATATATGCATGCTTCTCCTGTATTGGACTAATATTCTCCCTACTTAGGGGGAGTGGAGAGGGGGTTATAATATCCCTCATATTACTCGGACTAGCCCTCGCCCACTGGAGCAAGATTGTTGAAAGAAGATAAGGCTCAGCTACCTCAGTTTCTTAATTTTGTTCCTTAACGTTGCTTCTTATCTATGGTAACTACTGGTTACCAGAAGTGCCCTGGGAATTAATTTGAAACTACCTATATACTTGAAGGTTCAAACACATGTTAGGTTCCACAACCGTGGGACCTCGAAGGTTAGGAGATGGAAAAAGTGAATAGATTTGGAATTGCCATACTTGGCTTGTTGGCCGTCTTTGGTCTCGTTTTAGGGGCTGGGGCCAACTTTAGGGACTACAACGCAAGCAGAAGTGTCCATTGGGATATCGTGAGTGATGATACTGAGTTAATAGACCTAGTAGCACTTCAGCCATATGCATACATAAATACAACTACAGGAAAGCTTGTCATAGACTTCTCTCCAAGCAACCCCAACTACCCAGGCTACGGGAACGGAATAAGCCCCGCAGCGGAATACAACTTTGACGAAGTTTTTGGAGTCAGCAACCACCTTTGGGAAGAAGATATGGACATTGTCGTTGAGATAAAGTCCACCAACTCACACGTAGAGCTGTATGGAGCAGATGGAGACGTATATTCAGCATATGATGGTACCCTAGCATCAGCAAGCGACTCAGCTAGAGATTGGGTATGCTTTGTGGTGTCACACGGACAGACAGTGAAGATTGGTGTTGATCTTTCAGCAAATGGAGACAGTCCAGGAGACTTCTGGACTGGAAGTTTAGAGATTAAAGCATATAGGCTGGGCACTGAGCCTGCTGAGCTAGCAGGCAAGTGCGGACAGCCGTGAAGGAGGTATGAGAAATGAATAAGTTGTTTGGAATTGCCCTGTTCCTTGCAGGGCTTATGTTGGCAGTTGGCGCTGGAGCCAACTTCAGGTATTTTGAGGCAAGTAGAGATGTTAACGTCGCCATAGTGGCGGATGACAACGAGTTAATAGACCTAACCCCACTGCAACCCTATGTGTACTTGAACAATGGAAAGATGACCGTCGAGATCTCAAGCAACCATCCAGACTACCCAGGATATGGAGCTGGCCTCAGCCCTGACACGATCTACGTGTTTGAGGAAATGTTTGAGGTAAGCAACGAGCTTTGGGAAAATGAGGGCGGAGATTACCCAATCTGTGTTACTATTAAGGCCGATGAGGGAGTTAAGCTATTTACTGGAAGCTACGACAACCCAACTGCAGGACCAAGTGACCAGATCAAGTTTACAGTATACCACAACGATCCGGTTAAAGTTGGAATGATCTTCAACACGACAGGGATGGATCTGGGCTCAGAACAAATCCAGATAGACATAAATGCAGAAGCAGGTGCATGCCAGCAGTGAGGAGCTTCGGCTCCTTTTTATATTCCTTCTTGGTGAATTGAGATGCGGGCCTCCGAAGTTATTATGATGTCATTCGTTATGGCGGTGTTGATTCCTTCTGTAATTGGATTCATTGTGGGAAGGCCCGTCTTCGTGTCATATGTTTACTCGGACAGCATGTATCCCACATTAAAGAGGTGGGATGTTTTCTTCATAAACCCGCTAGCCAAGGGGGACGTTGGAGATATAATAGTCTTCAACCTCTCGGGAAAGTGGACGGTTCATAGAGTTTATGCGATAACTAGCGAAGGCTACATAACCAAGGGAGACAACAATGTTGCCACAGATCAGCAAGGTGGCAAAAACCCACCCATTAAGGAGGATCAAATAATTGGGAAGGTAATAACCATAGGAGGGAAGCCACTTAAGATACCTGAACTTGGAAAGCACCTAAATTCCCCGATAGGAGCAATAGCCCTCACACTTGTTGGGGGGTTACTCCTTGCAAGTGGAGAGCAGAGGAGGAAAAAGAGGAGAAAAGTTATCGTCATTGATAGCGCGAATCTTTATACAGCATTATCCGCTCTCCTAGTGCTCTCAATGATATTCGTAGGTTCAATGAACTGGGGAAAGGTGGAGATAACATACGCCTCAACGATGGCAGGGGGACAGAGAGAAGGTTGGTATTTACCCGGTAGTATCATTGAGAGGAATATCACGATAAGGAACAATGCACTTATTCCAATGGTCCTAGTAGTGGATGGGAAGATTGTGAGCAAGGATGTAATGATTCTCAAGGGTAGAGAGGAGGTAAACGTAAAGGCAAATATAGATGTTCCCCTCGAGACTAGAGTATATACGGAAGCAGTTAACGTCCACTCTTACTACCCAATACTACCCAAAGACCTCGTCCTCTCCATGTACAACATAAACCCTTACCTACCCCTGCTTGTCGAGGGGCTCATAGTGTTCTTCGCCCTACTACTGCTGAAACCACTCCTGGGAGAGCCAGAAGTTATAGGGAGGTTTAGAATTTGATTAGGAAAGCTTTAGGCATAATATTCATAGTCATCGGATTTATATTTGCTTCAGTATCCGTGAGCTCTCACTTCAGAGAGTACAGCGCAACGAGGAGCATTGTCGTTGGATTTTCGGATGATCCTTTCATAGATGTGGAGTGCATTAACTATCACCATTGCCCCTGCCATCTCAACTTTACTCTCAACTCTACGTGCAAGGATAAGCATAGGCATGGGAGAGGGATAAGGGTAACAAACAATCTAGATGAAACAATAAAGGTTGAGGTGGACTGTAGCAAGGGGAACTTTACGACTACCTTCTTCCTGCAACCCGGAGAGAGTGAGGTTGTCTTAAAGAGGAGAGGGTGCAGGAGTTCCACTTTCATAGTAACTGCCAAATGGAATGGAGGAAGCGCGAGGATTGTTAAAAGTTGTGGTTGTGGACATAATGAAAAATGTTAGGAAGGAATACATATTTGCAGGTTTTTTCGTTCTGTTTTTCGTTTTAACAGTATTTGCATACACCGAAAGCCCTAGCTATGAAAAGCAAGAACTAGTTTCCCAGGTAGTACAGGAAGGGCACTTAGAGCACTCGGCCTATTTGAAGAACGACACTGTCTTTGGGAGGGTTGCTAGTTTAAGGTACTATCCTACAAAGATAACGGAGGCAATTTATGGTAACTACTCGTACTCAATAACTCCAGCAAAGGAAGGCTCCTACTGGATTTATGGTGAGGTCTCATATTATGTCACGAAAGGGAAAGAGAAAGTTTACTTAATAAATGAAACAATATTCAACTACAAGGGCAAGCTATCCGATGGGGCATTTTCAAGGAAGTTCGAGGTTAACTTAACAAAGATCGAGGAAGAGAAAAAGAGGCTCGCCGAAGCACTCAGCCTTCCGCGGATTTCCTACGATATCAAAGTAATAAGCAAGGTTAGAACATCCCTTGGAGAGTTCAAGCAAGAGATGCCAATAGTGAACGATCCGGTAAGTGGACTTACCTACATAAAAGGGACGGATATAGAGAAGAAGCACAACGACGTGAGAAAGATAACAATAAACAATACGCTACTTGGCATGAGCGTCTCAACTGCAAGGCTGGTGTTCCCGATATTAGCCTTAATATCAGGAGTACTTGCACTAGTGCTATGGAAGCCAAAGCCCAGAAGAAGGATAAGCGCCATTGAAGGAGTGCCAAAGGGGATAAGTGCTAGGGTCGTCGTGAATAGTGACAAGAGCTTAAAAAAGATATCAAAGATTCTAGGAGTCCCTATAATTCACTACCGTATAGATGGGGCCGACATATATGGAGTCATAGATGGCCAGGTTATTTATGAGTGGTGGGCTATGCGCGACGGGCCTGAATCCAGGCAATGAGGATTATAAGGCCCGCCCCAACCCCAGCTCCAATAAGGAACGTTAGTAGTGTACCAACAAAGCTTCTCTCACTTACAGTTACCGTCTGGGTTACGGTCCTCGTTAGTACCTGTGTTCTCACGCTGGTCTTTGTGGTTGTCTTTACTTCGCTCTTAGTTTCAGTAACGGTAGTTTCCTTTGTCACAGTTTCCGTCTTCGTTATCACAGTTCCATTTCCAATGGTTAGGGTCTTAGTTACAGTCACAACTTGGACTCCACCATTTGATTTCACAACCGGGATTTCAAGCGAACTCTTGTACACTTCCTTTCCAAACGCCTGCAGACTCAGAGAGACCGTGTAGTTGCCTGGTGTTACGGCAACTAACTTCACAGGATGAGTGCCATTAGACACCTGTAGAATGTACGTTCCACTCCTCACTTCTCCCTCCGAAAGAACTCCAACTCCTGGGGGAAGCTTAAGCATCAAGATCCCCGCGAAGCCCTTCGGAGCATCGATCGTGAAGTTAATGTCAAAGGGTGAACCAACAACGACTTCCTTAGGTGATCCCACACTAACAGAGACGTTTAGGGGAGATACGTACACTTTCGGCTCATTTGAATAGAACTTGAGGGCCTTTAATCCACCACAGGCCAGGGGATAGGGAACTGGGCCTTCAATAACTACCCTCCCCAATGTCGTGTTTCCGGCTTTGAGGGGGACGATCTTGAACTTAAGGGTAACCTCCTTTCCAGCGTCAAGTTCCTTAATTATCTTCATGTCCTCCCCGAGAACCTCAATACCATCTCCCGGCTCAAATTTCGCAACCATTCCATACACTTTCCAGTTTCCAATGTTCTTTATCCTGACCTGAATTTCCTTGGGAACGAGCTCAGTAACGTTGATTGGCATCAGTGTCACGTTTAATAGAGCTAGATACCTCGGCCTTTCTTCTGGGTTGTAGAAGGTTATGAATGTAGCCTTCTCTCCATTGGAGTCCTCAGATACGTTGGCAACACCTATAGATATTCCGTCGTACGTAATCGATGGAATTACAACAGGATTGGCCCTTAGAACTTGAGAGTATAAGACGTCTCCACAAGAGTTCAAGATAGACAGGTAAACGTAATTATCGCTAATTCCATTAACCCTCACTATGAAATCACCAATGGCGTGATCTTTGCCCTCATAAACCGTGAAAGTTGTTGCAGGGTTGTAAGAGATGGCTATGTTTAGGGCCTTTAGGTAAACCGTTAGGGAAATCCTTGGATCACAAAGGTTGTTGACCATTACACACCTGAACCCGTTGTACTTCACTAAGAAAACCCCAATATCCGCAACCTCTCCCTCCCCAATTTCATATTTACTTCCATTGTAGGATACAACTAGAACGCTGGATGTCTCATTATTAACCACCGTCATATTTAGCCCATCTATGTGGAGAAGGTAATCTCCATAGGTGACGTTGTCACCTATCTTGAGCTCACCGTTGAAGATTAGGGGCTTTGAGCCTATCAAAACGGAATAGTTGCCTATTACAGCCTTTGATTCCTTTATGCTCTTCTCCTCTCCTTCATAAGTGGCTAGCACTTCAAAGGAGTCCCACTCAACGCTCTTAACTTTAAGGGTTAGGTTCTCAACCTTAACCTCCCCACCAACCATAACCCCGGGGAACATTGCATTAATGTAGAATCTAGCCACACTTCCCGAGAACACCCTCTCAACCTTAATGGAGGCGTTCTTCACAGTAAGTGTATCACCCAGGGGTATGGAATAGTAAGATGTTCCCTCCCCCGTGCTTAGCTGTAGGTACACGCTCCTTGTGGATGGATCAAAGTCCATTATAGTAAGAGTATAGTTTCCAAACGTTATCGAATCACCTAACCCCACCCAGCCAACGTAAGATGATGCGCTGACCCAGGGAACCATTAAGAGGAGTACGAGGAGCAGCATTGCCTTCCTCATAACCCTCACCCTCCTAGGAGGTGTATTATCATCTCTCCCCCACCAAGGCTCATGAACCTCGCCATGAGCGATTGACCCACGTACATTCCAGCGGCAAAGACCCAGAGTAGTATCACGAAGTAGTAGAGTGATCCTAAGATGTGGCCACCGTCGGCTATCTTTATCGCCATTGCAGAGAGAAGCGAGTGGGCAACCATCATAACGAGCATTGAAATCGTTAGTAGCTGCATTCCACTTGGGGGAATTACGTGAATTATGTCACCAATGTACTCGGTGGGTATCTGTAGTCTGCTGAAGAGGTCGTTTATCGAGACCGCTACTTGGAACGAGGCTGCCAATGAAAACGCGAATGCACCGGTGAGTCCGAGGATTATACCTATGAAGTTTGAAACGCTCTGCTGTCTTTTCCTCCTAAGTCTCACCAGCCTCTCGAAGTTTCTGCTTATGACCTTTCCAACATAGTCGGGCTCCGCACCGAGCCTCAGGCTTTCCCTGAATATCTCGGAAAATATACCAATTAGCCAGCTTCCGGTTTCCGCTATGAAGAAGTCCCACGCTCTCTGGGTATCAACCCTAACGGCGAGCCTCCTATAGAGGGCTCTTATATCCTCAGTTAGGGTTCCAAAGTCGTGAGCGCTCAGGTACTTGAGCACGAGGAGCAAAGAGGCACCACTCGCAGCTAGAGAAGATGCAAGGCTTCTTATGAAGGCCGGAAAGTTCTCATCTTTCCTAAATATCGATGCTTCCTCCTTCCTGACGACATTTCCCACGTATATAAGGGGGGTTAAGACGAGGGCTATAACGAAGGGTGTTGGAATTGAGAATCTTGGCCTTATCAGCGTTAAGTAAGCCAAAAAGACAACGGGAATCAATGCTATCGAAATTATCAATGCTTTCCTAATCTTTTCATACCTTGGAGTCTTTACCTTTGCCTCAGCCCATATTGGATCCTCGGGCATCCTGTACTTTATCACGAAGAGGGTTCCTATTTCAGCGGCGAGGATTAGGAAGATAAGGTAGAGGGCGAGCCTCCCTATATTCTGACCTGTAATTAATGGCCCTATAATTATGAATGCTGCCGCGAACACGACTGAGATTATGATGGACTCGTATATCTCCTTGAATATGTCGAGATCATAGAGGGCTCCCTCGTAGAATGTTTGATAGTCATCCATAACCGTCTGTTGCTCTTGGAAGAGGTAATCCTTCAACTCGACACCGCTGTCGAGGGAATAAGCAAGCCTGTCTAGGAAATCTGCAAAAACCCTACTCGGAGTTCTTCTAGCCAGGAACCTGAAGGCTTCCGGCATTGATCTGTGGAGCTTGTCAACTATTATGTAAACCTTCTTAAGCTCAGTTGCTATGGCCCCTAGCTTTGGGTCGCTGGCCAAAACTTTAAGCAGATCACTCCTCCCGATCTCACTCGTGGAGAGAACGGCGAAGTATGTTATGAAGTAGGGGAGCTTTGAGTTTATGCTTATCCTCTTTGAATCGGCCATAAGGTAAGGGTATGCAGTGACATATATGGCGAGGATTATTGGGATTAAGTACATGAAAAGCCTAAGTCCAGTTGGAAGGGCAACAATCCTGCTGAATATATTAACAACTATGAAGATCACACCCGACCCTATAAGGCCAGGAATCAAGGTTTTCCTTATGTACTCCTTTGGATCCAGGTCTGCCTTGACGAAGATGCTGATCTTCTCTTCTGGCATTGAAAACCACCTCAGAGCCTGAAGCTGAGGCCTTCGATACCCCTCTGGTAGAAGGCCTTAATCTCCCTGTAAACGTCCCAGTAGTTGAATATCTTAAGCTCAATCATTCTTTGGATTATTCTAGCCCTCAGGAACAGCTCATCATAAATGTCTTTGGGATCCTCATACCCAGCTATCTCAGCTATCTTCCTCTCGAGGATGTACGAGTTGTTCATACCTCTGAATATGTGCTTGTCACTCACTGGATCCCACTCAAAAACGTTCCTAGTTGCAACGCCACCAAGTTCTTCATAGTAGCCCTCGATCTCAACGACGGTGACGACTCTTCTCAGGAACTTGCCCCTAACGTAAACGGCTTGCTGGAAGAGAGCTATGTTGAGGTTGTCGATGAAGGTTATCGGAACGTTTATTGGAGAACCCGTGAAACGCTGGATCATCTTCTTAACGTCACCCGCGTGGAAGGTGCTCATAACGGGGTGACCTGTCTGCATTGCCTGGAACGCTATAGCACCCTCGGCACCTCTGATCTCACCGACTATGATGTAGTTAGGTCTCGATCTCAAGGCCGCCTTAAGCAGGTCGAACAGGGTAACTCTGCTCTCCTCGGGGCCCCTCTCTCTTGTAACGAGCCTCTGCCATGTTGGATGGGGAACTTGGACTTCAGGAGTATCCTCGGCGGTAAAGACTTTAGAACCGGGCTTTATGAAGGGAATTATAGCGTTAAGTGTGGTTGTCTTTCCAGATGCAGTTTCACCGCATACGAAAATACTCATACCGTACTCTATCGCTAGCCAGAGATATGCTGCCACCTCAGCGCTCATCGTTCCCCATGCTACAAGTTGAGTTATGCTAAGTGGAGTAGCGGCGAACTTTCTTATCGTAGCACTTGGTCCCTTGAGCGAGATGTCGGGGGAGTAGATTATGTTTATACGAGAGCCATCTGGGAGGGAACCATCGACTATTGGGTTTCTGTCACTCACAGGCCTTCCAATTCTCTCTGAAAGGTTCTTGAAGTAATCGGCAAGCTCAACATTGTCCTTCCACTTTATGTTCGTTGGAAGGTGCTCGAATATCTTATGGACGAGGGAAACGTAGTGAGCTCCTATGATGTGAATATCCTCGATGTAGGGGTCTCTAGCAAGGGGCTCGAGGGGACCAATTCCAATGATGTCTCTCTTTATCAAATACCTAAACTTCTCCATCTCTTCCTTGGTTATAGTTATCCCCTTCCTCCCCTTAACAAGAGAGAGAACAGCCTCTTCAAAGAGAGAGTCAAGAAACCTTTCAAACTCCTCTTGCTCCTCTGGAATATCCCTTGTCGGGGCAAGCTCAAGTATTCTATCCTTTATCATTTTGTACTTCTCTTCCTCTTCTCTCGTCTCTATCCTCGGCTCTATCACTATATACTGTCTCTCCGTTTGAGGGTCCCCATAAATATGGATGAATATCGGATCCCCCACTGGGTAGATTATATTTGGATAAGGGATGTCTTTCATATCTCTACTTAGCTGAACATGGAACTCTGGGATTTTACCATACTTCTTCCTAAACTGCTCAACGTACTTTCTAAGGTGGGGATTTCTTCTCATTGCATCTTCAAGAGTTTGGGATACGGCCTCCGCCATTCCCAACCACCCCCTCTCGCCTTCATACTACAGCCGCAATCTCAACTACCAATCCAACCTTCGGCTCTACCCTGAAGGGTATTATCTTCTGAAACACGCCCTTAGCGTTGTTGTACTTGACTATTGTCGCGGAATTCTTCAGATCGCCACCGAACACCCTAACGTTGAGCCTCATAAGTAAGGTTGAGGCTTCCTCGAGGAGGAACAGTATGTCCCTAGGAAGCTCTTCAGGGTTTGCGGTAAGGATCACAACCTTGCCAAGGCTCGATAACCTCTTAATATACATCAGGAAGTTCCTCACGCTCCTAACTTCCTGCTCTCGCGAGAGCACGGATGAGAATGAATCTATAACAACAACATCCTGCTCCCATAGACGGGGCTCACCAAGCAACCTACTAAGGAACTTTCTCTCCTCACTAACACCGCTAAGTAAAGGGTAAAGAGATACAAACACGAGCTTCTTCCTTATTAGGAAAGGGATGACATCGTAACTAATAGACATCATCTGCTTAACGTACTCAACGGTCGTGTATTGGGATGAAATATAGCTTGCGGTGTACCCATTCATCAGAAAACCATAGAGCAACCTTTGAGATAGGATTGACTTCCCTGTACCCCTGTCACCCTCTATGAGCATTATTGTCCCAGCGGGAATACCGCCACCAAGCCTCCTGTGAAGCTCATCGCCCTTTAGGTCAATCCTAAGCAGCTCCTCGACCAAGATGATCACCCCCTGGAACTGATTTCAGCTTATCCTAAACACGAGGCTCCTTCTCTTCCCATTCTCTAGGACTACCTGTATCCTGTGAGTGCCTGCACTCAACTGAGTTCCAAGGGTGACCTTTATCACCCCAACCTCGTAAGGGTCAAGGGAGGATATTGGATTCCCGTTAACATCAGTGAATGTTAGATTTGCTGAAGGAATCAGGTTACCGTCTATGAAAACCTGAACCGAATTCGCATCGAAGGCAAATGCCTCCTTTCCTATGTTCTTTACGTAAAATGTATAGTTATATGGTCCAGCTCCAGCAACTGGAATGTTGTTTGGATCGTTTATGATAGCGAAGTCTATTCTAAGGTTATCAGCGAGGATAGCCCCCCTGGCCTTCATACCGTTGGCAATGTCATTGGTGACATAAGCTAAAGCCCCTGCAACACTACCTGCAACTATTACTGCCACTATGAACATTATGAGCTCGCTCGCTGGACCCCCTGCTGCCATTCAGCTCACCTCCGCTGGACATTGAACCGACTTTCCATCAACAACATAAACTTCATTAGTCGTGTCGTAATGATATGTAACAATTAACTGACAACCGTTTGCAAATGCCAAAACGACATTATTTAAGCTACCGCTAGTGTCAGCTCCGTTAGTTATTGTAACGGTGTAATTATTATTTGGAACTAACCAACCCAGATTTAGGAATGATACATACGTCCCATTATGGATGATATCAATGTTACCGTAGAGAGTTTGGCCCAAATATTGGAACGTTAATGTGATATTAGTAGTTGAACCCGAGACAGGGGAAATCGAAACTTGGCCAATATTAAAATGAGCCTGAGAAATCCGCAAAGAAAACCAAAAATCTCTAGCATCTTGGACATCGCTGTAACTACTGTCCCACGCTGAATAAAGCGTTGCTGCTGCCACTAAAAAGGATATAAAGATTATCGCTGCGCTCGCTGAAACGCTGAACCCCAATGAAGGTCCCCTCCATCACTAGACACCGTAGAACTCGTCTAATGTCTTCTCTAGCATCTTGACTTCCCTTTCCAGCTTGTCGAGGACATCCCTTGTTATCCTAAGGCCCCTAAGCCTCTCGATGAAGAGTAAGCTTATCAAGTGGTCTTGAACAGTCAACTTTTCAGCAGGCTTCCACTCGGGATCCCTGTGGTGTGGCCTCGTTCCCCTAGCAAACCTTAGTAGCTGGTTGAGAACCTTCTCGCTTATCCACCCTATCTCGTAGTAAAACTCAAGAACCTTCTCGAGGTTCTGCATACCGACCCTGTCAATTAGGAAGCCAAGCCACTTTAAGGCAATCATTATGGAAACAACGTCTTCTGGTATTTCTTCAAGCCTTGCCTTCTTGGGCTCTTCCTCGAACAGGATGCTCGCGATGTCCTCTGGTATTTTCATCTTTTCAGCCATAACACCACCCTCCTCAACCTTTTCTTCTTCAACATGAGCGGGAACTTCTTCAACAACTTCCTCAGGCTTCTCCTCAACAACCTCAACTTCTTCAGGCTTAACTTCCTCCTCAACAACCTCGGGAGTTACCTCCTCAATCTCGGGCTTAACCTCCTCAACAACTTCAACTTCCTCGGGCTTCTCCTCAACCACTTCTTCAACTTTTTCCTCGACAACTTCCTCAGGCTTAGCAGCCTCAGCCTCTAGCTCCTCAACCTTCTCTGCAACTTCTGCAACCTCTTCGGTAGTAATTTCCTCACCCTTCTCCAGCTTCTCCTCAAGCTCCTCAATCTTAGCTTTAGCTTCCTCCACCTTCTCCCCAGCTATCTTCTCCTCAAGCTTCTCAAGCTTCTCATGTAACTCCTCGATCTTTTCGGTTATCTCCCTCGGAACTTTCTCCCTAGGCTTCTCTTCAAGCAACTCCTCAATCTTCTCTATCTTCTCACTAACCTCGGCAGCTTTTTCAGCTACGGCCTCAGCCTTCTTCTCATGAACGGTAAACTTCTTTTCCTCGAGGGCCTCAACGAGCCTAGCAAGCTGAGCGCTTAGGTCACTAAGCTTCTTACCGAGCTCATCGACCCTCTTGCTTATCTGCTCGTATTTTGCTGCTTGACTTCCATAGGCATCGAGCACCCTCTTTATTATCTCGTCAAGCTGCTGGGGCGTTAGAGAGTCTTTCTTTGCCATGAGCTTTTCCCTGAGCTCCTCTATGACAACGCTTGGCACCTTGCCCTTGAGCTCTGAGAGCTTGGCATTGATCTCTGCATCGGTGACGTAGCCGACCTCCATGCCTCACACCTCCGCGAGCACTTCGTAAAGTATGGAGTCTATATCAACACCATAACCCGCGAGCACCTTAATATCGTTCTTGACCTTCGCGAGCTCCATCTTCAGCTCGTCTATCTGCTTCTTGAGCTCTTGTATCTCACTGCTCAATGAGGACTCTTGACTTAACTGCTCCTTGAACGGGTTTATCTCTTGGGAGACAACCTCGTAGAGCATCATTATGTCCTTTATCGTCTTGTCAAGCCTCTCGATCTCTTCCCTGAGCTCTTGAATCTGCTTCTTTATGTTGTCAATACTGATCTTCACCCTTGGGAGGTCGTTCTCTATCTCGTTGAGTCTCTCCATTATCTGACTTATCTGCTCCTCCTGCTCCCTGTTCTCAACCCTCTCCTCGAGTTCTTCAACAGTGACTTCCTCAAATGTCTCCTCAGCAGGGGTTTCCTCCTTCTTCTTTTTCTTGAACAAAGATGAAAGGAACTCAAGGGCCATAGGCCCCACCTCACTGAAGTTCCATTATATTGTTGGTGTACGTCGATGGTGTGGTGAAGTCTATAACTCCAGCCGCACCGTTCTCTGGGATTACCTTTCCAACGACCTTCGTACCTGGTTCAAAGCCAAAGCTTCCATCACTGAAAGTGTTATCGTTGTCGAATGGCATCAACCACAGCATCAGCGCTGCAATGTCACCCCAGCTTAGCGTTGGGTGCTCTTCACTCTTTAGCGATCCATCTGAATCCTGGACTACTGCGATACCGAATAGTATCTTACTGTAGTTTTTGTACGCTAGGTACAGGTTCTCCCAGACTGCAGCAACTGAGGAGGAATTGTTCCATGTTGTTATTGATCCTGATCCATATGGTTCCTTTGATGTATCATATGCAAATATATTCTGGATATCTCCATCATAGTGGAAGTACGTTGCACTTAAGTTTGAATCCTCATTTGGATCATAGTACCTGTAAACTGCCATTTGCTTCCCGTTGCTTAAGACTATCTTCACATGAGCTAGATCTATCCCCCCACTCCCGGCATTTGGCGAAACATAGATAACAAGCCTGGTAATGTTGTGGGCACCAGGAGGAGTTCCGTTTATGTACCCATAGACGTTGAGCACCTTGATTCCACTTGCTACTTCTTGGGTGGTCTGCCTACCTGTGGCCATGGCCTTTTGCTGGAGGTAACCGCTGGTGCTTATCAGGACACCAGCTGCAACTGCAGCAACTAAAACCATAGCGATGAACACTATGAGCGTTCCAATACCTATCGCGCCCCTCCTCATCTTTCACCACCTCACTGCAGTTCTAACACATTATACCCGAACGTTGGGGGTGTCGTGAAGTCTATGACTCCCGCGGCACCAGCGTCGGGAATGACCTTACCGATGATCTTCGTTGAAGGCCCAATTCCATCCCTACCCTCGTACTTGAACACATCGTCAGTCCTCAACAACAATGCCACCGTGTCACCCCATTCCAGTGTTGGATGGTTGTCCTCCATCTTGGCACCTATGTCGTTTATCACCGCTATCGCGAACGTTCCGTTCTGAAGTTTATCCCAGATGTTCTTAACTTCGTTGCTTCCGTTGAAGAGGTCGAGTATTTTTCCTGTGTAAAGGGTGCCACTGTAGTTGTAAACCGCTAGCTTCACACCATCGCTGAGCACTATCTTGACGTTGCTAAGGTCAATGCCTGCCGAACCCGCATTCGGGGTTATGATTATGGCCATCTTCACTATGGTTCCGTTGCTTGGTGGGGTTGTGTTTATGTAACCGTAGATGTTTACTATCCTGATGCCACTGGCAACTTCCTGGGTTGTCTGCCTTCCAGCAGCTTGGGCCTTCTGCTGAAGGTATCCTGCTGTTCCTATAATTACACCTGCCGCTACTGCCGCAACCAGGACCATTGCAATAAATACTATGAGCGTGCCAATGCCTATTGCACCCTTTTTCACCCTTGCTCACCTCCTAAAAAATAGCCAAAGAGCAAAAGGGGAAAATTTGGAGAAGCTTAGAAGTCACTGGAGATTAATGATCGTTGTTGTGTAAGTGCTCGGGGTGGTAAAGTCTATGACACCAGGAGCACCGAACTCAGGAATAACCTTCCCGGTTATGTGAGTCCTGGGGGGAATACCCCCATTATTCTCGTAGAGGGCGGCCTTGACATCGACCAAGAGCGCGGCTATGTCGCCCTTGTTGAGTGTGCTACCCTTAATGGCAGACTCGTCATAATCCTGCACGACAAGTGCAACATACGTGGTAGCAGTAGCTTTTGTCCAGTTAACGCTGAAAACATCAGTAACATTCCTTCCATCAAGGCTGCCGCTATACTCAAGGTAGACCTGCTTTTTGTCATTGGCGATCAGGACCTTGGTGTTGGTGAGGTCTATTCCTGCACTTCCGGCATTCGGAGTGACGTATATAACGAGCTTGTCAATATAGTCCCCTGAGACGTGTCCAGTGACCCGTATTACCTGTATTCCGCTGGCGACTTGCTCAGTGCTCTCCCTGCCAGTGCTTGAAGCCTTCTGCTGGAGGAAGCCGCTGGTGTTGATTAGTACTGCTGCAGCGACTGCAGCCACTAACACCATAGCGATGAACACTATCAAGGTACCAATACCAACCGCACCCCTCCTCTTAATGGGCCTCATTTTCAATCACCTCCTCACTGCAGGTTAACTATTGCAGATGTGTAAGTGCTCGGGGTGGTAAAGTCTATGACACCGGGAGCACCAAACTCTGGCACCACCTCTCCCGTGATGTGAGTCCTGACCGGTATTGGGCCGAAGAGAGCCTCAACGTTGACTGTAAGTATAACAATGTCTCCAGCGTTTATGGTAGGTGATTCCTGCTGCACACTATTGTCATAATCCTGAACGACTATAATTCCGAAGGTAGTTTTGTCCGTCCCACTAGGCCAAGCGGACGATGAGAACACGTCGTTACCCGTGTTGTCGTAGTAGTCACTGTTGTACTTGAGTATTGCCTGGGCACTTCCGTTGCTAATTATTATCTTGGTGTTGCTAAGGTCTATTCCCGCACTTCCGGCATTCGGAGTGACGTATATAGCGAGCTTAGTTATTCCCTTAGGAGTGGTTGTGTTGTTGTAGTATCCAGTAACCTGTATTACCTGTATTCCGCTGGCGACTTGCTCAGTGCTCTCCCTGCCAGTGCTTGAAGCCTTCTGCTGGAGGAAGCCGCTGGTGTTGATTAGTACTGCTGCAGCGACTGCAGCCACTAACACCATAGCGATGAACACTATCAAGGTACCAATACCAACCGCACCGCGCCTGGCCACCTCTGGCCACCCCCTTGGAGCTTTTTCAATATCTTCTAAAAATAGTTGGATATAAAGCGATTTTTTGCGTGTGGAAGTGCTTGTAAAAATTGAAGTGCTTATGTAGGTGCATATGTAGGTGCATAATACAAAAAGAAGAAAAAGGCTCAGAGCTTCTGTATCAAGAGTATTGACTTCCCGTAGTCCTCGAACTTGACGTCGAAGCCTTCCCCAAGTAGAATCTCCCTTATCTCCGCCTTTGATGGATAACCAACGAACGATGCGTTAAGCCCCTCGAAGAACTCCAATGCCTCGACATTCGCGAACTCATCCCTGAATGCATCTATGACTATGACCTTCCCTCCAGGGGACAGTCCGTCCAGAACCTTCCTCAAAACCTCCCTCCTGTTCGTCACGTACTCGAGGATGAAGCTCATGATCGCAACGTCATACATGGTTCTGGGCTTTATCAGGCCTATATCTAGCTCCTTAAGCTCAACAGGAAAGTTCATCTTGCTTACCCTTGCCTTGGCTATCTCGAGCAGGGCAGGGGAGTAGTCGACGCCTACATATTTTCCATCTTCACCCACGAACTTTCCGAAGTACGCGGGCGAAACGGAGCCACAGCCGAGGTCGAGGACGTAGGTTCCATTCCCTAGTCCCGCCAGCCTTATTATGAGTTCTCTGTACGCCTCGTGGAACGATGTTGAAAGCCTCATGTCCCAGAAGTCGGCATCCTTGTCGAAGTCCATGAGTACATAGGGGTGGTCTGGAGATATCAGGGCGAAGTCAACCATCTTGTACATTTCCTCGAACATTGGAATCCAGTCGGGGAGTAGTAACATGTAATCCTCCTTGGGGAACTTCAGCTCGTAGGAGAAGCCGTTGAGGATTAGGCTAGTTGGAGTTTCTTCAATTATCCCGAGGGCCTTAAGATGATCTATCAACTTCTTGAGAAGGGGCTTGTTTGGGACTGATATCCTCGAGAGCAACTCGGAGTAACTCGGCCTCGAGGCCACGGTCTTGAATATCCCGTACTTTATCCCGAGCTGGGCTAGGTTGAGCACGCTTAGGCTTATCATGTGCTTTATGTTCGTGTCGATGATCCTTATTAGGTCCTCGGTTCTCCCCATGCTCTCACCTCACATGAACTTCCTGTAGTAGGCTTGGTAGTCCTTAAGCATCTCAACGACCTTCTTTCCATACTCCGTGAGGCGGTAATACTTGAAGCCGTTATTAACTATCTCCTCAACTAAGCCGAGATAAACGAGGGAGCTCTCGCCATTGTAACGGTTCCCCAAACCAACTAACGCACCCCTCACATTTGAGGGATCAGAACCAACAACCCTAGCTATCTCGCTAAGGTAAGTTGCAGAAGGGTAAATCTCATAAAGATACTGGAGTATCCTCCTCCTCAACTCGCTCCTGTGCAAAGACCTGAGAACGTGGGGATCTATCACTGGCGGCACTGGGCATCACCGTGCCCGTTGTTGTAGTATCTCTACCGAATTATTATAACGACTGCAAAATTAATAAAGGTTTCGCAACAGTGTTGTGAAATTTCCAATTGGAAAATTTATCACCAATTTGCGGGAGGATTAGCAACTATCCTAGGAAGTCTTAAATAGAACGATGCTGATTATGTTATGGGATGGTGGTATGTTCGGCGGCAAAAAGGAGGAGAGGGCCACTTGGGCCTTCTTTCAGGAACATTATCCTGAAGTGGTCGAGGGGCTGAAAGAGCTGAGAGAATGGGAGAGCGTGAAGAGTGCCCTGGCCGATTCAGAGAGGCTTGGGGATTATTCAATACTTGCCCTCGCGGCCCTCGTCGCGACCAAGAGGGAACTCAGCCAGGACATAGATGACCTCAGGGAGAAGATATACTCCCTCTTCTCAAAGCTAGATGGGTTGAGGACAGACACTGAGAACAACTTCAAGAGGATCGAGAAGGAAATTAGTGACATAAAGGGGATCTTAGACGAGCTCGATAGGAGGACACTCCTCATATCTAACGTAGAGAGAATACTCCCGAGGCTAACTGAGATGGAGGAGAAGATGCTCTCTTACCCGCTGGAGGTGGCGGAGAGGATTGAGAAGAGGTTGAGGGAGAGGATCGAGGAGAGGGTCGAGGAGATAGTTGGGGAGAAGGTTAGGGAAATTGAGGAAAGGATGAACTCAGCGAGTCCAGAGCTAGTGAAGGAGATAATAGAGAGGTACGACAGCATAGTCAGGGAGAACGTGGAGCTCAGGAGGAAGCTCGAGGCTAGGGAGAGGGTGATAAAGGAGCTTAGGGAGAAGCTCAACAAGCTCCAGGAGGGAACGAAGAAGGTTGAGGAGATAGAGAAGAAAGTTGAGGAGTACGGGAAGCTCGCGGAGGAGATGAAGGAGATAAGGATAAGGCTCGCGAAGATAACCGGTAGCTATGACCCGAAGGAGGCCCTAAGGATTATAGAGAGGAACTACATCCCAAGGAGCAAGGTTGAAGAGCTGGCAAAGACAGTAAAAGCCCTCATGAAGGAGAATGAAGACCTCAAGAAGGAGAACGAGAGGCTAAGGAAGGAGCTCGAGAGGATAACACAAGCAGTAAAGATGCTGGTCGAGGAAGGAATCATTGAGGCTGAGACTTCTCAAGAAGGGTGAGCTTCGAGAGGCCCTCCTTGACGGCCTTCATAACAAGGTCACTGGGATCATCAAACTCTTCCAGCCTGCGTATTATGACCTTCCTGAGCTTATCGTTTAGCGTGGCTAAGTGAACTAAGGCCTCAACGGCACTGGCCCTCACGACCTCGTCCTTGTCGTGGAGGAGGTTTATTATTCTGGGAAGATAGGGGCTAACGAACCTGAAGTTGTTTTCCCCCATGGCCTCTATGAAGTTAAGAGCCGCAAGTTTGTCCTCCTTTCTCTTAGAGACCAGCATTTCCGCGAAGTCCCTAGCTATGGACTTCATGAGCTCGGGGTTTGCCCTAGCTATCTCCTCTATCGCATACCCAACGTTTATCTTGGTCTTAGCGTCCCCTATTCTGTAGTTGGCGAATAGCACTGGGATGAGGGATCTAATGAGCTCTGGCTTTTCCTTTGCGATCTGGCCAAAGGCCCTAGCTATTTCCTGAGTTAGCGGGATGGCCTCGCTCTTCTTTATCATCGCGAAGAGCTTCTTGATCAACGGTTCGTAAAGGTCATCCCTGCTCTTGGCTATCACCATTATTATCGCCAAAGCGTTCTTGGCCACCGTCCAGAGGTCGTCGTCAAGCAACTCTATAAGCTTCTTCAGCACATCCTCCTCGTACTTTGCCATTATCAGTATCTTATCCAAGTCTTCCCCGTTCGCCAGTGCCTCCCTTATGTCTATCTCCTCCTCCATGGCTATCACACTCTATACTCCCTCGGAGTAGATAAACTTTATTCCAAGCTTATCCCTAACCTCGACTGGAAGGAGCTCGTAGAGATCAACTAAGGCCTTTATCAGCTCTACGAGATCGGTAGCTGTGAGGACGGTACTCCTCCCTCTCACGCTAATGATCAAGGCATCGAACTCCTCTGGTGAAACCTCCTCAAGCTCGTCCATATGCTCGCTCCTCCTCGGGACCAAAGTTAAATCACCAACCTTCCTGGCACTATTTTCATCAAGCTCTATCTCCTCCCTGGGACAATCAAGCCTGTCAACGAGTATCTTAATGTCCACCACGGGAGTCCCATCATATGCATCCACCGGAGGAATGTACAGTTTCCTTCCCTCGATTCTATTTATCCTCACTGCGTATAGTGCCAGAGGATTAGGCCTCACGGGAGAACGAGTAGCGAAAACACCCACCACGGGATTCCTCAGATCACCATGGTGATGAACCTTGAGGATCTTCCTCTTCTCTGAGGTATCACTCTCGTGAAGCCAGGCTATCACTTTTATCCAGTCACCTTCCTCGAGGCCCTCCAATCCCTCCTCGAATTCCGGAAGTATCTCTATCCAAGTTTCCGGCCCTTCCTTCCTTATGTAGCCTATGGGAATAAGGGAGAACATAGAAAACACCTACGTTCCGTGTTCCCAGCTCTCAAGGTACTTTCTCTGCTCCTCTGTGAGTTCTTCAACCTTAATTCCCATGGACTGTAGCTTTATCCTAGCAACCATCTCGTCTATCTCCCTCGGGAGAAGGTAAACCTTAGGCTCAAGCCTCTCGTGGTTTTCCTTTATGTACTCGGCGGCCTTAGCCTGAAGGGCAAAGCTCATGTCCATTATTTCGGCTGGATGGCCATCAGCGGCAACTAAGTTCACAAGCCTGCCCTCGGCCAATAAGTAAAGCCTCCGACCATCCTTGAGCCTGTACTCAGTTATGTTTGGTCTTGGATTCGTTATCTCAACTGCCAGCTCCTCGAGGTCTGGCTTCCATATCTCAACGTCGAAGTGGCCGGCGTTCGCCATTATTGCACCGTCCTTCATCAGCTCGAAGTGTTCCCTCCGGATGCACTTGATGTTACCCGTCGCAGTCACGAAGATGTCCCCAACCTTTGCTGCTTCCTTCATATCCATGACAAGGAACCCGTCCATTCTGGCCTCCAAGGCCCTGATGGGGTCAACCTCGACAACTATAACCGTAGCACCAAGACCGCGAGCACGCATGGCTATCCCTCTCCCACACCAGCCGTAACCAACGACAACAACGTTCTTTCCAGCGATTAGAAGGTTGGTGCTCCTTATTATCCCATCCCACGTTGACTGACCGGTGCCGTAGCGGTTGTCGAAGAGGTACTTCGTGTAGCTGTCGTTCACAGCTATCACCGGGAACTTGAGGACGCCATCCCTCTCCATTGCCCTCAGCCTTATCACTCCAGTCGTGGTCTCCTCACTTGCCCCCCATATGTTCTCTATGAGCTCCTGCCTCTCACGGTGAACCGTGCTTATCATGTCCGCTCCGTCATCTATTATTATGTTCGGCCCTATGTCCAGCGCCCTGTGCATGTTCTCATAGTACTCCTCCCTGCTCTCTCCCCTGATGGCGTAAACCTTGACCCCAGCTTCGGCCAGGGCTGCAACAACGTCATCCTGGGTCGAGAGAGGATTGCTTGCGGCCGCCGAGACCTCGGCACCAGCGGCCTTCAGTGTTAGCAGTAAGAAGGCGGTCTTCATCTCAAGGTGAAGAGTTGCAGCTATCTTAACCCCCTTAAACGGCTTCCTCTTCTCAAAATCCTTCCTTATAAGCTGGAGAACCGGCATAAACCTTGAAACCCAGTCTATCTTTTTCCACCCCTCCGGGGCGAGCCCTATGTCCTTAACACAGTAATCCTTGGTGCAGTCCACATCGACCACCAATTGCATAAGATCATCCTCACTCAAAAACGTTTTGAACTACCTCTGAATCGGAGAAGTTTTTAAGGACTAGACGACAAGAGTGGTTCATGAAGATAATTGACCTGTCTAGGGAGATAAGTGAGGAGACCGAAGTTTATCCCGGTGATCCGCCAATTGAAATTTCTCCATGGGCTAAGATAGAGGAAGATGGATACTACATGAACATCCTTAAGATGGGCGAACACGCGGGGACTCACGTAGATGCCCCCGCTCACTTTATCATGGGAGGGGAAACAATTGACAGGCTTCCCCTCGACAAGTTCGTAGGAGAGGGAGTTGTAGTTGACGTGAGGGGAGGAAAAGGACACATAAGGGCAGAGGAGATTCCGAAAAATATTAGAGGAATGATTGTCCTCCTTCTCACGAACGGAAGAGAGTTATCGAAAGAGGCATCTGAAAGGTTGGTGAGGGAGAACGTTAAGGCCGTTGGAACAGACTCACTAACGATTGGGAACGAGGAAGTCCATAAAATACTTCTTTCTGCCAAGATTCCAATATTTGAAGGGCTAACCAACCTTGAGGAGCTTTTAGGAAAAGAGTTCCTCTTTATAGGATTTCCACTAAAAATTAAGCGAGGATCGGGGAGTCCAATTAGAGCCGTCGCGATAATAGGAGGTATTTAAGGACTGGGTCTGAAATTTTGTACCTAACATTTCTCCCTTCAACGACCTTATCCACAAAAGACGCTTTCACCAGGGATTTTAAGATCCTCGCGACAACGGAATCTTCAAGTTCTCTTTTTTCAGCTTCTTCCAAGAATCCTCTTGATCTCACTCTCTGGAATTCTCCTCCTCCCGCCCGGAGTTCTTTTTCTATAGTTTTCTACAAACTACCACAAAAATAAAAACAGTTTAAAACGGCCTCTCATCAAAGTACAACTACTACCACCCTGGTAGTTAACTAACACCCCGGTAGCTAAAAAAGTTGTGGCGCCCCGGCGGGGATTTGAACCCCGGACCTCGAGGTCCGCAGCCTCGCGCCCTATCCAGGCTAGGCCACCGGGGCAACCCAAGAATTCATCTCAGGGCGAATTTATAAGCTTAATCTTCAGAAACATGCAAACATCACAAGAAAAGTTGTGGTGCGGTGGCCGGGATTTGAACCCGGGTCTCCACCTTGGCAGGGTGGCGTCCTAGGCCAGGCTAGACTACCACCGCACTGGCCGTTATTTAGTCAATTTTGGTGGGTTTATAAGACTTTCGTTGGGTATTATCCTAAACGATAGTAGGGAGGCAAGGTACTGACTTATTACGGTCGCCAATGCTGCCCCCCCTGGCACCCATGTAGGATATTAGGACAAAGTTGAGGACAACGTTAGTAAGGGCTGTAATGCCCGTTATCTTCGTGAACTCAAGCTTCCTCCCGGTTGCGTTGAGGTAGCTACCAAAGAGAGAATTAAGAAACATTGGGAGCATTGCAAGGGCTAAAACCTTGAGAATGGGAGCACTTGGAACGAACTTATTTCCAAAGAAAGTCTTAACCAAAAAGCCTGCGAACACCTCGTACCCAATCACTCCAAGGATGCCGACACCAAAAAGGGCAAAGAAGACCTTGTTGAAGAGCAGTTTCAGCAACTTTCTGTCACTCCCATGCAACCTCGCCATTGGAGCCATCACGGTGTTTACTATCACTGTTGGAATGAACATTGCAGCTTCAATCAGCATGAGAGCCCCCCTGTAAAGGCCAGTCTGATAGTCGTTCGTCAGTAGGTTGAGCATTACAACATCGGTTCTATAGTAAATGGTCGAGAATAGACCAATTAGCCAGAAGGGAAAGGATCTTTTTAGCGTGTTAATCCAAACTTTTCCAGATACCTTAAAACTTACCCTCACAAACCTTAAGGCAAATGTTATCATCATAACATCCCTGATCACATAACCCACGACTAGGGCAACTATGAGCCAAGTCAATGATCTCGTTAGAGCGAGCACCAAGCCACCAACGGTGAAGGCCCAAACCCTCTCCACAATTCTAGTCAAGGCAGAATACTTTGTAACTTCAAACGCATACATTGCGTTCCTAAATATCCAAGATGTCCAGTAGAGTATCGATTCAAGGGCTACGAGGGCTATGAGGATTTTAACAGCAAGGGGTTTCGAAAGGAGGAAAGCTATTCCAATAGCAATTAGAGAATCGAGGGTTGCCACGAACAGCTTAAAGCTCAGGAGATAAGGAAACAATTTCACGTTTCTCCTATCCCTCGCAACCTCCCTCATAAAGTAATAGCTAACTCCAAAGTCCGAGAAAACCGCAAAAAGGCCCACGTAATAGAATATGAACGAGTATTGACCAAGCCCCTCAGGGCCTAGGTAACGACCTATCAGAACTACGAGCAAATAGGCGAGCCCTCTCGCTAAAACCTCAGCAATGAAAAGCCAACTGGCATTCTTTATGAGCCTTAGCTTTAAACTTTCCCCCATTTCAGCTCGAGGAAATAAAAAACGGGAAAGTTAAAAACTTAATCCAGCCAGACTGTATCTTCCCCTAGGTAGTTCAGCTTTATAACTAGGAGCTTAAAGGGCTCATCCCTCTCGTTCACAACCCAATGAACAGTTTTCGGCTTAACCAAGAAGATGTCCCCGGGACTTGCCTCGTATTCGTTATCCCCTATTCCAAGCCTGGCAGTCCCGGAGATTATATAGAAAAGCTCGTACTGTCTCTCGTGATAGTGCCTTCCCACCCTGCTCCTGGGCTTTATTTCCACTATTTGGACGTAGCTACCCTCAGGTAGCTCTCCTTCAAAGAGGGGGATTTTTAAATAGCTCCCCCTGTCGATAATCTTGCCAAGTTCCGCCTTCATATATCATCCCTTCAGGAATGCCTCAACTAAGTTCCTCGTCTCATTCAAGGCTTCCAGGGGAATTCCCTTTGGGAGCCCACCGATCTCTCCCTTAACGTTTTTCAGAACACCCTCACCGGCCCCAAGGAACATCCCCTCGCTCACTATCCCAAAGAAAGTCCTTGGAGGCAATAGTGCAACAGCAACCCTGTTGCCCTCCTTTACGGTCAGATCGTTTGTAACCACGGTAACTGCCCTCTCACCTATGTTCACGTTGGTAACTAGCAACTTATCAGCGTTTGGATGCTTTCCAACGCTCATAACCTCTCCAACCACTATGTCAACGGCTATCACCGGATCGTTTATCTTCCCAAGCTTAAGCCTCCTGTCAAGGCCCAGAATCGTGTTTAGGAAGAACCTCACCTTGGCAACTTGCTCCTCAACCTTCTCCCTCTCCTCCTTGCCCGCCTGGCTTAGGAACTTGTGATGCCAATCCTCACCGCCCAGAGCCTGTATTATTTCCCTAGCCTTTTCCTTAAGAGCCTTCATTTGGGGAGTGTCCGCCAACTCCTCTGGATCAATATAGCTGTACCTCATGGCCTGTATCTCAGGTATCATCTCCTTAGCCAGCTTTATCGCCTTCTTTTTGTCCCACTGCCCTCTAAATTTCGCCCCTTCAACCGTTCTCAGGAACAGCTCCACGGCTTTTTCCGCGACCAGCAACCTGTAATCCTTACTAGTGTCCCACATCACAATCCCCTCTTCACCCTTTTGTCCCACTCCTCGAGCATCTTATCTAAGGCCAGCAGCTGGTTAAGCCTTATCCTAACCCTCTTGCTCTCCCAATCTATAGAGCCCTTGAAGTCGTTTATCAGTTCAAAAACTTTCTCAGCTTCATCTCTCGGGAGATACTTTCCATAAAACTCCTCACCACATTTGCTACACTTGAAGGAGAAGCCCTCGAGGGTTTTCAAAAACTTATCCTTATCCTTTAATATATCCTCTATCCCCTCCAGATCCAGCATCTGCTCTATTAACTCCCGCCAATCTAATGGCGCACCACACACGGGGCACTTAGCCATCACTCCACCCCCTTTAGGAACTTCTCAACCTCTTTCACCAGGAACTTAATAGCCTTATCTAAGTTCTCCCTGCCGTTCGCTCCAGCCGCCCCTGCGTGGCCTCCTCCCGAGCCCTTGATTATTGGGCCAACCCTTTCCATCAGCCTGCCAAGGTGGAGGCCCTTCCTGACTAGGTAGTCTCTTGCTCTAGCTGAAATCCTAACTCCTCCCTTCTCGCTTCCAACTATCGCAACGTCGGCACCGAGCTGAAGGAACACCTTGCAGGCCAGCGCTTCGTACGCGGAAACTTTCGACGTGACTATTACGAACTTCTTAACTTTGTGTATCTCCATCCTCTGGCAGGCCTTGAGTATTGCCATCCTCTTTGCCTGCTCAGTATTCTCATCGGTAACCGGGGCCACCAGCTGCATTATCTCTCCAATCGAGAAGCTGTAGAGGTTCATGATTTCATAGACAGTCTTAAATGTCTTGGAGTTTGCAAATCTAAAGTTTGATGTGTCCGAAACGATTCCAGCGAGAAGGACTTTTGCCGAATCTTCATCAACGAACTTGAACTTCTTCAAAAGCTCCCAAACTATCTCTGCCGTAGAGGTTCTGCTTGGATCAACTATGGATATCTCAGCCGGGATAGGATTATCCTTCTCAACGTGGTGGTCTATTACAATTATTGAAGAATTATTGGGAATTTGAATCGGTTCAAGCTGCTCGAGGGATGATGTGTCAAGTATAAAAATAACGCTCTCAGTTATCTCTGGATTCTTCTCTACGGGAACCTTTGAAAAGCTTAAAAGCCTCCTAGAATAGCTTGCAATACTTTGAGCAACTCCTATTCTAACGTTTTTGAATCCTAAATTTAAGAGGAGGTTTGAAAACGCTATTGCAGAACCGAGAGAATCGGGATCAGCATTGTGATGGCAGAGAAGGATTATCCCCTCATCCTTGTCCAAGCTACTCAAGAACTTCTTCAGCTTCCTTTCTCCTTTCATTCTTTTCCCCCGATGAGAGCTTTCTCAAGTACTTCTCCACGGCATCATAGGCCTTCTCTATGGCTTCATCTATCAAGGCCTCGACGTCAACCTTAACGAATATTGGAACCTCGAGATAAACCTCAATTTCCAAATCCAGGGTCTCTCCCTGGTTTATTCTGGCCGTGACCTCCATGTCCCTAACCTCGCTCTTCGCGAGGTGGTCGAATATGTAATCTATAATAACCTCTTGGGCTATGCTACCAACTTCTATAAGTTGATCCTCACTAAGCCTGGGTAAGCCTATATGGACAACTTTCTTCATTTCCCTCCACCAAAAATAAAGTAGATCAGCCGGCGGTTGGAGGCCTCAAAGCTGCCTGAATCTTTTGAGTCAGCTCCTTAACCTTCTCGTTTATCTTCTGTTCCTGCCTGTTGAGTGCATTTAGCCTAACTTCAAGCGTTTCTATTTTCTCCCTGAGCTCTTGAACGGCCTTTTCTCTTGACGTTCTAACTATCAGCGTCCCAACGGTCTTGTATATTACCGCGTCCTCCGGGAGCTTTTCAATCTCCTCAAGAGCTTTTTTCGCCTCATTCAAGTCAGCCTGAACCTTTTGCTTCTGCTGGATTACAAGCTGGAGCTGTTGCTGGTAGCTTTCGAGTTGACCAAGCATCGCCTGAACCTGGGGAGGAATGTTCTGCATCTCCACACCTCCTTCCTTACTTTCGGCATTAGGTCAGGAGGGGACTTTAAGAACCTTGCTCCCTGGGAAGCTTTCCAAACTCTATATTTATTGTTTCGGGGCTCCTCCAGATGTAGGCTCCCTCTCCCTTATATATGAAAGTCCTCAGACCAGCCGGAACTCCTTGGCTCTCATAGATTGCTGATTGAATGTCTGGATCGTTGTAAAGCATGAGAGTTGGTCCGGGGATTGAAAGGACTTGATCTAGTGGATACCTAGTGCCGAGGATTGCAACCCTCCTCCTTGCTGGCCTCGTAAGCAGGGGAAGAGCTGCATTTCCAGCGTTCGTGAATGTCAGAACGGCAACGTCGTGAAGCCCATAGACAACCCTTCTCTTGTCCTCGAAGACTGCAGCCAAAATTAAGAAAGCTATTCCAGTCAGCGTCACGCTGTTGAGGCCGCTCAGATCTATCAGCCCACTTTCGGGGACCTTGAGGGGATCTCCCGAGAACAGCATGTCATCGAGCTCAGTATAGCTTTCCATTATTATTTCGCTGTACGTCTTTTTTGCCCTTATTGCATCCTGTATTGATCCAACTTTCCCGGTAACGAAGTCCGAGTAAAGCTTATCAGTGGAGGCGGAGTCCAATTCGTATATAGTTTGAACTATTGTTACTGCAGAATAGGGATCCTTTATTATCCCGGCCCTCGCCATTTTTAGAGGATCCAAACCTGCTGGTGTTCCCTCTTCTATCCTGAGAACACTCTCGAAGAATCCCGTAGGAAACCTCCCAGAAGTGTCAAAGACAACGATATCGTACCCCTTCTCCCTGTACTGGGAAAGGAGAATTTGCATGGCCTCGATGGGATCATCGTCAATTCCAATTATTTTCAGTGTCCTCCCGTGGTATATTGGGTCATAGTAAACAATCCCCTCATTCTCAAGTATCTTAACGGCAAGCTTCGAAACTTTCACCACTCGAATCACCTAAATAAAAAGAGTGTTGAGGAGAATATACAAGTTTCGCTAGAAGAGATCCTCGAGCTTAACGTCTATTTTATCTGGGATGAAAGGAAGCACGTGTCTCGTCGTTTTAGGTGAGAACACTTCTCCTCTCTTAACTAGCTCCATGACCTCTTCCTTGCTTGGGGCTTTCCTGATAAAGACGTAATCTATCTCACCTTTCTCCATATCAGCCTTCGCGTCCTCTTTGAGGCCGTAGTAAACTAGCTCTATTTCTCCCGCCTGATCCATCTCGTCAAGAACCTTGCTAACCTTCTTCTGCTCCTCGAGCTTCCCCGGAATCGCATAGCTCTTTTCGCCAACGAGTGCAAAGGCTATCTCTCCTTTTTCAGCCTTTTCCTCGGCCTCTGGATCCTCGACGACTTCAAGGCCCTCCGCCTTAAGCCTCTCTATGACCTTATTGACGTCCCCCTTGAAGGCGGGATACCATGTGTACACCTTAACACCCTCATCGAAGTAGTCCAGGATGACTGAGGGAGCCCTCTTGGCGCCGAGCTTTTGAAGCCCGGCCCATCTGTGGTGGCCGTCAACAATGAGGTACTCATCCGTTCCGGGGATCTTCGCTAGTAGCATCGGCTTCCAGAATATTCCAGAACCAGTTACGCTTTCTATGAAGTCCTCAAGTTCCCTTTGAACGAGTTGCTCATGAGGCTTCATCTTATCAAGCTCTATGAAGACATACTCAACCTTCTTAACTGGAATATCATACTTTGGAACCTTCTCAACGCCCATGCTAATCACCCCTGACTATATTTCAAATCCATAAAAGTTGTGAAAGTATTAAAGGTTTGGGTGGACAAACTGGACATTTGCTAACGAGAATATATAAGCTTCAGACGATAGACATGTTTCAAAGCCTCTTCTCCCATCATCCTTAAGATGTCCCTCTCAGAACCGTCTAAGCCCGCGGCCAGCTCGAGGTAAACCTTGGCCAGGATCTCCTCGGCAACTATTGCCTCTCTTATCAGCTCATCCAGAGATTCGGGGGAATCTTTTATAGTTGGGAAGGTTATATTTCCGGAAATCTTGAAATTGACTGTTCTCAATGTTTTTTCGTGCCTCAAAGATTCCTCGGCCAACAACTGAAATATGTCAACGAGCTTGGGATTTTCATTCCTAGCATAAAGCTCCCCAAGCTTGTAGATGTTGTAAAGCTTCCTCTCAAACTCAACCAACTCTTCCCTCATTCAATCACTCCCCTCACCTTTAAGTATTCGATCAGCTCCTTCACGCTGGGCAACACGAGGTCTGGCTTTATGCCAATTTTCTCAACATCATCTAATGAATGAACCCCAGTCAACACCATCACCGCCTTCATGCCAAACCTCTTGGCAAATGCTATGTCGGTGTCCAACCTATCCCCCACCATCCAAAGCTCCTCCTCTCCGATCTTGTCCTTGACTATTTCGAACATTGGTTCATTGGGCTTCCCTATTATCATTGGCTCAACATCAGTTGCCGCTTTTAAGGCAGCCAATATAGAGCCAGCTCCGGGGTAAATTCCTTCCTCTCCTGGAAATGTCGTGTCCGGATTAGTTCCTATGAACTTAGCCCCGTTCCTTATGGCTAACGTCCCATACTTCAGCTTCTCGTAGGTAAGCCCAGGATCCAAGCCAACAACAACGTACTTCACATCCCTCCATCTTCCCGATCTTGCTTCATCAACGCCAACAACTCCCCAGCCTAGCCTTTCCATTTCCTCCACTAACCCCTCGCCACCTATCACAAATATCTCGCCCGGAGGGAAGTGTTTCTCCATATAAAGCCTTGTTGCTAGTCCCGATGTAACTATGCGCTCTTCTGAAACATCAATTCCCATCCTTTCGAGCTTCTCCCTATACATTCTGGGGGTTTTGGTAGAATTATTGGTTAGGAATAGGAAAGGAACGCCGCTAGACTTCAGCAGCTCAACTAATTCTCTCGCCCCTTCAATGGGCTTGTTACCCCTGTAAAGCACACCGTCCATATCGAATATTATTCCAACCATAAGCGACCCCATCGGAGTTCTCTCCTTCACTTTAAAACGCTAATCACTTTGGCGAAATACTTTTAAGTAGCCCACCGCTAAGGTGAACAGACATTCTCATTAAGCTAAATCCTCAGGGAGGGATTAAAAATGGCGAGGAACAAGCCCCTTGCAAAGAAGCTCAGGCTTGCAAAGGCCCTTAAGCAGAACAGAAGGGTTCCTGTTTGGGTTATAGTTAAAACGAATAGAAGGGTTATGACGCACCCCAAGAGGAGATTCTGGAGGAGAACCAAGCTTAAGGAGTGAGGTGATGTAAATGCCAATCGAGCCCGGAAGCGAGGTTATATTCACAATCCCAATAAGGAAGATAAAGAAGATAGTCCCAAGGTGGAAGAGGGCTCCCAGGGCAGTTAAGTTCGTTAGGGAGTTCGTGGCAAGGCACGCAAAGGCTCAGGAAGTAATAATAGACCCAAAGGTTAACGAGAAGATATGGGAAAGGGGTATTGAAAAGCCCCCAAGCAGGCTCAGGGTAAAGGTGAAGGTCGAAGAGGAGGAGAGGGAGGAAGGCAAGGTTAGGATAGCCTACGTAACCCTTGCCTGATTCCCCTCTTTAATTTGGAGGGGAAGGAATGCACATAGAGAGGCTCGACTTTGAGAACTCACCATATTTGGGTGTGTTTGGAGTAGCCACAGATAAAGTTGTCCTGGTTAGAGAAGGCCTCCAGGCAAAGAAGTTAGAGGTTATTAGGGAAGTCCTCAAGGTTCCCGTTGTAGAGGCAAGCATAATGAAATCAAGGATAATAGGCATTCTCGCCGCTGGAAATTCGAACGCAATAATAGTCCCCTGGTACATATGGGACACAGAGCTTGAGAGCATAGAGAGGAAATTCAAAGAGCTAGGGATAGAAACAGAGATAGTGCCGTTTGAAACCAAGTACACAGCACTTGGGAACCTAATATTGGCAAATGACAGGGCAGCACTAGTGAGCACAAAGTTTTCAAGGGAAGAGGCCAGGAAAATAGGAGATATCCTAGGAGTAGAAGTCGAGAGGGGTGTCATAGCTGGTCTCCATGCCGTGGGGAGTGCGGGAGTCGTTACAAATAAGGGAGGCTTAGTACATCCAGAAACTAGCGACGAAGAGCTCAAGTGGTTGAGCGAGCTCTTTAAGGTTGATGTTTATGTTGGAACAGCTAATATGGGAGTTCCATACGTAGGTTCATGCATGTTGGCGAACTCTAATGGAGTTGTTGTTGGAAGCCTTACTACTGGTCCTGAGATAGTTAAGATTGAAGAAGCCCTTGGATTAATATGAAGGGGGTGAGCCCATGAACGTAAAGGTCTTTCGCGTCCTTGGGTACTTCGAAAAGGGTGGGAAGAAGTTCAAGTTCACCAAGGAGTACAGGGCTGTAAAGGAAGAGCACGTAAAGGAACTTGTTTACTCAGAGATAGGAAGCAAGCATAAGGTTAAAAGGAACAAGATATTCATCAAGGAAATCAAGGAGATAAAGCCCGAGGAAGCGGAGGACGTAATCGTTAGGAGGCTCAGCCTCGAGCTCTAAAATTTATTTTTTGGTGGTATAAATGGCGGAGAAGGAGTTGGAAAAACTCGCTTATGAGTATCAGGTTCTGCAGGCACAGGCACAACTTTTGGCCCAAAACCTCGAGCTGTTAAACCTTGCCAGGGCAGAAGTTCAGACCGTTAAGGAGACGCTCGAGAATCTTAAAAAAGTTGAGGAGGAAAAACCAGAAATCCTCGTCCCAATAGGTGCGGGCTCATTCTTGAAGGGGGTTATAGTGGATAAGGAGAATGCAATAGTGAGCGTGGGCTCGGGTTACGCGGTTGAGAAGAACATTAATGAGGCAATAGCGTTTCTCGAGGAGAGGCTTAAAGAGTATGACGAGGCCATTAAAAAGACCCAAGAAGCTCTAGCAGAGATAGAGAAGAAGGTCGGTGAGGTGGCAAAGAAGGCACAAGAAATTCAGAAAAAGCAGGCAATGAGCTTCCAACTTAAGAAGTGAATCCCCAGCCTTTTTCTAAAATTTGGCATCAACCCCTCGTCACGGCCACTATTTTGATTATATCATTGAACTGCAACTCGTAGTCCTCACCAACCCTTCTCTTGGTTTTAGCATTAACTGCATACAAGAAACCCTCACCGAGATCCGTATGAACTTTGTAGGCGAGATCCCTGGGCGTCGATCCTTTTTTCATCAGATAAACATGCGGGAGAACATTGCCAAACTGATCCGTCATCTTATTCTCATCCTGGATCGGATACACTGGGATTAAGTTCAGCAACTCAAAGACCGCCCTGTTTATGACCTCCTGAACCCCAGTAGAGCCAAACCTATCCAAAACCCTCTCTTTGATTATCATCAAGGCCCTTTTCTGCTTCTCACTCATGTCCTTCAGTATTTTGAAATCCCCAGCCCCAGGTATGTAGTCTATAAAGCCAGCTTTTGCAGCCTTTCTCAATGTCAGCTCGGCGGCGGCACTCGTAGGTATGACGATATAACCTCTCTTTTCCCCCTCCTTCTTAAGCCTTTCAATTTGCTCATCCGTTGTGGCATCCGCCTTGTTCGCCGCTATTATCATCGGCTTGTTTATCTTTCTTATCTCAGAGGCAAAGGTCAACAAATCCTCATCGCTCCACTTCGTTGGATCATCCGGAAGACCAAGCCTGTGCATAGCCTCCCACACGTCGTTCTCAGTTACTCCAATTCCGCTGAGGTGCTCGGCTATCGCGAGCTCAAGCTTCATCCTTTGCAATTTTATCCTCTTGGCGAACTTGTCCCATCCCTTGCTTAGTATTCCATATATCCAGTAGTCTATCTCCTTCTCCAAGAATTCTATATCCTCAATTGGGTCGTGGAATTCAGTTGGCTGACCCTCTGCATCCGTCTTTCCAGTGGCATCAACGACGTGAATCAACGCCGAGGCCATCCTGAGATCATCAAGGAACTTATTTCCCAATCCTCTTCCCTCATGAGCCCCGGGAACGAGCCCAGCAACATCTATCATCTTCACTGGGATCAGGGCCAATCCATTCCTATACTCATAGTTCTGAGGGTTTGGTGTGCAACCGAGCTCCTTGCAGGGATGTTCGGCTATGGCATAGGTAACGCCTACATTCGCGTCTATCGTCGTGAAGGGATAGTTCGCTATGTCAACATCAACCAGGGTTGCGGCTGAAAAGAAAGTTGATTTCCCAACGTTTGGCTTTCCCACAACACCTATCTCCATTTTAACCCCCTAGGGGCATGGAAGTGAAGAAATATAAAGGCTTCTAAAGAACGGGACACCTCCTTATGACCACGCCGATTGAAATTCCCACTACTAGCCCTATTATTAGGGCCAATATGGAGTACTGGTATCCAAACCCTCCCTCCTTAATGACAACCTTCCTCTCCTTCGTTAGTGAGGATATAATGGATCTAGTGTTGTCAAGGAGAACCTTAGTATAGGGCTTTTCAGTCCAAAGGACTGTTATATTTGCAACCGGAATTCCGAGCCTCTGGGAAAGCTTTATAGCAGCATTCTTCAATGTCTGAGGAGTTCCTTCGTCATACACTATGACGTCGGCATTGACATTAGAGAGCTCATCAACGCTCTTTGCCGGAACCTCTGCTTCGGGCTTTATAGATGCCACAACCTCAACTCCAAGCCATTCAAGGGCATACTGTTGAGAAGGCAACTCGATTACAGCTTTCTTTCCCTTAAGGACTCCAGAGTACGCTAGCACTATGGAGTTTACCCTCTCCTTAAACTTTGAAACGCTCTCCTCAACTCCAGATCTTATCCCCGGGTTTCTCTCTGCAATGGCCTCAGCGGTTGCTTCAGCTATCGCTACTGCATTGGTCGGATCAAGCCATATACCGTGAGGGTTGTTCTTCCCCGTATACCACCTTTCCGGCAAATACCTAAACCCGTACTTCCTGTAGTCATCTATCGTCAGGACTGTTCCGGCTATTTCTCCTTCCTTCTTTAGCTCAATTATCTTCATCTCAGCCGGTAGGTGTCCTGTAGTGACTATTACATCGGCCTCCTTTAGAACCCTTATCTGGTCAGGAGAAAGCTGGTACTGATGGGGCTCAACTCCTGGGGGGACTAGATAAACTACTTGAACATAATCTCCAAGGGCTTCCTTTATTATCGAAGCTAGTGGGGGGAGACTCGTAACTACTAGGGGTTTTTTCTCTTGGGCGGCCACCGGATGAAGGAGGAGTACAATGAGAAGTAGTGGGATTAACCTCCTCATTTCCTCACCCCTAGAGTTAGGTCAACCTAATGAGTATATTGACCTTTCGCTATTCCCTAGCATGCTTGAGGACATGAAAGACCTCACTCTTTATTATCTCAACCCCAGTTTTCACGGCGTTGACGCTCCCAGGGAGGGAAAATACTACAACCACTCTTTCTCTACCTCTAATAACCCCAGCCGTTGCTCTCGTTAGTATAGCAGCGTATCCTACCTCCTCATAACTCTTAACTCTGAAAACCTCCCCAAAGCTTAGCTCCTTATCAAATAAGGGTCTCAGGCTTTCGATGGTTACGTCCCTAGAGGTTATTCCCGTACCACCCGTCGTCACAATGACATCTGCCCCGGCCTTCACAGCGTCGAAGAGGGATAGGAGAATCTCAAGCTTATCATCCGGAACTATCTTGTAGTACACGTTTTCGCCCAACTTTGAGAGCTCTTCAACTATGAGGGGACCAGCCTCGTCCTTTCTTTCTCCTTTCGAGCCCTTATCGCTTACTGTTATCACCCCGAACTTAAACGTTCTAGGAGCCTCCTTCTTGTGTTCCTCCACACCCATGAACTCACCCCAGAAATCATTCATGGAAAGGTTATTATATCTCTTTTCGATAATCATCTGAACGGTGATCCAATGCGACCAAGGGTCGCGGTGCTCTTTAAAATGAAAAGCAAACCCCTAGAGGAACTCAAAAAGTTTGCTGACGTTGAAGTTATCTTGTATCCAAGCGAAGAAGAACTTGCCAGTAAAATCGGGGAATTTGACGGAGTGATAGTTTCACCCCTCAACAAGATAACGAAGAAAGTCCTTGAAAACGCGAAGAAGCTGAAGGTTATAAGCTGCCATTCGGCAGGTTACGACAACGTTGACGTGGAGGAAGCCACCAAAAGGGGGATATACGTGACGAAAGTCTCTGGTGTTCTGAGCGAAGCCGTTGCGGAGTTCACGATAGGGTTACTCATAAACCTCATGAGAAAAATACACTATGCCGACAAGTTCATAAGGGAGGGAAAATGGGAGAGCCACAGAACTGTATGGAGCGGTTTTAAGGAAATAGAAACTCTCTACGGAAAGAAAGTTGGAATTATCGGCATGGGAGCTATAGGAAAGGCCATCGCCAAGAGACTTCTACCCTTTGGAGTGAAGCTCTACTACTGGTCAAGACACAGGAAGGAGGATATAGAGAGAGCTACTGGTGCCAAGTTCATGGACATTGATGACCTCATAGAGAACTCGGACGTGGTAATTCTAGCACTCCCCCTCACAAAGGAAACGTACCACATAATAAACGAGGAGAGGGTGAGAAGACTCGAAGGGAAGTACCTAGTCAACATCGGAAGGGGTGCCTTGGTAGATGAGAAAGCACTCACTAAGGCCCTAAAAGAGGGGAAAATTAAGGGTTATGCAACGGACGTCTTCGAGGAAGAGCCCATTAAAGAGCACGAGCTCTTCCAGCTTGAGTGGGAAACCGTTTTAACTCCCCATTATGCAGGCCTCGCTAAAGAGGCCCTCGAAGATATGGGATTCAGGGCAGTTGAAAACCTGCTAAAGGTCTTTAGAGGTGAAATTCCTGAAGATTTAGTCAACAAGGAGGTTTTGAAAGTTAGGCCAATCGACGAGGTTAAAATGCTGGAGGGGTGAGTGATGAAGGATCTTTTAAGAAAACTGACGCAGACCCCTGGAATTTCTGGATACGAAGAGAAAATTAGAAACGTGGTAATCGAGGAGATCAAGGATTTCGTAGATTATAAGATTGATGCCATCGGAAACCTAATAGTCGAGCTGGGAGAGGGGAAGGAGGAGATACTGTTCATGGCACACATGGACGAGATAGGTATGATAATAACAGGGATAACGAAAGACGGGAAGTTGAGATTCAGAAAAGTTGGTGGAATCGATGATAGGTTACTCTACGGAAGACACGTTGATGTAATTACTGAAGAAGAGAAGGTGGATGGTGTAATTGGAGCGATACCCCCACATTTGAACATAAAGGGAGAAAGCTCAGTAGTTCCCTGGCACTCTCTTGTAATCGATGTTGGTGCAGATAGCAGGGAGGAAGTAGAGGAACTGGGAATAAAGGTACTCGACTATGCCGTCTTCAAGAAGCACTTCGCGGTATTGAATGGCAAGTATGTGAGCACAAGGAGCCTCGACGATAGGTTCGGAGTTGCCGCGCTGATTGAGGCGATAAAGGCTCTAGTTGACCACGATCTCGACAGAAAGGTAGTGTTCGCATTCACAGTTCAAGAGGAGATAGGACTCAAGGGAGCAAAGTTCTTAGCAAACACATACACTCCAAAATACGCGTTTGCTATAGATTCTTTCGCATGCTGCAATGAGTTAACAGGAGACGTAAAGCTTGGAGAAGGCCCCGTCATTAGGGCAGTTGACAACTCAGCAATTTACTCTAGGGACCTGGCCAAAAGAGTTCTTGGGGTAGCTGAGAGGAATAACATCCCGATTCAGGTTGGTGTGACAGGAGGAGGAACCGATGCTTCAGCATTTCAGCACAAGTCAAAGGTTCTCGCACTGAGCGTTCCAATAAAGTACCTTCACAGCGAGGTTGAAATGCTGCATTTGAGAGACTTAGAAAAGCTAGTAAGGCTTATAGAGGCCATAACCTTTGAGCTTTAAGGAGGGATAAAATGCTCTCCTTTATCCAATCATTTTTCGTTGGAATAATTGTTGGCACACTGGCGGCGCTTTTCGGCCTTGGGGGAGGGTTTCTCCTTGTACCAGTGCTCAACATAGTAGGAGTTGAAATTCACCACGCAGTTGGGACATCAAGTGCAAGCATAGTGTTCACGGCACTAAGCTCTTCCTATGCCTACCATAGGCAAAGGAGAATACACTACAGAGTCGGCCTCCTCCTCGCGAGCACTGCCATAGTCGGGGCTTACATAGGGGCATGGATGACTTCCTATATCCCAGCCAGGGAGCTAAAAATAATCTTCGGAATAACTTTGATATTCGTGGCCTACAGAATCTACAAGAAAAAGCCCGTGGAGCCAACTGAGATAAAGCTTGAGGACGTCAAGGTAAATGAAAAAATAGTCCCACTCGGAGGATTTTTCTCAGGAATTGCAAGCGGATTGCTGGGAGTTGGTGGTGGAATAATCAACGTTCCCCTCCTCACCTGGCTGGGAATGCCAATTCACTACGCCGTTGCAACCTCAAGTTTTGCAATAGTATTTACCTCAACAAGTAGTGCAATAAAGCACTACTTACTCGGCAACGTTGAGGTGCAGTGGTTGCCGTTACTTGTGCCAGGGCTTATAATAGGAGCCCAAATAGGTGCCAAAATCGCAAAGAAAACAAGGGCCAAAAGCTTAAAGAACGCTTTCGCAGTTGTAATGGTCATCTTAGCATTCAGGATGATACTCAAGGCCCTTAACCTTCCAGTCCCGTGAGGTGATGCGATGATAACTCCAGAGGAAGTCAAAGAACTTGTCATAGAGATCAGGAAGGAGCACGGGCTCCCAATTTCACCTTTTGAGATAGATGAGATCAGATTCGACGAAGAGGAGGAAAAGCTGTTCATCATAGCCCACGATAGGACGGACAAGAGCGTTATCATTGGGAGTAGCTTAGTTATAGGGAAGCTAAAAGAGATGCTTGGCGTAAAGTTGGTCAGCGTCTACACGAAGCTTGATCTGGAACTAAAAAGGATGCAACTAGAAAAAAGCCTGGAGTTTGCAGAGGAGCACGGCTTAGAATTCCTCATTCCAATAATAGAGGCAGAGCTCAACTTTCCACCAAGGAAGTGGCCCAAAGTTCCTGGAAATAGGGAGGGTATAGTTTTTCTAACGTTCAATGCAGTTGCACTTCTTGAATTTGCCAAGGCTTTCGGGATTAATGCTGAGGCCTACGGTGTTAGATACTCCTTCCCAAAGCTACCCTTTAACCCACTCGATAGGCCCTGGAGGGAAATATTCTTTCCAAATGAAGATTTTCTAAAAAGGTTGGCAAAGGAATCTGGCACCGAAATAGTGCTGTCAGAATTCGAGTTTCCCGCAAAGTATGATGACGTCGTGATGCTGAATCCAATAAGATTCCTCAGGATAGGATACTTCGAACTGAAGTACCTCTTTGGCGAGTCGAGGCCCGCCGTATTCAACAAGCATGACCTCTTAGATTACGTTGTAGAGATGGTTGGCGAAGGGCTGATGGAAGCCACGGATGGGGCGAGGATTATAAGGTGGGGGTGGAAAAGGTGATAGTTGGAATATCGGGAAAAATAGCTGCAGGAAAGACTACTGTAGCTAAATTCCTTGAGGAAGAGTTTGGATTCTGTAGGATAAGCTGTAGCGAGCCACTAGTGGACATTCTCACCGGCAACACTGAAGAATACTCCTGGATCCCCGATGTCGAGTTTGAAGGGGAACCAACCAGAGAAAACCTAATAGAGCTCGGAAGAATCTTAAAGGAAAGGTACGGGGAGGATATTCTAATAAGGCTGGCCATTGATAAGAGAAGGAATTGCAAAAACATCGCCATAGATGGCGTAAGATCCCTTGGAGAAGCCAAGGCAATAAAGGACATGGGTGGAATCGTGATTTACGTGGAGGCAAACCCAAGGATAAGGTTCGAGAGACTGAAGGCAAGGAACGCAGGCAAGGACAGGGGGATAAAAACAATTGAAGATTTAATCAAGTTCGACGAGTGGGAGGAGAGGCTGTACAAAACTTCTAAGCTAAAAGAGTTCGCCGACTTCGTAATTGTGAACGAGAAGGGGTTGGAGGACTTAAGAGAGGAAGTAAAGAAAATAATCAAGCCTCTCCTTTGAGTATTCTATTGAGGAGTATCCATTGCTTCTCATCCCAAACGCTCTTCTCCGTTATCACGATTAACGTTCCTTTGCTCAGTATAACCATGTCCCTAAGCGTCGCAAAGAACTTTATAACGGCATCAAAACCATTGTACAAGGAAAGGTACTCAGGACAGTCTATCACTATGACACCTCCCTCTGAAGCCTGTAGATACCTTTTCGAAAGCTCAAGCATCCTGGGGAGATCCGTTGGACTAATATCCCTCTCATAGTTCGTTATAGCCCTTGTTATGAAATACCTATACCATGTTTCAGGGGTCTGGATGTTCCTTACAAACGCTAAGACCGGAAAGTCCTCAAGCTTTGGATAAATGTTCCTCTTGAAGTCTTCTAGGGAGACTATCATTGTACCGGGTTTAAGCTCTGAGGCAACGTGGGGCTTATATCTAAAGTAGGCCTCGCTCTTAAAGACGAGCACTATTCCATAGAGCAACGTCAAAGTAAGGAACGAAGCTATTGTAAAGCCAATCGGAGCAAACCATTTTACTGGCCTAAGAAAAGGATAGTCCATTTGGTGTAGCCCTATGAAGATAAGCGATAGGGACAACCAAAGCGTTTTTCTTCCAAAAACTTCCCTGAGTTCCTGTATCATAACCCCAGAAAACGCTATGAAAAATCCAGAAATCCCATAAACAACTCCAAGAATTACCCAAGCTTTTGATGAAAAAAGGTGACCAATTGCGATCGTGTATAGGACGAGAATTAGAGGCGTCAATGAGAAAAGAACATAAACAAACATCGATGGAACTTTTCCTTCTTCCTCAATCACAAGAATACTAGCGGTCAGCATGAAGAGTGTAGAGGTTATAGCAATGGCAATTTCGTTCATTAGAACGTTACTGAGTATGTCGCTGAGGGTGTGGAAGGAGTAAGCGAGAACCGCTAAGCTAAGGACTAAGGCGGATTTCCTTCGAACTTTAACGTATAGCATTAACAACCAGGAGAAGCCCACAAGCTTTACCACCAGGGTCATTATTCTAGCCAATGTTAGGGCATCCATACTACCACCCTATACACAATTTTTGATAGGATTCTAGAAGATTACTAATCAAATATTGCAATATAAGAATTATTATTTGTTTCTACCACGCATTTTGTGCTAATCAATTAAGATTAAATATTAGTGACCCAACCTCTTATCGATGGTCAGCAAATTACTAGCACTGGAAGCCTATCCAAAGCTCAAGGACATAGACTTCAGGCTACTCAGGGCTGTAGAGCTTAACATGAGGTACTATAAATGGGTTCCGCTTGAGGAAATAGCAAAATTTGCTAGAATGGACGTGGAAAGCGCAAGTCATAGACTTGGAAGACTGGACAACTGGGGGCTTGTTATAAGGAGGAGCGACATGGGGTATATAGGATACCAATTAACAATTCATGGTTACGACGCACTTGCCATAAGGGCCTTTGCAAAGAAAGGAATCATAGAGGCAATTTCAACAACTCAAATTGGCGTTGGAAAGGATGCAGACGTTTACGTTGCGCTGACTCCATCTGGCGAGAAGGTTGCAGTTAAGTTCAACAGGATAGGTGAGAGAACAAGCGCAAGAAGGGCCGGCTACCACAGCGACGTCTTTGCAGATAAGCATCACAAGAGCTGGCTTTACGTTTCTAGGCTGATAGCCAAGAAAGAACATGAAGCTTTAGTTTTATTAAGCCCATTCGCAAAGGTTCCAAAGCCAATAGCATGGAACAGACACGCTATAGTCATGGAGTTCATAAGCGGGGTAGAGCTTGCCGAGCTTAGGGACACTGATTTAACAAAAGAGGAGGCGGAGGAGATACTCGGAAAGGTTCTCGATGAGTATGAGAAAATAGTCAAGTTTGGAATAGTTCATGGAGATATGAGCGAGTTCAACATAGTGCTTACCGATAAAAATGACATTCTAATAATTGATTGGGCCCAGTACCTAAGCTGTGCGAATCCGGAGAGCCTAAATCTTTTGAAAAGAGACATAACAGTCCTGCTAAATGCATTCAGGAGGAGATGGGGAGTTAAAAGGGACTTTGAAGAGGAGTGGAAAAGATTCTACGAGGCATGGCTAATAGGAAGAAAAGAGACTAGCGAAGGAGAAGAGTGAACTCCTTGTCTCCGTGTTCAACTGCAATTATCCTAGTATCTCCATCGATCTTCTCCTCGATTATTCTGCCTCCCTTAATCTCAACCGAGTTAACACCTCTTAGGGCAACCTCGCTCTTGTTGCTCAGGTGGTTCCTAAAGCTTATGCTATCCCCATCACTTCCCACAACAGTTGCCGTTGAGTAAACGACTTCAAAGCGTCCATACCTTACACCCACTGGCAGGAATAGAACTCCTCTAGTCTTCATCTCAATGCCCTCAAGTAGCTTTGGCATTTCTATTCCCCTGTACTTTATCTTCCCAAAGACTCTGTGGCCCCTTGGATTTATCAATGCAAGATAATTACCCCTCGGAATGACTATCATATCCCTATCCGTGACCTCAAATCTCCTCTCAACTCCCTGAAGCTTAAGCAACTTATCAACAAACTTTCTGTGCATATCATGATAGCTTGAAAAGTACTGAAGCCTGAAGCCAAGGATTATTGCCGAGCCCTTACCCTTCCTGACTAGAGCAGCAACTGGCTTCCCATTGGCCCAAGCAATTGGAGTTCCACCACGCACCTCTCTCGCAACATTCCTAGTTATCATCCTGTCAATTCCCTCAGCATCGATGCTTACGAAGGGTATCAGCCTGAAATTATCTCTGGCAGATTTCTCTTCTACTTTGACTCCTAGGAACTCCTCAAGCCTTCTGTACTCATTCATGTTCTCATCTAAGTAAGGAAGCATGGGCATTATGACTAGGTTCCCACCTCTTTCCACGTACTCCACGAGCTTGTCCTGAACTTCCCTGGCCATGAAGTCTAGGCTGTAAACCCAAAGTTGCTTGTAGTTAAGCATTTCCTCAACTGTCGCATTTTCAAGGTCTATCACGTCAAATACAACATTGCTCATAGCTAGTAACGTCAAGAGCCCCCTTTCTCCATAAAGGTACTCGTCCAAGTTAACGGTTTCCTTGAAGTTTTCTGGCCTATACCCCCAAAGGTTCAGCGGTTCATAGGGTTCATAAGTTCCAAAGGCAACTTCTGCCTGGAACGGGGCGTAAACGAACTCTTTGTTGCTCTTAAGGAACTCTCCAATCCACTTTATAGGCTCAACATGCTGCCTCTCCTTTCCATCTAAGCTTATCGGTGAGTACACATCCCAGGTTACTCCATTATGTGACTCATAACCCCTTGGATTCTCTCCACCAACGTATAGATAATAATTTATATTATGTATTCCGAGGGAAGGCAACAGGCCATATAATAACTCAGCCTCATCAGGCTCTATCACGTTGGCCAGAGATGTTTGAGTTTCAATGCTCAAAGGAGGAGTCCTAAGTTTCCTTATGTAGTTCCTGTATATTCCTGTTTTGTAGTAGATATGACCAAGTCTGTCCTCTTTAAAGTCAAAGCTCCTGTAGAATGAGTACCAGAACTCGGTCCAGAGATGGATGTCCAAGGAGTTCTTCTTCACATAGTTGTAGAAGTGCCTCCAGGCAGCTAGGAGGAGGTAAGGATCAAGTATACTGATTGGTACATCAACGTACTCCCTAATTTTCTCATAAAGTCTCTTAACATATTCATTTATCATCCATACCTTAAAGTGGTGCCAATCGATTATTTTCGGTAGAGGTTCTGAGAAGCTCTTGGGAGGTTCAACTTCAACATAGTCTGAAATTTTAACCTTGTACCTGTCCTCAAGCTGATCTATGCTGAAGTTCTCCCTAAGCCACTGATGCCAAACGCCATTTTCCTTAACTATAATGTCATTATAGTCAGTTAGGAAAGCCTGAAATATCGTTTCCCAATATGATGGCTCGTCATCAATTGTAATATTTATTATCGGCCCCCCATTCGTGTAGAGGTAATCCTTTATTATTGGGAAAACCCTATCGTACCATCTCATTACATATTCGAGATAGGTAGGATGGAGATACGTTATAGGTGGATAGTATATATCGTTGGGCAGAGAACCTTCAGGACCTTTGGCGAGTATTTCTGGATGTTTGTTGATCAGCCACTGAGGAATGCCTCCATTTTTCCATTCACCACATATATATGGCCCAGGCCTTATTATTACGTATAACCCCAATTCCTGTGCCAGTTCAAGGAACCCTACTAGATCTCTCTGAGGATGCGTTTCACCTGTGAAGTCGAAGTTGCCCTCTTCAGGTTCATGCCAGTTCCATGCTACATACGTATCAACGGTATTTAGGCCATGTGACTTCATTTTCTCTAATCTATCCTTCCAAACATCCCTGGGAACTCTAAAGAATTGAAGAGTTCCCCCATAGATGACAACTTCCTCGCCATCAATAACGTATACCTTTCCATTGTGAGTAACCCTCATATTCTCACCACCTAACCACTTTGTCCAAGAATCTAGGATTGTCTGGATTCATTCCCCTCTTTACCGCCTTATAGTATGCCAAGAGCTGAATTAGAGGGAGCACTATCACCGGTTGCAACAGTTCATCAACTTCTAGCAACTTTATGAAATAATCTGCCCCAAGCTCCTCCTTCCCAATCACGAATACCTTAGCACCCTGGCCCTGAAATTCCTTAACAAGTTTTTCGTGCCAGTCAAATGGAGAGGGAACAAACATCACAACAAGTGAGTTTGAATCTGCTATTGACTTGAATCCGTGCCTAACTTCGAACATCGGATAAGCCTCGCTCCAGAAAATGGCCATCTCTTTCATCTTCAGCATCGCTTCTAATGCTACTGGATATAAAATTCCGGAGCCAAGGAATATTACATTCGAAAATTCAAACTCCTCGATGATGTCTCTGATATAGCTTTCATTCCCAAGAACATCCTTCGTTAATTCTGAAACATGCTCTGCATTAAAGGTCTCAAGATCATAGGACTTTCGAAGGAGCTGTATGTAGGCAAAATAAAACGCCTGGAAAGAATGAGTCATTACAACGCTGTCCTCAGGAGTTTCAACCACCAAGGCATAGTCAGCTTTCTTGGAGAGGCTGCTTTCATATGCAGTTATACCCATCTTTCTAACATCGAGCATATCCATTGCCTTGAGAACCTCGGTTGTTTCTCCGGATCTCGATATTGCAACTAGAAGTCCAGGTTGCTCTATCGGATAATAGTCCCTTGCATACATCAGCTCAGAGCAGGGGAGGGCAAACCCTCTTCCTCCCAGTTTGTTCGTGGCCATTGCCAATAATTGAGAAAGGAAGTGAGAAGATCCACAACCTGTATACAAGATCTTCCTTGGGAGCTTTACATCTTTCACTTTTTCAAATGCTTCCTGAGCCTTTAATATTCCTTCGGGAGTTCTCCTAATCTCATTTAACGTTGCGTGCATTTCAAACCCCCCTTATTTAAGCTTTGGAATAGAGCCAGCATGCTACCCAGTGATCTTTTTCAACCTCAATCAATGGTGGCCTAACCTTCCAACACTTATCCATTGCTCTTTCACATCTTGGCGCGTACCTACATCCAGTAATCCCATAAACCCTCCCCTCCTCCCTCTCAGGCTCAATGCCCTTAAACTCCCATTTTACATTGAGATCGGGGACACTCTCAAGCAACATCTGAGTATAAGGATGGAGAGGATTACGGAACACCTTTTCAGTATCACCCCACTCAACAATGGTTCCCCTATACATTATTATTGTCTTATCACTAATGTAGTACCCGAGGGCCAAATCATGAGTCACGAAAATAACTGAAGTCCCATACTTGTCCCTAAACTCTCCCAGAAGGTTAAGAATATCAATCCTAGTCGATGCATCAAGCATTGACACAGCCTCATCAGCAATCAACAAGGAGGGCTTAACTAAGAGAGCCCTAGCAATCAAAACCCTCTGCAACTGCCCCCCAGACAACTGATGAGGAAACTTCCCAAGAACCTCCCTAGGATTCAAACCAACACTCTCCAAGGCTTTCTCCACTAGCTCCCCCCTCTCCTCTTCCGAAACATCCTTAAGGAACGTCCTGAAGACCAGATCAAAAGCCCTATCAATCTTGTGAAGCGGATTGAAAGAAGCAAAAGGATCCTGGAACACTGCCTGAACCTGCCTATAATAATAATTCTTCAACCTATCCTTCTTGAATTCCATGATGTCTTCTCCCTTGAAGAGAATCCTCCCCGAAGTCGGCGTCAAAAGCCTAAGAATCAACTTCCCAACAGTAGTCTTACCACTACCACTCTCCCCAACCAACGAGACAATCTCACCCTCATTCACTGTGAAGCTAACATCATCAACAGCCCTAATTTCAAACCCCCCAATCAATCCCGAGGTGAATACCTTCGTAAGATGCTCAACCTTAAGCAACTCCCCTCCAGGCATCATCACTCACCCCCAAGCATATGACAAGCCGCGAAGTGATTCCTATTAACCTCAACCATCCTAGGCTCAACTTCTGGGCAGATATCCATTGCATAAGGACAACGAGTGTAGAAGCGACAACCCTTGGGCGGATTGAGGAGGCTGATTGGATAACCAGAAATCCCGTGAAGCTTCTGCCTCTTATAATGCACGCCCATTCTCGGGAGGGAGTTCAAGAGCATTTGCGTGTACGGGTGGGCTGGGTCGTTAATGACATCCTCCATTGGGCCAATTTCCACAACCTTCCCCGCATACATGACCATTACCGTGTCAGCAATCTGCTTAAGCAATGCCAAGTCATGAGTCACGAAGATTATCGACTTGACGATACCCTCTTCCATGAAGTGGTGGAGTAGTTCAATAACAACCCTCTGGGTAGTCACGTCGAGGGCTGAGGTGATTTCATCAGCAATGAGGAGGTCTGGGTTGAGGAGAGTTGAGACTACCATTGTGGCCCTCTGCCTCATGCCACCACTTAATTCCACAGGATACATGTCAGCAACTTTTGGACTCAGCTTGACCATTGCGAGCCTCTCTCTTAGGAGTTTTTCGACTTCTTCCCTATCCTCGTAACCGTGTTCTCTTGCCAAGTCCCAGACTATGTCCTTAATCTTCTTTGTTGGGTTTAGTGCGTTCATTGCGTATTGGGGGATTATTGAGAGTTGGGTGTATTGGATTTTCCTAGCCTCTTCCCTACTGAGTTTCATCAAATCCCTCCCTTTGAAGAGTGCCTTGCCACCCATGTGCTTCATTGGGGGTTTTCTGAGGATTAGGGAGTGGACGAGGGTTGACTTACCACACCCACTCTCTCCAGCAATTCCAAAGACTTCCCCCTCTTTTACTTCAAAGCTTACATCGTCAACAGCCTTCACATAACCCACGGGAGTAGCGTAATAAATTTTGAGACCCTCAACTTTAAGCATAACCATATCACTCCCTCCTAAGTCTCGGGTTGAAAACTTCTTCCATACCCAGGTTTATGAAGAACAATGCCGTAATTATCAGGGTGATTATCAGCCCTGGTGGGATAAACCACCACCACCAGCCGAACTGAAGCGCATTGTGCATTATAGCTTTCTGAAGTATCGTTCCTAGTGATATCATCGTCGTTGGTCCCAGCCCTATGAAGTCTAATGTTGCTGACGCGAGAATAGCACCGCTGATTTGAAGGATTCCAACCATGAATATATATGACACCATGTTGGGCATTATTTCCTCAAATATAATTCTGAGATCGCTGAGCCCAACTATTCTGGCGAGGTTAACGAACTCTCTATTCTTTAGTGAGAGGGTCTGAGCTCTAACCGACCTAGCAACCCAGGGCCAATTAGTTAATCCTATGATGAGGGCCTGCACCGCTGGGCTCCTTGCTTCAAGGTAGGCAGCCACCAAGATAAGCAGAACTATTGAAGGTATAACGAGCATTATGTTCACAAACATCATCAGCAACTCATCGACGATTCCTCCCTTGTAACCGGAGATGAAACCTATCGTAATTCCTAGTGTTGTTCCTATTATTGCCGCCAAGAAGGCTATCCAGAGTGATGTTCTAAGGCCATACACGATTTCAGTATAGACGTCCCTACCCTCCTTGTCAGTCCCGAGTATGTGAAGAACCTCAACGGTTTTTCCCGTATATGTCGTTATGTTCTCCCTGGTCATTGGGGGAAGAGTCTTTGTTGAATATGAGGCCAGCTTGATTTTACCCACCTGTTCATAATACAATCCATCGCTGGCAAAGGGAGTAAAGAGCGGTCCTATTAAACCAAAGAGTATGAAAAATACGAGCATACCAAATCCAAATTTGAACTTGTTGTTCTTGAATGCAAGCTTTACAAGCTCCATTTTCATCCCTCCGTGTAGCTAACTCTAACACGTGGATCGATTAGTGCGTAGACTATGTCTATCACGAAGTTTGCAACGAGGACTGCTATGACTATCATTAGGAATCCTCCCTGGAGAAGGAAGTAGTCCTGACTAAGGGCCGCACGCATTAGGAGAACACCGACTCCAGGATAATTGAACACTATCTCAGTCGCAATCGCCCCAGCAACCATCAGACCCAACTGTAAAGCCAATCCTGTAACCTGTGGGAGTATGGCATTCCTGTAAGCGTGCTTTGTCATGAGTTTTTCACTAGCACCTAGAGCTTCTAAGTATCTCACATAGTCAGCCTCGAGTTCGTAGATTATCATATTCCTCATTCCGATAGCCCAGCTTCCAATCATTACTATGAACAGGCTTAGGAAGGGAAGTATCCAATGCTTTAGGAAGTCTACTATAAACCCTATGCTCAATGATGGCACAAGGTCAGGGCTGTAAGCACCTTGATAGGGAAGCCACTCTAGCTTAACACCCACTACATAAACGAGCAACATGGCAAACCAAAAGTAGGGAATGCTTGCTAGGAAGTAGAACAAGGGCATCACATATTTGTCATATTTCTTGTTCTTTCCTGCCAGTGCCCCAAGCCAATTACCCACTATCCAACTGAGGACTATTGCAGGAAATAATATAGCTATGTCATATGGTAATGCATGCTTAATAAGCTCAGATACGGGGGCTCTATAAAGGATACTATATCCGAGGTTTCCGGTTAATAGGGACTTCCAAAAGCTTATGAACTGAACGTAAAGTGGCTTATTTAACCCATAAAGGTTCTCATAAAATTGTAACAGAGTCTGTCTCTCTTGAGGGGATAATCCTAATGCCGAATTTATCATAATTTCAATAGGATTACCCGGCATTAACCTTGGTAACAGCCAATTTAGGGTAACGGCAAACAGAAATGTCAGAAGATAAATCACAATTTTCCTCTTAAGATAGTCTTTGAATCCCATTCTTCTCCCTCCTAAATTTTACCTCCCCAGATCTTTGAGCAAAAAAATATAGGATAGAGAGGTCAGCGCCTCCTCCTTCTTAGGAGGAGTGGGACTGCTGCTAGGGCAATTATTGCCGCTGGACCACAAATGCCTCCACCAGTAGCAGTCTGAGTCTGCGTAACAGTCACAGTCTTCTCAACAGTCTGGGTCTTCTCTACTGTTTGCGTCTTCTCGACTGTCTGAGTCTTTTCGACGGTCTGGGTCTTCTCTACTGTCTGGGTCACCGTCTCTGGACCAACGGCCTTGGCTGGCCTAACACCGAGGAATGCTAGTGCTGTACCCCATGTACCGAATCCTGGCCAGAAGATTGGGACACCGTATGGGTTCTCCTCGTTTGGCCAGTTGGCCCAGTACTGGGTGTTTGCCTCATAGAACAGCGTACCCATGTAGAGTGGAACTGCAGGAACGTCCTTGAGCCAGATCTTGGTTAGCTCTCTGAGGAGTTCAACCTGCTTGGCCTCATCAGGTGTTTTTGCAAGCTCGTCTAAGAGCTTGTTGGCCTCTGGGTTGTAGTAGTTTCCGAAGTTGGCTCCTCCCTTCTCTTCATCACTCTTGTAGTACATTAGGTCATAGTAGACGCTGTATGGATCAGGCTTGAAGGTTCCGGCCCAGTGCATTGTGAGGTCAAACTCTCCAGCCTGCTGCTTGCTGACCATTGTACCCCAATCGTACTTCTTGACATCAACCTTGATTCCTATAGCTTTGAGCTGGTTAACGACAATTTCAACTGCCTGCATCCAGTCGCTACATGGACCACAGGCAGCGAAGGTTAGAACGAGATCCTTACCGTTGTACTCTCTCCAGCCATCTCCATCGGTATCCTTAATTCCGGCCTCATCAAGGAGCTTTGCAGCATCCTGTGGGTCACAGTACTTCCAGCCGTACTCATTAATTAGTTGGCTAACTCCGATCTTCTCCTTCCATGGCTTCATGACGTTTCCAAGTGGGGTCTGGTCTGGGAGGTCGCTTATTGGTCCTTGCTTGACGATCTGGGCTGGACAGATGGCCTCGGCAATTGCCTTCCTTACGAGTGGGTTGTCAAGTGGCTTGTGCTTGGTGTTGAAGTACATTATAACTGGAACAACTGGTGGGAAGTATGGTGGCCTGTCAAGCCAGCTGACAATGTGTGGGTTCTTCTTCTTAAGCTCGACTATGTCAACATAGTAGGTACCGACGTCAAGGTCTCCCTTGAGGAACATGTTTGCTGCCTGGTCGTTTGAACCGACATAGAGCTGGACGATGTACTTGGGAGCTGGGAGGCCGAAGTACTTTGCACCCCACCAGTTATCGTTCCTTACGAAGATCGCCTTCTGTTGCTGCACAACCTTGTAGAGCTTGTATGGTCCTGAACCGACGAGGTACTTCTGCTGATCACCAAGGAATGTCATTGTCCTAACTTTCTGTGGGTCGATGTTCTTGAAGATGTGTTCTGGTAGAATTAGGACACTGTAAAGCTCATTTCTCCAGGCCCAAACGTTTGGAGTGCCCTCAAAAATGAACTGAACCGTCCTGTCGTCAACAACCTTTATCTCCTTGAGGCCATACTTTGACCAGTCCTTGAGACCAACCTTCTGGTAGTATTCGAATGAGAACTTTACATCCTCAGCTGTAAGTGGCTTTCCATCCTGCCAGGTTGTTCCTTCCCTGAGTTTAACCTCGAACACATTTGGCTTAACCCACTTTCCATAGTCTGCAAGCCATGGAACAAGCTCGGTCTTCATGAAGTTGAGCATGAACAGTGGCTCAAAAACGAGACCGGCTATTGGTATTATGTTGCTTCCAGCGAGAGGATTAGCGTTTGTTGGTGGTGCTGAGTTTGCTGTATACAAGGTTTGTTCTCTTGGAAGCTCCTCCTGGGCAGCAACAACACCTACTGTACTAAGGAAGAACAGAGCCACCAATATTGTGGCTAAGTACTTTTTCATAGGAGACCACCTCATTATAATTTCTTTCAAATTTGTAAAGAAGCGGTGATGTATATAAGATTTTTGGTGGAACTGTTGAAACATTAATGGAGGATTATTTACATTGAACACCAATTTTCTGAAGAATTCTCGGCATAGAGAAGGGGGTACTTCAACATGTTGGAGTTATCTAAGAAAATTATAAAAACATGGTATTCTATAAAGTTGGATTGGGGAGGAATATGGAATTCTACTGGGGAGTCGTTCAGTCCGCGTTTCAGTTTGAAATGGGGGATCCATATAGGAGGAATATTGACCCTAGAAGCGATTGGTGGATATGGGTTCGTGATCCCTATAACATAAAGAACGAGTTAGTGAGTGGCGATCTTCCCGAAGAAGGAATAAATAACTACGATCTCTATGAAATAGATCACAGACTTGCCAAAGATCTCGGCCTAAACGCCTATCAACTAACAATCGAGTGGAGTAGAATATTCCCATGCCCAACATTTAATGTTGAAGTTAGTATTGAGCAAGACGGATATGGATTTATCAAAAAGGTTAAAATAAAGAAAGAACACCTAGAACAACTCGATGAAATCGCAAACAAGAGAGAAGTTGAACACTATTTAAACGTCCTTAGAAACCTGAAAAAGCTTGGATTCACAACATTTGTAACGTTGAACCATCAAACAAATCCCATCTGGATCCATGACCCAATAGAAGTTAGGGCAAATATAGATAAGGCAAAGGCAAAAGGCTGGGTAGACGAAAAAACTATCATAGAATTCTCAAAATTCGTTGCTTACGTTGCTTGGAAGTTCGATAAATATGTCGACTTCTGGGCAACGTTTGACGAACCAATGGTTACCGCAGAATTAGGTTACCTAGCCCCTTACGTTGGATGGCCTCCAGGAATTTTAAATCCAAAGGCTGCAAAGAAAGTTATCCTAAACCAAGTTGTAGCCCATGCTAGGGCATATGATTCAATAAAGAAGTTCTCAGATAAGCCCGTAGGCATAATACTAAATATAATCCCCACCTATCCATTAAATCCAAGGGATCCAAGACATGTAAGGGCCGCTGAGAATTATGATTTGTTCCACAACAGGCTATTCTTAGAGGCCGTTAACAGGGGAAGGCTTGACATAGACATATCGGGTGAATATATTAAGGTCCCACATATAAAAAGGAACGATTGGATCGGGAATAACTACTACACTAGAGAAGTCGTTAGGTACATTGAACCAAAATATGAAGAATTACCCCTAGTCACGTTCGTTGGAGTCGAGGGATACGGCTACTCTGGAAATCCAAATAGTGTTTCTCCAGATAACAATCCAACAAGTGACTTCGGATGGGAGGTGTTCCCTCAAGGGCTGTACGATTCAACGGCTGAGGCTTATGAATACAACAAGAACGTCTTTATAACGGAGAATGGGATAGCAGACTCCAAGGATATTCTAAGGCCGAGATACATAATTGACCATGTAAAAGAAGTTAAGAGGTTAATAGAGAACGGAATAAAGGTCGGCGGGTACTTCCACTGGGCTCTGACTGACAATTATGAGTGGGCAATGGGGTTTAAGATCAGGTTCGGCCTTTATGAGGTCGACCTAATAACCAAGGAAAGAATCCCGAGAAGGAAGAGTGTTGAAACATACAAAAAGGTTGTTGAGGAGGGGATAGAATGAAAACCATTGCCGTTGATGAAAGCACGTGGAAGAAAATTAAAATGCTAAAGGACAAACTGGAGGCAAGATCCTACGATGAGGTACTTCAGAAGCTCATAGAAACCTGGCACTTAGTTGAACTTGACAAGAAAGTAGATAAGGTTGTTATGAACGATGATGAAGCAGAAACCCTCATTAACATCATAAAAAAGAAGAAGGAGAGTTGAAAAATGCCACTCCCCCCAGACATAACATTTGACAGCTCGGCTTTGCTAAAAATGCATTCGAAAAGTAGAAAGAGACTACTTGAGATAACTCTAGCGAAGTTCACAGTAAACCTATCAATAATTACACTATACAGGTACCTTACCGCCCGTGCATATCTAAAAAAGAATATTGAGCTTGAGTTCGAAGTTTTGAAAGATATTTACACAGTAATCCCCCTGAACGAGGAGATAATAATTAAAGCATCACAAATTGAGGCCAACTTACTGAGAAAGGGAATAATGCTCGACATGGAAGATGTCTTGACAGCAGCAACGGCGATTTATACTGGAAGTCTACTCATAACGGACGAACCCAAGAGGTACGAGCCAATAAGGAGATTTGGATTGGACACCATGCCACTAGAAAAATTCACAAAAGAAGTAGAGTTGATGATAGAAAAAGAACTCATATGAGATCAGCAAAAGGCGTGATATGGTAGAATAAACCTGGCATTACCCTAAACCCTTCTGCATATTTAACTCCCGCCTTTTGTCCATAGAAGAGGGCCACTGTTCTAAGGAAGGGTTCCCAAGTCTCCCAAATATCGTCGGGGAACTGACTTCTATGAGCTCTTATAGCCTTGAGCTTCAGCTCCATAACATCTGTTATGTCAACAAAGTAATTCGGCTTGTTTGTGTAGTACAACGCAACGAAAGATACAGTATGAGGTTTTAGGCCTATATCTAAATCAACGTTTGAGAAGTTTGGTAGTGGAGAGAAAGCAACTGCATCTAAGGCCAAGAAACCCGTAGTTCTGTGATCTGGATGGGCCTCATATGGAAGCCAAGGATCTGGAAGGAACACCCCATCAGGCTTTTCCTTCCTGATTATCTTAACAATGTCCTTTCTAACTTCCCTCGTATAAGGCAACTCAGTATCCCTGTAATTCAGCCAGTATATTTTCTTGACTCCAAGCATTCTCGCGCTTTCCTCTTCCTCTCTTCTCCTTATTGTAGCGAGCTCGTGGCCAGTTAATCCCTCATCCATGGTTCCCATATAGCCATCGGTCATACAGAGGTAAACTACCTCGACACCTCTCTCAGTTAACTTCCTTATCGTCCCCCCCATCCCAATTACACAATCGTCAGGGTGAGGCTCTATACAGATAACTTTATCAACGTCTTCCAAGGCCTTTTTCACATCAAATTCGAGGACATCTTCAAGTAACTTCTTAAAGGCAACTTCAAAGCTGTTTATTTCTTCGAACACTTCGACACACCTCCTGCAATTTTCACAAATTTATAAATGCTGAATATTTAATAAAAGTTTTGGAAATTATAACTTTAATTTAAAAACTTCAAAGCCCAAAATTTATCTGGTGGAAAGGGTGGTAAGTAGCAGATTTAAGGATATTCTAACGAGCCTTGGGATCTCGGAAGAAAGAATAGAAATTCTCGAGGCCAAGGGAGGGATAGTAGAAGACGAATACGAGGGGCTAAGGTACTTAAGATTCAAGGACTCTGCAGGAAAACTAAGACGTGGAACAGTAGTCTTCGACTTTGATAAGATAATTCTCGGATTTCCCCACATTAAGAGGGTCGTGAACCTTGAAAAGGGGATAAGGAGGATCTTCAAAAGGGGAGAATTCTACGTAGAAGAAAAAGTTGATGGGTACAACGTCAGAGTCACTAAAGTTGGAGAGAGAATATTGGCAATAACCCGCGGTGGGTTTATCTGCCCATTCACAACAGAGAGAATAACTGACTTTGTTCCAGAGGAATTCTTCAAGGACAATCCAAATTTAGTGCTAGTTGGGGAAATGGCAGGACCAGAAAGCCCTTATCTCGTTGAAGGCCCTCCATATGTTAAAGAGGACATAAAATTCTTCTTATTCGACGTGCAAGAAATTAACACTGGAAAAAGCTTGCCAGTAGAGGAAAGACTTAAACTTGCCGAAGAGTATGGAATTCCTCACGTTGAAGTGTTCGGAAAGTACACAAGAGATGATATAGGAGAACTTTACGCCTTAATAGAGAAGCTCAGTGAAGAGGGGAGAGAAGGGATAGTTATGAAAAGCCCAGATATGAAGAAGATAGTCAAGTATGTCACTCCATATGCGAATATAAATGATATCAAAATTGGAGCGAGAGTATTTTACGAACTACCCCCTGGGTACTTCACAAGCAGAATATCTAGGCTAGCCTTCTATATAGCAGAGAGAAAAATCAGAGATGAAGAATTGAGAAAACTAGCGGAAGATCTAGGAAAGGCCCTGCTTCAACCTTTTGTCGAGGGAATCTTAGATGTTGAACAGGGAGAAGAAATCGCCGAAACGTTCAAGATAAGAGTTAAGAAGATAGAAACTGCATACAAGATGGTTACCCACTTTGAGAAGCTCGGTTTAAACATAGAAATAGTAGATATAGAAGAGATGGATGGACTTTGGAGGATTACGTTCAAGAGAGTGTACTCTGACGCAACCGAGAAGATTAAGGAGCTCGTTGGTGGAAAAGCCTTCGTTGACTGAGGGATGAAGTATGAAGGATGTTGCTCTAACGTTGGTTAAGGAAGCTTTAGTCGTCGCAGACCCTTACAAGGCAGTTAGAAACTCAGTAAAGGTTTTGGAAAATAAGATCATAGTTGAAGGGAAAGAGTTCCCGATAGAAGGGGACATTTACGTCCTTGCCTTTGGAAAAGCTGCATGTGAAATGGCTAGGGCAATAGAAGAGATCGTAGATGTTAAAGATGGCATTGCCGTGACTAAGTATGGCTATGGAAAGCCTCTAAAAAAGATTAAGGTCATAGAAGCAGGGCATCCAATACCTGACGAAAATTCGATAAAGGGCGGGGAAGAGGGACTAAAACTCCTAGAAAAGGTTGGAGAAAAGGACATAGTGTTTATCCTAATTTCAGGTGGGGGATCAGCTCTTTTTGAAGTTCCGGAGGATGGAATATCTCTAGAAGACCTTAAGAAGACCAATGATCTGCTGATAAAGAGTGGAGCCACAATACACGAGATAAACACCGTGAGGAAGCATATATCAAAGGTCAAGGGAGGAAAGTTGGCCAAAAGAATCAAGGGAACCGGCATAGCATTGATAATATCGGACGTCGTAGGGGACAACCTGGAGGCAATAGCTTCAGGACCAACAGTAAAAGATCCAACAACGTTTGAAGATGCCAAAAGGATACTTGAGATCTATGGAATCTGGAACGAAGTTCCAGAAAGTGTGAGAAATATAATAGAAAAGGGATTGAGAGGGGAAATTGAAGAGACATTAAAAGAAGATCTCCCAAATATCTACAACTTCTTGATAGCTAGCAACACAAAATCATGCGAGGCCATAGTAGAGAAAGCCAGGAAAATGGGGTTTGATGCATATATAATGACAACCGTCTTGGAAGGAGAAGCTAGGGAGGCAGGCATATTCATTGGCTCAATAGCTAGGGAGATCTGGGAGAGAGAAAGACCGTTTAAACCACCAGTAGTTTTGGTCTTTGGAGGCGAAACTACCGTAACCATTAAAGGCAAAGGAGGAAGAGGCGGACCAAACCAGGAAATAGCACTAAGTGCCTCCAGGAAGATAAGAGGTATGGAAGCCGTTATAGTAGCATTCGACACTGACGGAACCGATGGACCAACCGATGCCGCTGGAGGTATAGTTGATGGATATACCTATGATAAGCTTAGGGAAGCTGGAATAGATGTCGAAAAGACTCTCTTTGAACACAATGCCTATGAGGCCTTAAAAAAAGTGGGAGCTTTGCTATTCACAGGCCCAACTGGAACTAATGTAAACTCAATAGTTATAGTTATAGTCAAGAAAACCTCCACAGATTGAAATTTTCTACTTTTAATTATTCCAGAAGATTGCAGATAGTAGCTGTTATTATAAAACAATGATACAATTGCACATTTATACTAAGTACAACCAGTTATGGAAACGATAATATTAAATACATAACCTGATTATATAAAATTAGCCTGGAGGTTGATGATATGGAGTCCATAAATGAGCTTTTCAATCTCTTGGACTCCTTGAAAAGTGGGGAACTGGTTCTTATGAAAGCAGAGTCAACATCGTATGGACCAGAGTTCTTTGCAATACTCCTGAAAAAGTATGCCAACATGAGAGGAAGAAAATTGATAATAGTGGATATGCTAGACACGCTTCATGTCATCTCGGAGCACCTGAAAGTTCTTGGATTTCCAGATGCTTTTGCAGATGTTCCAGTGATAAAGATAGGAGGAACCTTAGCTGTAGGGAACGTTATAAAGAGAATCAGCATAGCGGGAGAGCACGTTCTTTATGTGAAGAAGTATAAGGAGTTACTGGACGGTTACCTGAATGAAGAAGAAGGAGAGATAATGGCACTTGTGATTGGCGGAGAAAGACTTATGGCACTACTCTCAAAATACTCCGAATTCTATCAGATGATAATTGAGACTCAAAAGCTATTGGGCCATCCCAAGCTGATAACTATTTCAGTAATAGACACGACAATAACGAGGAACCTTTCAATAGATCCTATCCCGGAGCTTGAAAGGATAGCAACAACGGTCGTTGAAGCGATACCAAAAGAGGGCTCAAGTGTCCTTAGAATTGAAAAAATGCCAACCATCGGAGTAATGAAGAGAACTATAGAGATAGTAACACCAACCCTGATGAGCCTCCTCCTCACATTGAAACAAGCCCATACTTGAGGAGCTTATTCACTAATCTCCTTCCTTCATTTGTTAAATCGACAACCTTCCTTATCATGATTATTTTTAGCAATCCCTTATCTATCATCCTATCATAGATTTCCTCGATCTCCTTTTCAGTTATTCCAAGGAATTGATGAAGTTCAAGAGGGTCGATTCCGGAGTATAGTGCAACTAATATCTGCTTCTCCATCTCATCAAGCGCCTCGAGTTCCCTAAGTTCCCTTTCCATGAATTCCTGGAACTCTGCCTTAAGGCTTGGGAAGTCATCCGCAATCTTCATTATGAACTCCATGGTAGCTGGGTTGTACTTGAGAAGGTACCTTAAGACGAACAGTTGAGTTTGCTTCTCAGGGATGTAAAGGTAGGAGGTTACACTCTGATTTATGTGGAAGTGCCTTATCTTCCAAGCCCTCACTTTTTTCCCATTCATATCGACTTCTTCAATCTCTATATCTTCGATGTCAGAGAATATCGATATTGGCTTCTTTTCTTCTGTGATGACAACAACACTTCTCTCAGTTTTTTGAGTTCTGGCTGATTTAACCTTCACAACTCTCAACCAACCTTGTTGCCATTTTGACTCCATATTTATTGCCCCACCAACTATTCTCGCAAGTTGAATCATCGCAGGTTTTCCATTTATGAGAGTCTCAAAGATCTTGTGTATGAACTCGAGAAACTTCTTCTCATCATATATCAGGAGGTTTTCCTCAATGGTCAAAATTAGAAGAACCTCTCCCCTAGTGGGAATGTAAAATTTCATTCCAAAGTGCTCCTTCTCAGGATTAAGTTTTAGTTCATCTGGAATTCTCACGCTAATATCACTTAACGAAGAAAACGGAAAACTATCCTCACTAACAACTTCGCCCATTTTAAGGTATTTAATAACCAACCTATCCGAATCTAACTGGGCTATTGCATCTCTCCAATTAACTCCCCTCATACTTTTCCAAGATGACTGAATAGCCACTTTAACTCTAGTCTCAGCGATCGCCATTTCTGTGCCCCCATTAGAGGGCCTCTAGCTCTTGGAGCCTCGCCTCAAGTTGTTCAACTTTTCTCCTTAACTTCTCAACCTCTTGGGAGAGTTGGATCTCAAGTGGTGTTACGGCTGGGTTTTCTCCTCTCTTCTTTATAAGGTCATCTAATATTGATATTGCACTATTTATGTTGGAAGTAATCCTTATCAATGCCTCATCCGGCGATAGCCTAACCGTGCCCTCCTTTCCTTTCTCCCTAACCTCTATTGGCAACTTCGTTCTTAGTACATAGTTTATCATTTGGTTCAGCCTATCCCTGTCACTCTGAGATGGGAACCTAGCAAGCCATAACCTCTTGAACTCATCAAGCTCTGAAAGCACTTTCATCAGGAATGCGTTGTACTCGTCTTCACTTATGAATCCAAGGGCATAACCCCTTGCAACATCTAAGAGCATTAGTAACCTCTCTTTCTTCTTCTTTGCTTCCTCCAACACGTTTTGGACTTTTTCATTGATTACCTGCCTAAGTTTCTTGAGTATTTCCTCCTCATTTACACCTGGAGTTGTTGGTTGAACCTGAGTCTTAGCCTCCTTAGCTTTCTCTGCCGGCTTAGATTCAGGCACTTGCCTAGATGGTCTTTCATATCCAGTTGGGGCCTCTAAGGTCGCCGATGCTATAAGTGCCTGTATATTTTTCATTTGCTGAGACATCATCTTAGACACCATAATGTTAGAGAGCAGTACTGCCAGGATTATTGCCACGAGGATTACTATGAGGCTGAACACGTCCATCTTACTCACCTCCTAAAAATTTGTGAAAGGAAACTAAAGCTTGAATCTTGATATAACCCCCCTAAGCTTTTCAACAATTTCTTTGAGATCTTGTGAGGCTCTCCTAAGTTCTTCAATTGCAGCAGTCTGCTCCTCCATTGCAGAGCTGACTTCTTCAGCACTCGCCGTCGTTTCTTCAGCACTCGCTGCAAGGTTTTCAAGGGCTCTGAGAGCATTCTCGATTTCTTCCTGCGTCTTAAGGATCTGAGACTTAACATTGCCCATCCTGTCACTCGTTTCTCTGAGCAACTCAGCTATGTTGCCCAAGTAAGCTATAGAATCCCTGAGGGTATCCGATGATTCTCCGATTACCTGGACTCCTTTCTTCGTTGTTTCTACTGCCTCCTGGATCTCGTCGGTTATCTGATCAATTATGCTCTTTATGTTGTCAGCAGCCTGCTTGCTCTCCTCTGCAAGCTTTCTGATCTCTTGAGCAACTACCGCGAATCCTCTTCCAGCTTCTCCAGCTCTTGCCGCCTCTATAGCTGCATTAAGTGCCAGCAAGTTCGTCTGCTCTGCAATATTTGTAATAACATTTGTTATCTCCTCTATGTTCCTGCTCATCTCTGCCACTTTACTAACGGACTCTTCGATGGCATTCATCATCTCTTGAATGTCACTGATTCTCTGGAGGGCCTCATCTCCCTTCTGGCTACCTTCGTTGGCTATGTTGACGACTTCGTTGACCGCAGCCTCAAACTCGTCCATTGCCCTTACGCTCTCTTCACTGACTTGTGACACTAGCCTAACACCCTCGGTAATTTCGTTGATGGTCTCTTGCTGTCTCTGGGCCTCCGTACTAACCTGCTGGATTGCCTCCGTAACCTGGTTGATTGACTCAGTAACATTATTCGCAACTTGTGCGAGGACATTTGCCTTCTTCTCAAGTTCATTTGTCATGTCAATTAGCATGCCCATGGTCTCCTTAAGCCTCTGGGTAACCGTCTTAACGTCCTCTATTACATCTCTAAGCTCACCTTTCGCTTCAACCGTAAGACCATTGCTTAGGTCTCCCTCGGCTAACCTCTCAAGCCTCTTGCTTATTGCTTGTAAAGTTCCTATCATGTCTTTTCCTACAGCCTCAAAAGCCCTTATCAACGCTCCAATCTCGTCGTTCTCCAAGTATCTTATCTTAGCAAGCTTCTCTCTTACCTCACTTAGCCTACCCTCTGCAAGGGCCCTTGCAGCCTCTGCAAGTCCAACTAAAGGCCTTAATGATGAGGCGATTATCTTGTACATTATTGCTATGAATACAAGGGAAAGAACCACTAAGAATACTACAGTTATTGTTGCACTCTTTCTCATATCTGACTCCATTAGATGGATTGCTTCAATTGCAGGGCCTGTAATCTCCTCTTCAGGAGCCCTTGCAAATACATACCAGTCAGTTCCCTTAATCCTCCTCCCAGCTGCTATAACCTTGACACCCTGCCACTCATACTTAACTATTCCTTCTTCTTTTCCACTCTTGAGAAAATCAGCTATGGGTTTTAACTGGGGATAATCGTTTACATTGAGTTTCATTATGTACTCTTCATTTGGATGAACTATTGTAAGTCCATTCTTATTCAGGATAAACGCGTAACCCGTCTTACCAACTTTTGACTCTTTTATCGCCTTAACAAGAGTGTCTATGAACACATCAAGACCAACGACACCAATTAGCTTCCCATTTTGGTAAACTGGAACAGCGTAAGTTATAACCCACTTCCCAGTTGTTGCATCTGGGTATGGCTCAGTAAATACTGGATGACCTGCTTCGGCAGCCTGTTTATACCATGGTCTAACCCTAGGGTCATATCCTTCAGGAAGTTCTTCTTCTGGATACATGTACATGTTTCCATTTATGTCGCCAAAGTAAACGTAGTAAACCCTTGATTCAGCGTCTTTAATTACCTTAAACTTCTTAAGTAGGAAAACACGAAGTAACTTTTCATAACCAGGATCTCCAAAGTTTACCCTATATACATCATGCATATCCTGGAGGGACTCTAATACCGCCCCCTGGGCTACTTCTCCAAGCACTATAATTTCCTCAAAGAATGCATCAAATTCTCCGCCAATTCTGTTCACTTCAGCCATTACTTCGTTTTCTGCAAACTTCTCCATAACAGGTAATACTCTCGCTTTTGCTGACGAAGCAGCTTTCTTGGAACCATATATCATTAGTACGCCTGCTATTGTTGCTAATAGTAGCATTCCTATTATGACAGTCCCTGCTACTTTCTTCTTAAACTCCATCTGCCCTCACCTCCTAGTATATTTTTTCGATAACCTTCCCTCCCGAAACCTTTCTCATTCGCACTTTCCCAGTAGATAGATCCAGGTAAATTGTTCTACCCCCCTTGCCCCCAGTATCTTCAGCTACTAGCCTTATTCCCAGCTTTTTGAGTTCTCTTTTTGCGACTTCAACATTCCTCTTCCCTATCATTAGATCCTGGCTCTTTACATTCTCAAACATGTGAGCTCCGCCAAAGAGTTTAGCTTCGAGCCTGATTTTAGAGGCACCGAGCTTTAGTAGATCCCTAAGGAGTAATTGTAACCCGGTATCAACGTATTTCGCTGGATTCCCTCGACTTCCATACCTCGATGCCTCAGGCAATAGAGCATGCAACAATCCACCAACCTTGGTAACTCTATCGTACAGGGTAATGCCTACACAGCTCCCTAACCCATACGTGCTAATTATTCCCCGACCTTTCCCAACGGCATAGTCGCCTATTCCAACCTTAATTTCCTGGGTCATCATTGAAACTCTCCCTCTTCAACTACTTGACTTTCTAGTCTTTTAACAAGCTTAGTAAATGACTCAGGAGTAGGAACTATGTAAAAGAAGCTTTCAACACCAATATCTTCCTTGTGGAAGCGAGATTTGAATATTATTATACTTTCAACATTTCTAAGGTCAGGTCTGCCAAGTTCCTTCTCTATGTCATATAGCGACTCAGCAGGCTTTGGTGGACTTAATGAGACGGGTTCACCGATGAGATTCGAAAGTATATCTGTATATACTGAGATCAAGATGTTACCGACTTCCATTATAGCTGACTTTCCCATATCATCGAGTTCAGTTACACTGCCAGGCTCCATTCCCATGAGAACAGCAGTTATGTTGAGGGCACTCTGTTTAGGGAACTGAAGTATCGTTAAACCTGATAAACCCTCGGTTATGTCAAACATGACAGTGAAACCGTTAGAAACTCCTCTCTCTGCAAGTCTCTTTAGGAACTCGACTCTCGAAACTATCTCAACCTCGGGGGGTTCCATGTCTATAGGACCACCTATCATCTGGGAGAGAGCTGTTAATGCGTGGGATATTGCTATGTTAGAGGCCTCCTTAAATATGTCCTTATACCACTCACTCCTCTTCATGCGAATCCCCCCATTAGCTTGTCCAAAATCTTCTTCATATCCTCTGGCTTCGGGAATAAGAGAAAGTGCTCTTCAAACTCCACGCCACTTATAGTTATTTTCGTCTCAAGTATTATCGTGTAGTCACAGTACTTACCAATATCAGCCAGGGCGAAGTCAAGTATCGCAGGAAGGAAGTCTATTGCCATGCTTGGTGGGCTTTGCTCTATGGTAATGCCCAAGAACTCGCTCAATGCATTCGCAAATGCTGAGATTAGGATATTACCAACTTCCATGAAGGAAGACTTAACCATATCATCCATTTCAGTCGTAGTTCCGGGGGGATTACCCATTATTATGTCGAACATCCTTAGAGCATCGTCGTAATCTGCTATGAAGAAGGCATGACTACTGAAATCTCTCCCAAGTTCAATGTAAACGGCAACCTTAACATCCTCACCAACGACCTCAGGTACATGCTTTATTGCCACAATCTTGAGATTTGGAACCGTGATGTTGACCTCTTTTCCAGTCATCTGACTTAATGCTGTTGCCGCATGGGATGCGCCTATGTTGAAAGTCTCAACCAAGGCACTCTTAGCAAATTCATCCAAATTCTTGATATATTCTTCAAAACTCTCAGCCATGATATCCACCTCCAAGTAGACCACCAATGTCAATGATAAGAACTACGCTACCGTCTCCAAGTATTGTAGCTCCAGCAAAGCCCCTAATGTTGGAGAGGAACTTGCCCAGGCTCTTGATGACTATGTCCCTCTTGTGAAGTAACTCGTCCACACCTATTGCAACTTTCTGGGCACCATAATCGACTATTATTGCTGGGAATCTCTCGACCTCTGGTATTGGAAGCCCAAATAGCTCATGTAACATCACAACAGGTATTATCTCGCCCCTAAGAACTATCACATGCCTACCACCGATTGTTTTAAGAATCGATGGGTCAACCTCGATTGTTTCAAGTATGTTGTTAATTGGAATTGCATAGACTTCATCCTGAACCCTAATGAGCAATGCCTGGATTATCGCCATACTAATCGGTAGCTTGAGTATGAAGGTCGTTCCTTTACCAACTTCCGTTTGAACTGTTATTGAACCGTTCATCGACTTCACTACTTCTTTAACGACGTCCATTCCAACTCCTCTTCCAGAAACGTCAGTGACTTTCTCTGCAGTGCTGAATCCTGGCAGGAAGATTAAGTTTATCGCCTCCTCATCACTCAGGCTTGCGGCCTCTTCAGGTGTTATTAAACCTCTCTCTATGGCCTTCTTCTTAACTTTCTCTGGGTCTATACCCCTACCATCATCTCTAACGATAATCACAACGTGATTCCTCTCTCTCTTTGCAATCAGCTCAACCCTACCAACTCTGGGCTTGCCCTTGGCTTCTCTCTCCTCTGGAGGTTCTATACCGTGGTCAATAGCATTTCTGAGCAGGTGGACTAGAGCATCACCGAGCTTTTCAAGGATCGTTCTGTCAACCTCTATATCGGCACCCTCCATAACGAACTCAACTTCCTTACCCATCTTTCTAGCGAGCTCCCTGACCATCCTCGGGAACTTATTGAAGACCTCAGCAATTGGGGTTAGCCTCATCTCCATTATCTCATCCTGTAGCTCTGTGAGAAGTCTTGAGAGAGTTGATAGTGTTTCAAGAAGTTCTCTGTCTCCGAGTCTCTCGGCTATCTGTTCAAGCCTACCCTTAGTTATCACGAGCTCTCCAACTAGGTTCATGAGCTTGTCGAGGTGGCTGACATCTATCTTTATTATCCTTGAAACTTTCACTTTAGGAGTCTCTATCCTCTGAGGCTTCTTTGGTGGTTTAGGTGGTTGTGGAGCCTTTACTTCTTTTTTCTCTTCTTTTTCCTCTTTCTTTTCTTCCCTCTTCTCTTCAGTGACAGATGAAATCGTGAAGTTAACTACATCCGGATGCTTCTTTAAAATCTCCCTTATCTCGTTCTCGTTAGCTGACGTTCTAAGCTTAACCTCGAAGTACTTATCCTCAAGAAACTTTCCATTCTCTATGTCTTGCCTACTCGGATTTGTTTCAACTATCTCTCCAATCTTCTCAAGATCCTGAAGAATCAAGAATCCTCTTGGACCCTTAAGAGGAGCATCAGGCTGGAAGTAAACCCTTATTAAGTATTCCTTCTCACCTTCAGGCTTCTTCTCCTCGCCCTTTCCTTCCTCAAAGATCTCAACTTTCTCAACTTCCGGATGTCTCTTTATAACCTTCTCAAGTTCCTCTTTGGGAACGTTAGATGATACCTTAAACTCTATCACATCTTGATCAGCGTTACCATCTTCGATTACCTTTCTCTCGGGATTAGTCCAGAGAACTTCACCCCTCTCTTCAAGATCCGAAAGAATCAGGAAAGCTCTCACGCCTTTCAAGGGAGCATCCTTTTGGAAGTACACTTTTATGTGATATACCTTCCCACCCTCTGGAACCTTAACTTCCTCTACTTTCTCCTCAGCCTCTTTCTTTTCTTCTGGAGGCTTTTCTTCCTTTTTCTCTTCTTTTTCTGGAGCTTTACCCCCCATAAATTCATCAGCTCTCTCAAAAAGCTCAGAAACGTCTACGTCTCCCTCATTGCCATTCTCCTCTATGTTGTCAACCATTGCTTCTATGGCATCAAGGAACTCAAGAACTAAATCAACTAATTCTGGTGTTAGCTCGACCTGACCGTTTCTGATTGCATCAAACAAGTTTTCCATCTTGTGCGCCGTCTCACTGAGCTTCATGAAACCCATGGTAGCGGCTGTACCCTTTAAGGTGTGAGCATCTCTGAATATCTGGTTTATTAGTTCCATCTTCTCCTCTTCACTGCCTCCCTCTTTGACGATCTTTTCAAGGGTTAGTATTGCATTGCTCAGGCTATCTATCCTATCCCTCGCATCCGCAAGGAATTCATCTAGGTACTGTGAAAGGTCTTCCAATGACACCACCCCCTCGTATTGTGTTCACAGCCTTAACCACTGTCTCGGGGATTTTATCCAGGGGAACCACGTAGTCAACCATTCCAGTTTCAATTGCGGCTTTTGGCATTCCGAAGATTATCGAAGTTTCTTTATCTTGAGCAATCGTTATTCCACCCCTCTTCTTTATTTCCACAATTCCTTGAGCCCCATCTCTTCCCATTCCAGTCATAACTACTCCAACTGTCCTCCTTCCAAACACCTGGGCTGCAGTTATCATCATTGGGTCTGCAGCAGGTCTTACACCGTGAATCTTGGGCTTCTTGTTGAGCGTTATCGTTGGCTTGCCGTTCCTAAGCGTAACCTCCATGTGGTAGTCTCCAGGGGCAACGTATGCTTTGCCCTCCTCTACTACGTCACCCTCCTCAGCCTCCTTCACGTCAATTTTAGACACGCTGTCAAGCCTCTTTGCGAATGAACGGGTAAAGCCTGGAGGCATGTGCTGAACCAGCAATATCCCAGCCTTTAAATCCTCTGGAAACTTTGGGAATATCTTGAGCAATGACTGCGGGCCACCTGTCGAAGCCGCTATTGCAACAGCTATCCTTGCAGGGACTGAGGGTTTTGTTTTCTTTGCCTTCTGGGCTCTAAGCAATCTTATTCTCTTAAGTTCAAGGAATCTCCTTGGAACTTTTGCAGCCTCCTTTATCTTCGCTATTATTTCATCCTTCATCTCTCGCATGTTTATTGATATTGAAGAGGAAGGCTTGGGTATGAAATCTATCGCACCATACTCAAGTGCCTTTATTGTAGCCTCAGCCCCCTCCTGGGTGAGAGCGCTTATCATGATAACGGGAGTCGGATATTTCTTCATTATAACCCTAAGAGCATCTAGACCATTCATTCGAGGCATCTCAATATCTAAGGTTATAACATCGGGCCTATGTTTTTGAACCATCTCAATAGCCTCAACCCCATCCCTGGCTTCGCAACAGACTTCAAGTTCTGGATCAGAGTTTATGATGTCCTTCAAGATTTTCCTCATGAATGCAGAGTCATCAACGACGAGTACCCTAATCTTTTTGTTGAGCAGGGGCATGTTATCACCGTTTTATTCTTGATTAAGACGATAGAACCCTGTTCACTTCCTCTATGACTTTCTGAGCTTGGAATGGCTTCACTATGTATCCCTTGGCTCCACTCTTGAGTGCTTCCATAACCTTAGCCTCTTGACCGACTGCAGTGATCATAATTATCTTGGCATTTGGATCGATCTTCATAATTTCCTTAACCGCTGTAATTCCGTCCATCTCTGGCATTACTATATCCATGGTCACCAAATCGGGCTTCAGTTGCTTGTACTTCTCAACAGCTTCTTTTCCATTGCTTGCTTCCCCAACAACCTGGTGGCCGGCCTGCGTTAGGATTTTCTTCAGTAGCATCCTCATAAACGCTGCATCGTCAACTATCAATATCCTAGCCATGCCTCTTCACCTCCAAATTCTTTTTATAGATCCTAGCGACAAGATCATACAACTTGAACAACTTGGCTGCATTTCCAAGGATTGTTTCGGTTTTACCAAGGATGAGATAACCGTGATCCTCGAGAGAGTCATAGAGCTTTTTAAATATCTCCTCCTGGGCCTCCCTGTTCATATAAATGAGAACGTTTCGGATGAATATAACGTCAAATCCCTTCGGGTAAGGAGAGGAAAGCAGATTTAACCACCTAAATGTTACCAACCTTTTTACGAAGGGCTTTATTCTATACCTCTCCTCACTTATTCTATCGAAGTATTTTGGAATCATATGCTTTGGAACCTGCTTTTCAACGGCATCTACAGGATATTCTCCCCTAACGGCAGCTTGGAGAGCTTCTCTATCTATATCTGTGGCGAGTATAGAAACCCTAAAACCCCCAAGGTTTTGACCAAGAACCTCATAGAGTGTCATCGCTATCGAGTAAGGTTCCTGACCAGTGGAACATGCAGCACTCCATATCTTTATCGACCGCACACCCTTTTGCTTTTTAAACTCTATCAGCTCAGGAAGGACCTTATTTTGGAAAGTCTTCCAAACTATTGGATCTCTGAAAAATTCCGTAACGTTAATTGCTATGGTAAACAAGAGCTCCTCAAATTCATCCTTATTTGTCTTGAGCAACCTGTAGTATTCCATGTAGTCAGTTATTCCAAGCTTCCTCATTCTGGCTCTTATCCTCCTCTGCAGGTAGGAATCCTTGTAGGCGTCTACACTAACCCCTAACCTCTTAAAAATCTCGGCCTTAATAAGCTCATATCCTTTCTGGGATTGCATAATCAGCCCCTCTCTGGGTTGTTGGTTTATATCCAACAGTTTAAAGAGCTTCTCGTTCCTTATACAATACTCGTTGACCTTTAATAAAAATATTTTTATGCACGTAGTTGTGTAGGTACCCTTGTAGGTCTTTTTAACTTCAAAATGAAGGCAGTAAACTACTCAGATTCATGAATATGACAAAACGAAAACTTTTTATCAGATTTTGGCCAAATAATACACGTAATCGCTCAAATTATGCCACCCTTAACTATTCATGCAGCTAAATTAAAAACTTTCCAAGGAGGCGAGAAAATTGATCCTCACTGCAATCTCAGGAGTCAACGTTCTCCCCATATTCCTTATAATAGGGGTAGGCCTGTTTCTAGTTCAGGGAGGAAAAAGGAAAGAAGATTACACCTTGGCAAGAGAAATCATCCAATATCTGAAAGATGTTCTCGAAGGAAAAGATGTATCTCCCCCAATAGGACTTTTTGAAGAAGATATAAAGGTTCTTGAGGAAGTTAAAAAGAGAATAAGACAGAGACCAGCAGTATATGCTCCTAGAAAAATTTCCCAAGCCTTAGAAACCGTAGAAGAGCACATTAAAAGGGCTAAAGAAACAGCAACCGAACTGGAAACAGATATAGAAGGTATACAGGTAGGCGATCTGGACAGAACAAACGAACTCGTCTCAAGATTAGAGAATGAAAGCATGAAGATAGCGGAGGTCAATGACTACATCCAAACACTCTCCGCCGGGATTGAAGAGATGAACGTCCAAGCCCAGCAGCTTTCAGAATTCGCACTAGAATCAGCGTCAATGGCGGAAAAAGGTAAGGAGATATCAGACAACGCAGCTATGAAGGTTGCAAGGATAAGCGAAGTTAGTGAAGAAATGGGAAACGCAGTAAACATCCTTGCGGACTACTCAAAGAAAATTGACGAGATAGTTTACGTCATAACATCAATAGCGGGGCAAACAAACCTCCTAGCATTGAACGCAGCCATAGAAGCGGCAAGAGCCGGAGAGGCCGGAAAAGGGTTCGCAGTAGTTGCAGAGAATATAAGAGAGTTGGCCGACAGATCTAGAAGATCGGCTGAACAGATTAGGGACTTAATCAAGGAGATGCAAGAAAACATCAACAGGGTTATAGAATCAATACAGGAAAACACTAGGGTAACCCAGGAAGTGAAGGATGCAATTCAAGAGCTTATAGCCGCCTTTGATGACATAGCAAGAAGAGCCAACGAGACTGCTTCAATGGTAAAAGAGCTATCAGAAGGAATCGACGAGCAGGCAAATTCAGTACAGATGCTCGTTGAAAAGATAGATTCAATATCAAAAGACGTTTCCGACAACCTAAACTTCGCAACTCAGCTCGTGGAGACAATAAAGACCTCCCTTGATACCCTAGATTCAATTAAAGAAAAGACTATGAAGCTTAAAGAAGACCTAGACAAAGCTCTCACCGAAATAGAAAATGTTAGGGGTGGTAGGAAGTGACCGAGATACAGGTTGTAGCATTCAGGTTAGGAAATGAGGAGTTTTGTTTGGACATCTCGAAGGTTAGGGAAATAAAGGAAATGATGCCAATAACAAGGGTACCAAACGCCCCAGACTTCGTAGAGGGAGTTATAAACCTCAGAGGACAAATAACAACGGTAGTGAACCTGAAGAAGCTACTAGGTTACTACGACGATGGAGACCTAAGCAACAAGAAGATAATAATCGCAGAAGTCAACGGAGAGATAGTGGGTGTGATAGTAGATGCCGTCTCCGACGTTTTAACGCTAACAGAAGATCAGATAGAACAGCCACCAAAGACCCTCGCCTCAAAAGTTGACATGAGATTCATCAAGGGAATAGCAAAGATAAACAACGGAGAGAGACTACTGATAATGCTCGACCTAGACAAGTTGCTCGGCGAGAGCATCTAAAGGCATAAATTTTAATTTACATTTCACCCCTTATTCCTTTGGAGGACCCGCAAGCATGCTAGGGGACATACTAGTGATCGGCATACTCATAGCTATAGCCGGTTTCTTGGTGTATTATGTGAATAACCTAACCAATAAACTCACCTCAAAGTACTTCGAGCTTAAAGATTTTCTAAATGAGCAGGAAAAGGAGTTAGACAAGATAAAATCCTGGGTCCAGGATGAGTTGAGTAAATTCAAGGACAAGCTTATAGAGGAGAAGAAAAAAGAAGAAAAGTCCATAGACGAGATAATATCCTGGAAGCTTAAGGGAATCCAGGATAAAATATCCTCACTAGAAAAGGAATACAAAGAGCTAAAATCCAAAGTTCTCGTTCTTGAACCACTCCCCTCAAAAATTGACGAAATTCTTGAAAAACTCAAAGAGCTTGATCCAGAAACCCTGAGAAACCAAGTAAAAGACTCGCTAAAGGAGGAAGTCCTAAAAGAACTCCAGGAAGAGATAGAGAAATTCGAGCAGACACTCGAAGAAAGAAAAGAGCAAGAACTTAAAGAATTCTTGGATCTACTAACTATGACCATTGACCTCCCCCCAGAGAGGATAAAGGACGGCCTTCTCCAAGCAAAAAGGGCTCTACTTTCACTTAGGGATCTTTCGAAGGTCTACGTCCTAACAGGGAAGGGAGTTGAAGAGTTTGAAAAGCTGAAGGAAACCCTAATAGAGCTTCTCAAAGATCTGAGAAAGCTGGCAGTTATCTCGGTACCAGAGGATGAAGTGTACTCCTCGCTAACATCCGTCATAGTTGGAATAAAAAGGCTCAAGCTTCCAATGAACGAAGATGGGAAAGAGCTGAGCCCAGAGAAGAGCTTTATAAGAATCCACAGGGCAATCTATGAACTAACAGGGAAGCTGGATGAGATAGCTGAAAAGATAGAGAGCCCAATACCGGTAACCCCCATAGAAAAGGAGTTTTATGAGAAACTCAGACTACAGTTCGAAGAGCTCAAGAGGTTAGAGAAACAAGTTCAAGAACTAATAACGACCCTCGGAAACATAGAGGTTGAGGAGGAAAAAGAGGAGGACAAGCTCAAGGACATAGAGAAAATACTCAAAGACCTTGGAGTTTAAAGAGCAAATCCTTAAAAGAGTGACCAAAATCTACATCGGGGTCAAGGGTGGAAGCAGGAATCATTGATGCCACAATCTTCATCCTCGGTCTCGTACTCTTAATAAAGGGAAGCGACATATTTGTCGAGGCAGCGAGCAGAATAGCAAGGTCTTTTGGAGTCAGCGAGTTTCTCATAGCACTTGTTCTAGCAAGCATAGCAACCACCTTGCCAGAAGTAACTGTTTCTGCAATATCCTCATACAAGGGAAACAGCGGAATTGCCCTGGGAAATGCCGTAGGAAGTGCCCTAGCCAACATAGGGATAATCCTAGCTATCTCCGCCATGATAATGCCACTGAAGGTTGATAAGATAGCCAGCGAGAACTCCCTGATAATGCTTGGGGCAACAACATACGCATGGCTCCTCATGATGGATGGAGAGATAAGCAGAATCGAGGGAATAAGCCTAATAATAATCTACCTGCTCTTCTTGACCTACCTATACAAAAGGCACATCACCCTCGAAGAGCTTGAAGGGGAAGGGAATGGAAGCATAGGAAGGGAGGTTGCAATACTCTTCCTATCCGGTGGAATGGTCATAGTCGGGGCCGAACTCGTCGTTGACAGCGCCGTGAAGATAGCGAGGGCTTTAGGAGTGCCTGAAGTTATAATCGGAGTTACCCTCGTCTCAATTGGAACATCACTCCCAGAACTTGCAAACTCCCTAACGGCCACCCTAAAGAAAATCCCAAACATAAGCGTTGGGAACATAATAGGTGCCAACATCCTGGACATACTGATGGTTATAGGGATAGCGGCAATGATAAGACCCATACACGTTGACCCATCCATCATGAAGACGGTAATGCCCATGACCTTGGCGGTTATGCTCGTACTCACAATATCTCTCTTCAGGAACAACAAAGTCGGAAGGAAAACGGCGGTAGTGCTACTAGGGATATACTCATACTTCCTATACCTAATCATCCAGGGAAAAGTGTATATACCAGGATGAGAACTTAATCCGATGAAACTCATCCCCAGTGTGGCTTACCTAAGGGTTCAGAGGCAGGTTTACATAGGGTATTCTATGGCACTAGCCGGATGGATAGGTGAGTACATCCTAAGCTATTCTTCACTCCCAAAGCCAAAATTCATTAGGAGAGCACTTTCAAAGCTGGGCTTTACTTACTCCTCCGAGAGTTACGAAGAGAATACCTTCACGATGTTCTATACAAAAAAGAACCTTGGCCTAAGTGCGAGCTGGGATATAGAGAATGATAAGTTGTTCATAAACATCTTCCCGCTAAGAGGGAGAATATCAAAGGGAGTTACAATTAGGAGCGAGAGGATAGAATTCTATGGACAAGATGTAGTTTCCATAGAACCAGCACAGAGGTTACCCCATGGGATAAGAAGCATTGGGATAAACCCCCTCATAATAGAGGAGGGCAACCTGATATCCCTCCCCTACTGGGGAATGCTCCACGAAGACTGGGAGGAAGACCTGAAGATCCTCGTTATGATAGATGATGTGTTTGATAAGTTGTACAGGGAAGAGTATAGGTGCCCAATATGCTTCTCCCCGTTGAGAGAGGAGAAAGGAGCCTTAGTTTGCGACAACTGCGGGTTCATATTCACCCCTGAGAACACGTTTGAGAGGGTTGTTGAGGAGTTCGAGGCCGAAGAGTTCTCCTTCTGAAGTGCGCCAGAAGTTAAGTTTAAAAACCCAGATTAAGGAGGTCTGAATGGGAGTAGCCCCGTGGTGTAGCGGCCAAGCATGCGGGACTTTGGATCCCGCGACCCGGGTTCGAATCCCGGCGGGGCTACCATACAACCCCGCAATTTCTTTAAACACAGCTCCCATTGCCCTGCCAAACAATTCCATAAAGAACTCAAGACTGCCAGCTGGAAAGGACTCTTGAACTGAGTGCCATTTTTGTCTGTCGCGCTCATATTTCCTTAGCTCCTCTGGAGTAAGAAACAACTCAGTACTGTACTTTTTAAGAATCTCGTCCACGTTAGTGAAATACTCGATAGACTCAACTTCCGCGTCACCATGAAAGCCTTGATCTGCGCGTGAAGCGTAGAACACTATTTTCATCCATAAACATAATAAAGAAAAGTCAGATCATTATCTTTAGGCCAAGCTTTTCCACTAATTCCTTGTACCTGTTTCTGACGGTCACTTCAGTAACCCTCGCAACTTCTGCAACTTCTCTCTGCGTTCTCTTCTCACCCTCAAGAAGGGAAGCAATGTACAATGCGGCAGCAACAAGCCCAGCAGGGCTCTTACCACTTGTAATGCCTAACTTGTAAGCCATTTCGAGAATTTCAACAGCCCTTCTCCTAGTTTTCTCGCTTAAGCCAAGCTCGTCAGCAAACTTGGTGACATAATCCGTTGGCTTGACAAAGAGCTTCTTTGGAGTCAAGTTAAGATTCCTTGCAATAAACCTAAAGCTCCTTCCAATCTCTTTCTTGTCAACCCTTGCAATGTCAGCAATCTCGTCAAGAGTTCTAGGTATTTTTAAAAGTCTACAGGCAGCATAGACACAAGCAGCGATAACGCTCTCAATCGAACGTCCTCTAATCAAACCCTTTCTCACCGCCTCCCTATAGAGACGAGCGGCTTCTTCTTTAACGTATCTTGGAAGCTTAAGCTGTGAAGTAATCCTGTCAAGCTCGGTAAGGGCGAAGGCAAGGTTACGGTCGGTAGCATCGCCAACTCTCAACCGGGACTGCCACTTCCTTAAGCGATACATCTTCTCTCTCATTAAGCCACTAACATTCTTATCACTCCCAATGTTCGTGGAGAGACCCTTATCGTGGATAAGAATGCTTTCAGGAGCACCAGTTCTAGAACGCTTATTCCTCTGAGAAACATCAAAAGCACGCCACTCCTGGCCAAGATCAATAATGTCCTGTGTTACAACGCTTCCACAAACTGCGCAGAAGATCTCACCACGTTCATAGTCATAAATCAGCTTGGAAGAACCGCAATATGGACACCTACCAACAACTTCCTCAAAATGCAAACAATCACCCCCATGAAGCTCTTGAAACCAGGATTCCTTGAAATCTTGGCATTAGAAATTCTCAAGCAAAATATATAGCAAGTTCCTGGCCACTGTACAATGATTACTCTCCATTTGATAACTTAAAATCACCATAATGCAAAATTATTACACTTTCCTCAATAAGTTCTCAACAATCTTCTCAAGATCAAGAGCTAATTGATGAGCGATTTCATGAGAAAGCCCAAAATATTTTTCAAGGTAAAACTCAAAGACTTCATACAAGATAGTTTTCAGCTCATCTAACTTGTTCCCTTGCTCGAGAACACCAATGTTATATTCGATAGGAATACTTACTCAAATCTGACCTCCTCCCTGCCCTGAAGGGCGAGACTTGAAAAAAGAAAAGTCAAAGAAATTAGGGTTTAGGGGGTGGTTCATCATGCGTGAAAAAATCCCAGTAGAGAGGACAATTAAAAAGGTTCTGGATATAGCACATTCTCGGACTAGTCTTTATCATTCTAATGAAGAAGCCACAAAACAACACCTTATACTTCCAATTTTAAGTGCATTGGGGTGGGATATCTTCAACCCCGAAGACGTGATTCCAGAGGTGAGTACTGAAGATGGAGGTAGAGTTGATTATGCTCTCTATATCAATGGTGATTGTGTAGCATATGTTGAAGCCAAAAGTCTAGGCGTAAATGTAATATCAGACTACAATGCACTTAACCAACTTGGGAAATACTGCTTCAGCGATGGTGTCCAGCTTGGAATACTCACCAATGGCATCCAGTGGGTTGTGATTAATGCATTCGAGCCAAAGAAGAAGTTAAGAGACAGACTTCTCATTATCATAGACCTAGAACGCCTTCCTTTAGAAGAAGGTATCAAAAGACTGTCGTGGTTATCCAAGGAGAGAATCCTAAGCGTAACCAATCTCCAAGAGAGACTTGTTGAAATTCCTCTAGAGAAAGGTCCTAAACAGAAAGAAGATAACACAGGCTCAACACTACCAATAAATGAGCCCCCAGGGAGAATAAAAACTCTAGAGGTTATTGGGATACCAGTAAGTACACTTAATGCTCCAACAATCGATGAGCTTCTTTATGTGGACTTGAAAGGTAAGCGTCCATTAAGTGTGTATGTGAAACTCGACGAAACGTGGTGGAAGCTCGAGATTGTTGGTGGAAAAAGATGGGGAAGATCTCCAAGGCTCACTTGGAGCACCTTATTACCAGCTGTAGTTGTATTTCTCCTGCAGAAGGGAATTGACATTAGTAACTTGCGTATTCCCGCTAAGATTGACCGTTTGGAGAAGCTTCTTCCTAAAGATGCTGGAGTTATTGAAATAGGGAATGGCTTTGGTGTAATAATGCCTGGTGATGGAAATTCCACTGTGCAATTTCTCAAGGAAATCAAACAGCGAACAGGAATTGACGTGGCCATAGAAGTGTACTCCTCCAAGAGATAAACAACTGACCTCCTCCCCGCCCTGGAGGGTGGGGGTTCCCACAGGGAACACCCTCCGCCGCCTCAATAAATATTGCAAGAAAAGGTTTGGAGGAAATGAAAAAGTGACTGAGGAAACAGAAATGGGCTTTCTTGGACTTTGGAATGAACTTCGCAAGATATCCCCCTTATATGAAGGGTACCTTGGCGAAAGAACCTCAAGAGGAATCTACGACCTGTGGAAACTCAACCTAATTCCAAAACTCAACATTTACCGCAGAGACTTAATCCCAAAAGACCTCGCTCCAGAAAAGACCAAGGACTCAGAAAGCTACATCATTCTTCTACAGGCCCGGACAAGAGTCACCTAGAGCCAAGAAAATCATTCCAAATGAAGTAAAAACTCTCGATGAAGAAGATTTAGGCTTTGAAGTTCATTACATTATTCCGCGTGCAGAGTCAAGGGAAATTTACCAAGCGAGCTAAGTGGTTAATCAAATTTAAGCCTTTTACTGAACTACACAAATGTTATAAAGACTACCCCCCGAACTGGTTCGGGGAGTACCCTTAATGAGAAGGAGAAAGTCCAGAAGAGGCATCTCATTTTTGATCAGAGGCCAAGAAAAGATAAAGAAAGCTTATTTGGACGTTCTGAGGAGTTAAATAAGCTAATAAACGCTCTTCATGCTAAAAGCTGGGTGGCAGTTCTTGGGCCAAGAATGGCGGGAAAGACCAGCTTAGCATGGGCAGGTGCCAATGCTTTTGCAGAAGAAATGAAGTATAATGTAATCTTTGTTGACTTACGGAATGCTGAAACTTCTCGGCAAGCCACAGAGAAGATACTCAGCAGATTACCAAAGTCAATTCTTGATGCACTATCAAAATACATTGCAGAAGTCTCTTTTTCTGCCAGAGACGTTAGTGCTAGTGTAAAACTTAGAGAAAATGCAGCTGCTAAAAACGCTTTGGAAGATGCTCTTTTTGCCCTAAAGGACACAATACTAATTCTTGATGAAGTTCAAAACGTGAAACAAGGCGTGAACAACTTCCTAAAAGCCCTAGCCACGGCATTTAATGAAAATGATTCCCTATTGGTGATATTTACAGGTTCCTATGCTGGTGTTGTTAAAAAGCTGTTCGAAGCCACTCACAAAGACAGTCTTTACGGAAGGCCACCAATTGAGATACTTCTCTCACCCTGGCCCGAATGGGTAGCAGCGGAATTCCTAAGGAAAGGGTTTGAGCAGTGTGATGTTAATGTCACTCAGAGGGAAATTCAGGAGACAATTTGGAGGCTTGGAACTCTGCCTGGCTGGTTGAACCTCTATGGACTCAGACGTTGCCTCAGGACAAGTCATGAAGAGTCCTTGCAAAGGGTATTTGAGAAGGCTGTGAACGAGGCTTTAAAGGAGTTGGAGCACTTCTTAGAAGGGAGAAGCCCCAAAGCCCGAGAAGTTATTAAGAGACTGGTTTACGGCGCTACATGGGGAGAATTAGAAAAGACAGGAATTCCAAAAGACACCCTTAGCAGACTCCTAGATGCCTTGACTAAAGAGTTATTCATCGTAGTTAAGGATGAGATTGGAGTTTATAAATTCTCAGATCCAATTTATAGATATGCCGCAGAGAGATTACCAATTCTTATTGTAACAACTACTCCGAGTTGAGCCTCAGGATTTTGCTTTTCAAAGAATAAGGTAAAAGTACTAATGTTCCTCCAAAAGCTCTCTCACAGTTTTCCTCACGGCTTCATAGCTGTTCATCCTCGGCCTCCATCCAGTTGACTTTGCCTTCGATATATCAAGGAGCATCAGCTTAACATCTCCCTTCCATCCCCTTCCCCCATCAACGCCTCCGGTGAACTTGAACCTCGGGTTTAGGCCCATTTCTTCACTCACTATCTCAGCTATCTCCCTCACCGTTATCCAATCTTCACTCCCCAGATTGTAAACATCGTAGATCTTGCCTTCACCCTTAAAGTGCTCAAAGATGTGGAGGATTCCCTCGACGGTGTCGCTCACGTGGAGGTAGCTCTTCCTCTGGGTTCCGTCCCCAAGTATTTCGAGCTCCTCCGGGTTCCTCCTGAGTTTGTTTATGAAGTCGTATATAACTCCATGGTTTGACCTCTTCCCGATTATGTTCGCCAGCCTGAAAATCAGGGCTCTAAAGCCGAATATGTGAGCATAACCACTTATCAAGGCCTCAGCAGCCAGTTTTGCCCCGCCGTAAACGCTTATTGGTTCGAGAGGTGCGTAATCCTCCGGTGTAGGTATCTTCTTCGCATCACCGTATACCGTCGAGGAAGATGTGAAAATGAGGTAATCAACACTGGAATCCTTAATGGCTTGGAGCAGGTTGTACGTTATGAGAACGTTGGTTTCATAAAGCAATTCGGGACTTTGGGAGCTTATTCTAACCTCTGGGTTTGCAGCGAGGTGAAAGACGACTTCCACACCTTCAACAGCTTCCTTAACAGTCTCAAAGTTCCTCATGTCCCCCTTAATAAACTCGATCCTGTCGATGCTGTTTTTTAGGTTGTCAAGACTTCCCGCACTCAAGTCGTCCAGCACTCTAACTTTGTATCCCTTCTCAACCAAGGCATCAACTAGGTGAGAACCTATAAAGCCCGCTCCACCTGTAACAAGTATCATGCTTTCACCTCCATTGTTAAGTATACTATCAGGAGGGATCCTCCGATTATGAGGGCTTCATATTCAGGAGCCAACATCTCCTTCAGAAAGAGCTTGGCCACTAGAACCGTGGCAACTGGAATGAATGCTAGTAGGAGGGGGAGTCTCATTAACTTTAATCTCCTAGGTTCATATGCCTCAAAAGCCAAGTAAAATAGGCCCAAGTAAAAGAAGCCTTCGTGCAAGAGTCCCAACACGAACAAGGATATTGGTATTAAATCAACTTTCCTAAGTTTAAATTCCTGGAGAGACACGCTTTCTGAAAGGGCAATTAAAGATGGCAACACTAGTAAAAGGAAAACCCTAATGGAATCATAAGAAAATAGGGACTTCACGGTGATCTCGTTCATTGCAATTAGAACAAAGGCGAAGAATGTTAGGTATGCAAAATCTTTACTTTTTCTTCCAGCTAGATACATGAGAGGAACTAGCACTGTGGCCCATACCTTCAATATCGCTCCACCAATTATTGTGGAGATCAGCCCAATCATTCTAATCCCCTCAAAACTTCTTCGTAGTCATATGGGTCAAGGTCTATTACTGGGACTACTGAAGAGAACTTCCTTAACACAGATTCCCTTTCCTTGTATTTTCTATATAGGAACTTAAGAGTACCCTCATCTAGCTCATGGGGATAGAATAATACTGGATTTGGAGAAAGTATTATTATTTTATGCTTTTTCTTGAGCATAACGGCCAGGGAGTATAGCATAGACGTGTTACTCGTTAGATCGGAGATTATCACAAGATACGATGGTGTCCTTATGGAAAGTAGGGCTTCAAACACTCCCTTTCTTTTCGGAAATATCTTACTAAGGAATCTCCTAGCCTTCTCACTGAAACCACTAACATCCATCTTTAGAGAAAACATTCCCCTCTCTCTTCTAAACTTTAAAGAATTCCTAATTTTTTCAAGTTGTTCTCCACCTTTCCCCGGGCTAATGATCTTGTATCCGCCTTCCCAGTATTTTATTAGACCAACGCTATATCCATTTTTTATGAGGATAGAAGCTAGATAAAGGGCAAGTGTTGAAACGTAATCTATCTTCGCTTTCCTCATTTCCCTACTCTCGTCTAAAACTATATAAACGTCACTCTCCCTCTCTTTGAGAAGTTCCCTAACTATAAGCTTCCTAAGCCTCGCACTCGCCTTCCAGTCAATTCTCCTTACATCATCTCCAGGGAAATATTCTCTCAATCCATAAAATTCCAAGCTCTCAAGACCAAACAAAGATTTCTTATAGGCCTCTTTGAGCCTAATGTTCCTTACATTTTCCATAGCCTCTCTGATTGAATCTACCGAAGGCACAACACTTAGCTTCATCGTACTCACGGGTATCGTAGTTGAGTTTATTCCAAAAATATCCTCCACATCTAGAAAGAGCTTTACAGTGTACTCTCCTTTTGCTATGGGCTTAATTTTTATTCTAACGACCTTTTCTCCATTGTGGGGGATAAGAACAACTCTAGGCTTTTTAACTGTTAGCTCAGGGGGCCCTTCTACCCTAGGCTTTACTAAAGCTGCAGAACCCTTATTTTTTAAGAAAAGTGTAAACTCGTACTCTTTCTCCTCTTCCATCTCAGTATGTCCTTCAACTTTCACCGTTAAATCTGGAAGAAAACTGTTCCTAGCCAGCATCAAATATGAGAGTACTCCAATGCTAAAAATAGGCCCACTCACACTACCCGAGAGGAAGCCATGCACTATCCCCATAACTGCAAGGATAATGAGGACGTCCTCTCTTTTCATATCGGCACCTCAACTTTTTCAATGATATCCTTGACAACGCTCTCTCCCTTTACACCTTCCACCTCATATTCGGGCTTAACTATAAGTCTATGAGCCAAAACGGGGATTGCTAGTTGTTTTACGTCGTCAGGAATGACGTAATCCCTACCTTCAAGAAAGGCCTTTGCCTTTGCCGCATATAGGAGGTGTTCTGCTGCTCTCGGGGAAGCTCCTATTAAAAGCCTATCGTCTATTCTCGTCTCCTTTATTATGGAGTGGAGATACTTGATAACTTCTTCACTCGTTTTAACTTTTTTTACACTCTTTATTAGTGCCAGTATCTGCTCCCTGGAAAATATTCTCTTAACTTCAGAGAACTCTCCCCTATCCTTCCTCTTCAGCATCTCGATTTCCTCATCCTCACTAGGATACCCTATCTTTATCTCAAGAAGGAATCTATCTATCTGAGCCTCTGGAAGATTGTAAACACCTTCAAACTCTAAGGGATTCTTAGTTGCTATTACAAGGAAAGGCCTTTCGAGCTGAAATGTCTTTCCCTCAATCGTTACCTGAACCTCCTGCATTGCCTCTAATAGCGCGGACTGGGTCTTGGGCTGGGCTCTGTTAATCTCATCGGCAAGAACTATGTTCGCAAATATTGGCCCCTTCTTGATCTTCCAAACCCCTTCGACTTGGTCATAGTATACTGTTCCAAGAATATCAGCTGGTAGTAAGTCGGGAGTTAGTTGGATTCTAGAAAATTTAAGGCCCAGAACTTGAGCAAAACTCTTGGCTATTGTTGTCTTTGCTACCCCAGGGATTCCCTCTATTATAACGTGACCTTCAGCAAGTAAAGCAACCGCCAAGAGTTCTATAACATCATCCTTTCCAACGACGGCCTTATGAATTTCCCTCTTTAGCATATTAAGAAACTTCTTTCCGTCCATATCCACCACCCAACCTTCTGGCTTTCTCTATTCCATTGATTATTCTAAGGAGCACATTTTCGTCATAGCCCTCCTTCTTAAGTCTCCCAACTATACTCCTAATATCTTCCTTTTCCTTCTTAAAGAGCCATCCAAATACCAGTGATAAAGCTTTTGCAAGGATTTTATATGCCAAACCAGACTCTATGAAAAGGGCTAGAAAAGATATCGAAGCTATAATATAAAATATTGTTATCTTGTTAACGTTCCTCCTTATCACTACGGTTCCCATCTGGACAAGATTAAAGTTTGAGTGGTGAGCCTCATCTATATAAACGGGATACTTAACATATGCCTTTATGAAGTTCTCAACAAACCTTCTGTTGTATTTTATCATCTCATTTGTAAAGACGCTTGGATCTGAGAATAACACGATATTACCATTTCCATACTTCAACGTCACGAGAATTGGGTACTCCTTAAAGTTTCTTCCCAGCATAGATACAGAGCTAGTTAATGCTGTTCCATTGGGATATTCTATTACGGAAGGAACGTTCAGAAGTATACCCCTAACTCCAGCAGATAACCTCTCATCATTTATCTTCACGACAACGGGGAAGTGATAGTCCTTCATATAGAAGATATCAACCGGCATTTTCCTAGAAAACCTCACGCTGAGGTTTAGCCCCTCGAGGATTTCATTTCCCGTTCCAAAGTCATCCATAAGAATCAGTGTATTTCCCCCCCTAACGAACTCCTTAATTTCCTCAATTTCAAATGAAGAATAACTGAGATCTGGGGCAATGATTATCAGAGTTCCCTCCTTCTCCCTTAGGTTGAAGGAATTAAAAGGTACTAATACTGGGTAAACCTTCCCCCCAGCAAAGAGCATCTTACCAAACTGAGAGACTCCAATCCAAGATGGATTGAAAACGCTAAAATCGGATGTCGTTGTGAATACGGGTAAGGAGATGGGCATTATAATTATCATAATTCCAAATATCATTAGTGTAATATACAAGGCCCTTCTCATAACTCCTCACCTATGATCTTTGAAATTATGAGGACAGAGAGACTCCTAAAGAAGTCCTTAACTGTCTTAGAGGGTAATCGTCTCATTCCGTACACGTGAACCTCATGTATAGCAGTGACTTTCCTTAGGTATGGGGCAAATCTCTCCTTGGATAGAAACCTGTATAGTTCCCTGGGGGTTATCGAAGGCTTCAGGCCATATTGAGAAATAAGTCTCTTATAAAGCCACCTATACGCCTCCCTTACACTTCTCTTCTCTTCCTCTCTTTCTTCAACTCCCGCGATAATATCATGCAATGTTATCTTTTTCTTACTTCTTTTGCGTTTGGTTATTCTAAAAACTGCATACATTAGAATTAAAAGTAAGATAAAACCAGCAACTTCCGCATACGGGGGAACATACACCTTAACGACCAAGACATTAGACTTTGCAGGAGCGTGAGTATTATCCCCAGGAAATGCAACAAATATCTCGTGAGTACCTGGTACCTCAAATGTTAAGTTGAATGTGAACTTAGAATTCCTAACATTAACACTTCCATGAGTCCTATTGTCAACATAAATTAAAAGGGTACCATTTCTAAGGCCCAAAGCTTCCCCATAAACTCTGTAAGTACTCCCAATTCTAGCCTTCTCCTCACCCTCTATTTTCAACGTTACTGGTAATCTCAGAAAGACAAGGGTAACGCTCGCCGATGAATTTTCATAGACATCGTCTCCTTCAAAAAGAATCCTAACGTTGATAGTTCCGAGGGAATCCAGAGAGTAAATCTTTCTAAAGACACCATTGACATCTGTAATAACATAGGTCTCCTCTCCCGAAGAAATTACTAAGAGGGTTCTATTCGCCAATGGCCTTGAGAGAGCATCAACCAAAGAACCAGAAAGAACCAAAGGAGTGGAAACATACCCATAAACCCTTTTTTCAACAACAATCTTCGTTGGCATCTTTGTTACGTTTACAACAATGATGTTTGACTTTACGAGCCTTGAACCGTTGACTGCCGTTGCATAAACCTCGTAAACACCCGGACGAGGAAATGAATAAGTTATCGAGAATGGAGATCCCACATCAAAACTTTCATTTCCAACATAAAGGATTATATTTTTCAGCCCCTCTCCTGCTCCATATATTATAACTGGCTCTGTCGCATAGGGATTCAGCTTAGAAACGTTGACAAAAAAACCCTCTGGAACCTTAAGTCTCTCAAGAAGCCTTGAATAGTAATCAATAAGCCTGTCTAATCTCTCTATATTGTCTTCAAAATTTACATCAATTCTTTTCACGCTACCATTTTCCATAATAAAGTTCAGACTTTTTATCTCCTTACTTGCCTCAACTATAGTATCTCTCCCATTTTTCATAAGAATCAAAGCAGAGGCTGCCTTAGAATAGGCGGAGAAACTTCTACTCTTTTTCAAAACATTGTACCATCTAAAGAACTCAGCTTGACCTGTTTTAACATCCCTTAATCCGTCTCTCATCTTTATGAAGGGCTTCAAGAACTTCTCAATTCTTGCTCCAACACCTATACTCCTATAATATGGTAACTCCCAAAGCGTCTTATTAACTATTGTATCTAGCAGTTCAAACTTTGAAGTTGCATTCCCTTCCTCAACTACTAATTCCAACACCTCATTTGAGAGCTTAGCCAACGAAGAAAAGAATATATATACCCCCTCATCGTTCGATTTAACATCTTCATACCTAAGCTGCCTTTCAACGGCCCCAACTGGGGAAAGAATCAGAAACATCAACACAAGGAGAAGTACTTTTTTCATGCTCTTTCCCCAGCTAAGAAAAAGAAAAGATTTATTAAAATTAACGGTGGTTGTGAGAGCGATGAGAATCCAAATAATAACCGGAATCGTGGCTGGAATAATTGGTGGAATAATCGTAATAATCGGGGTTATAACTCAGACTCCTAAGATGATAAACCTAGGATTTGCGGGGGTATTCATTGGGGCAACTATCCTAGCCTTGAAATCTGGAGAATACGTAAAGGCAGATGCCCTCTCATCAACCCTCTCTTCATACCATTTAACCCTAAAAAGCATAGTTAGGGATCTTGGGCTTGAGGGGAATGCAATCTACATTCCCCCTTACGAGAACCTCCCCGAGGGTGGAGTCTTTATTCCCTTAAGTAGGGATTTTGATCTTGATCTAGGAAGACTTGGTGAGGACGTTGTCTTCCTAAGCTCAGCGCCAAGCGAGAGACAAATGGGAATTCTCCTCAAACCAACTGGTCTTCACTTAGTTAAAAAGTTTGAAGAACACTTAGAGGGAAGTCTGAATGGGATAGGGGTTGGAGGAGTTGAGAGTGTTGCCGGTTCTGTTTTGAAATCTTTAGGGCTTGCCGATGAAGTCTACATTGAAGAGGGAGATGATGTTTACACGATTTATGTAAAGCCAAGGCAAATTAAATTCTGCAGAAGTAACATAGAAGATTGCTCCCAAGTAGCTTGTCCAATATGCTCTTCAATCCTCTTGGGTCTAAGCAAGGGAACAGGGGAAGTAATAGTTAGCGAGAATTTCACATTTGAGAGAGGGAGAGTGAAAATAACTGCCCGGAAGTTAGGGGGAGTCGAAAGATGGATGTAGAGGACTATGCAATAATATTTCTGTCCGCATGGTTCCTAATTTCAGCGCTGGCTACAGAGAGTATCGACGTATTTCTGACGTTAGCTCTTATAGGCCTGCTAATAACCTTAGAAGTTGGATCTCTTTTCTTATCAAAGGATCAGAAAGAAAATCTCAAACCCTTAATAGAGGTTCTCTTGATAGTTTTTTCAATAATAGTCGCCAAAAAGGTGTACGAAGTCTTAAGCCACTAAATCTCTATAACCCTAACGTTTAACTTTAACGATTGTATAGTTCCATTTATAGCTTCTATAATTCTCCATTTCTCACTTAAACAATTTGCACCCATTAAACACTCTTTAGGAATTGGAGGTTCTTTGTCTTTGAATAGGAGGAACCAAATCTGCCACTTCCCTGGTTTATCTATTTTGAACGTATAGTTCATCTCAAATTGAGGCGTCCAGTTGCCCTCTATATTCACGGGAATTGAAGGGAGTGTCACGTTAAACCTGTTCATCAAGTACATCTCATGGATTATGGTTTCGTTGGTAGTGAAATTGTAAGTTAAATTGACGAGCCATATCTCAACGTAATATGTAACATTCCTATGCTCGTGATTAACTATCCCAATAATAACCCTCCCCGTCTCATTCACGAAAAGTTTTGTAGGATAATCTGCAGCTTTCCCTTTCGGCCCTAAAATGTAGAACTCGGTAAATGCCTCTCCAGGCTTCGGATGTGTTACAACATAAATTAAAACTCCAATAGAAACTATAATTGATATCAGCAAAATCACCGTTAGGGCCTTATCCAGCTTGCTCGCCTTTTCCCATTCGAGTTCCCTTTTTAGATCCTCTATGCTTATCCAGGGAATCCAAGGGTTAATTGCATTAGCCCTCCTATAAATCGCGATGATGGAGAAGGCTACATTGAATACAGTTAACGACACAAGGATCGGTTTAAGCCTTATTCCCCAGGGAGTGTAGTTTAGGGCCAAACCTATTAGTGGAACTATAGCTATGCTTAGACCAAAGCTCAAGGCCAACCTTTCGAGGTTGTCCAGCTCTTTCCTCTCAGGGAAGAGAGCAGTTATGAAAACATAACCAGGAAGAAAAAGGACAAAAATTAGGCCAAGGGCCTTCCTTATTATGCTCTCAGGAGCTATAAATATTACCAGGTCTAAAATCAATGAAAGGGCAATCACAATTATTAGATCCCAGTACTTCCTCATTTTATGTCCCAAGGGAAAAGAGAGTATGGGGCTTAAAAATGTTAAGAAGAGGAATTAGCTTATCACACACTTGCTCCATCCGCATACTGGACACGTTGCACAGCCACTCTCCATCTTAAGCTCAACCAGTTTGCCCTCCCTCTCATAGCACACTGGACAGTAGACCACTCCAAGGAGCTCCTTTATCTTTTCTTCTGGTATTTCTTCCCTTCCTGGGGTGTGGCTATGCTGACTTCCTGCCTTGAAGCCTCCAAGGGAGAAAGTTATTCCCTCAGCCTTCTCACTCCTTCCATTGAGTATCTCATCAACGTTTATCAAGTTCTTAATCCAAGGTTCCTTCTCAACTATCTCGAGTAAGATCTTCTTAGCGTACTCACTTGGCTTTGCCCTGTATCTTCTCTTTCTTCCCTCAACGCTGTACACCTGAACAGAGAGCGAGCCATCTCTGTATACGGTGACACCCTTACAGCCAAGGAAGTAAGCGAATAAGTACGCGGCTTTAACATCCTCAACGGTAGCGTCATTCGGCATGTTTATCGTCTTGCTCGCGGAATCAGTAAGCCATAGCTGAATACTTGCCTGGGCAAGGATATGATCGAGCCAGTGTATGTCCATAGCCGTCACGAAGACCTTCTTCATGTCCTCTGGAATTTCTTCCAGACCTTGAACTGAACCATAATTGTCGCTTATCTTCTTTAGCAACTCCTCGCTCCACAGGCCTCTTCTCTTAAGCTCGCTCTCAAATACTGGGTCAACGTAATAGAATTCCCCAACCGTGACGCTCTTCTTATAGACTAGGGCGAATATTGGTTCTATTCCACTCGATGTATCGGCTATCATTGAAACGGATCCCGTTGGTGGGCATGTTGTAACCATGGCATTCCTAACTCCATGCTTCTTTATTTCCTCGACGAGCTCATCCCATGGGAGGTTCCAAAGTTCTCTATGGTAATAACCTTCAACTGGAAGCTCTCCCTTCGGATAGCCAGTTTTCTCGTAGAGCGGGAAGGCTCCGCGCTTCTTTGCTGCCTCAACGCTGTACTTATAGGCGTAGAAGGTTAGATACTCGGTTACCTTTCTCATGAACTTGTACCCTTCCTCACTGTTATATGGTATTCCAAGCTTGAAGAGGGCGTCCGCAAGTCCCATCATGCCGACTCCTATTCTTCTTGTGAGCTTGGTGTTGTAGTCTATCTCCGGGAGCGGGAACTTGTTTACATCTATGGAGTTATCGAGGTACTTGGCGACCTTTTGGATGACGTAGGCGTACTCATCCCAGTCGAAGTATGGCTTTCCATTCTCATCATACTTCACGAACTTTGCAAGATTTATAGAGGCCAAATTACAGGATTCATACTCGTAGAGAGGCTCCTCTCCGCATGGGTTAGTTGCCCTTATTGGGCCTCCTTTGGCGTCTTTCAAAACGTTCCTTCTGTTTATTATGTCAAAGAATATCACCCCAGGATCGGCCTTCGCCCAGGCCATGTAAGCTAGCTCTTCGAACAGAGACTTTGGATCAACTTCTCTCACAACTTCGCCTGTTCTAGGATTGATAAGGGGATATTTCTTCCCTTCCTTGAGGGCCTCCCAGAAGTCCTTCCATATACCAACACTGATGTTAAAGTTGCTGAGAACATTTGTCCCCACGTTCTTCTCCTTCGCATGTATGAACTTCTCAATGTCCGGGTGCCAGATCTCAAGTATTCCCATGTTCGCGCCCCTTCTCACTCCCCCCTGCTTGATAACGTCACTGACAGCATCTATTAAGTGCATGAACGAAACGGGGCCTGATGCAGCACCTGCTGTAGAGCCAACGAAGTCTCCCTCAGGACGGAGCTTCGAAAAGTTAAGACCGGTTCCTCCACCCATTTTCTGTATCATGGCCACATCATGAGCCGCCTTCATTATGCTCTCCATGTCATCCTCTATAGGAACGACGAAGCATGCTGAAAGCATGCCAAGAGGCCTGCCAGAGTTTATTAGTGCAGGGGTGTTGGGCATGAAGACTTGATTCGTCATTAACCTGAAGTACTCCTCTATTTCCCTCTCGTATTTGTCAAATTCCCCTCTCTCCAGCATTGAGAGGAACTCGTCGATGCTAACTTTCATCTTGCCTTTCTCTGCAAGTTCCTTGTAAAGGCTGACCATTCTCTCAAAGTGGTACTTGTTCAGCTTGTACTTTCCTATGGAATACTTCTTGTCAAAGTTCTCGAAGTTTTCCAGGTAGTATTCAACCCTCTTTAAATCTTGCTCATAGTTGCCATCCTTGTCAAAAACCCTCTCATCATAAAGGAGATCTGGGATAACGGATAAAATAGCAACCCTCTCGAAGAGTTCCCTCGGGCTTTCTATTATATTCCCATTTTCATCTCTAATTAAGTACCTCGATGCGAGAACTCTCAGGGCGTTTATGGAGAACCTCTTATCTATTTCGTCAAGCTCTTTCTTATTTAATATCCTCTTCTTCTCCTCTCTTATTTCAGCCTTTTTCTTTCTGTATAGGATATAGGCCTTAGCTACCTCAAAGAGCCCTGCTCTCATGAGCTCTAGCTCGACTATGTCTTGAATGTTTTCTATGTGGGGTATCTGACCGTCATAGAGCTCATTTATCCTTTTAACTATGGCCTTCACTACCTCGTCTAACTTTTTCTCATCCCTGACACCAACTTCCCACATTGCCCTTTGTACAGCCCACCTTATACGTGACTCATCAAAGGGAACTATCCTGCCATCACGTTTCATCACTTTTTCAACAACCATAGGAACACCCCTGTCATTTTGTTTTTAAAAATGCAAAATTCCTGTACGAGTATCAGCACCAAATAAGTTATACCCCGCCCTAAAATATCTTGCCCATTCAGAATTCGTCAATAAGCCATAATCATAATAAAAAATTTGACGCTAGATCATGCAATTCTTATAGGCAACCCACAGAGAGGGATAAGATATAGTGAGGGGTGAGGGGTTAAAAGCATTATTAGTCATAGATTTGCCTTCCCACTAGTGCAACTACTTAAAAGAGAGTAAAAATCAGGACTCTTTGTACGTGAACTTGCCACTTGTAGCATTGTAGATTCCAATGCCTGTGTACAGTCCAAAGGTTGCGTATCCGTTCTCGTCAATGTTCCCCCAGCCTGGAATGATATAGCACAGACATCCTGACTTATAGGAGAACGTTTTGTTGAAGATGACCTCTGCCCCTTTGAATATTAAAACCCTACCATACGCTGGGGAGCCATCCTCTTGAGGCTGTTCGAACCCTAGAATTGTGTAATTTCCAGCTGAGGATATGAAAACATTCCTCTTGGGCCAGGAATCCTTTCCGAGACTCAACTTCTTGACGAGGCCATTTTTGCCAAATATATAGACCCAATCCTCACCCACCCAACGCCTTATAGAGGGAACCTCTCGGGGAGCTGAGTGAATCTCAACTAGGAAGAGGTAGCTTTCTGTGCTCGAAGTCAAAATGGAGGGGTAACTCACTCCTTCTCTGCTCGGCATCTCTTCCCCATAATGGATAATCCAGTGGTAAGGAACTCCAGCTTCATACTCCCACAGTAGCTTTCTATCATAACTACATGCGACAAGTTGCTTCACTCTAACAGTTGTTTCTTTATTTTGGACGGTTACGTTAACCTTGGGTTGACTCAAGTTCATTATGATTAGTTGCACGTTCAATGTCTTTGATCTCTGAATGGAGGCTATGAAACCCCATGGAAAGAAGTATGCTTGGGAAGAATTTATCATATACATCTTCCCGTTCTTCCTGATAATGTAATTCCCAATCCTTGTATAAAGCCCCTTGCTCTCAACGACTCTTAAAACAGTCACGTTATCGAAGTGTGCAACGACATCTAAGTTTTCCTCCTTGACATTGGCGGGAAGAAGTAAGAAGCAGTTGTTGATAGATTTCTGGGTATTTTGAAAAGCATACCCAATAACAAAAATCAGGATTATGAAAAGAACTAAAATGAAAACATTCTTCATCCTCATTACCCTCACGCCCGAATGCTTTTTCTCATGTTTCTTCCATACTATGGAACTCCTATTACTAATGTACTAGCATAATTTTATAGGATCTATAATTTATAAGCTTTTTCTATCAAACTTGAAGTTTGATAATTTCTTGATGGAGGTGTTTAAAATAATTTGAGAAAAGGCTCAAATTGTTTGAAAAACAGTAGTAAAGGTTAATACTCTAAAGTTTTATATTGTAGTTCCTGATCCTTATCCCTTTCTCCTTGACGACGCTTCCAAGAATCCAGCTCCTATAGTACCTGTTCAGTATTTCGAGGGCCTCTTCTTTTTCTTCCTCTGGAACTACTACCATGAATCCGACTCCCATATTGAACACTCTGAACATCTCATCCAGGGGAACCCCATTTTTGTGAATTAGCTTGAATATTCCTTCCAGTGGGGGCATTTCTATGTCAAAGCCGTAAGCTGTTAGTCTTTTGAGGTTGAGCAGACCTCCACCCGTTATGTGGGCTAGACCATGAACTTCAACGCTCTTTAAGAGTTCAAGTATTGGTTCAACGTATATCCTCGTTGGTTCGAGAAGCCACTCCCAAAGCTTTCTTCCTTCGTACTCATATTCCAGCCCATACTTTGGGATTAGAAGCTTTCTGGCTAGTGTCAGACCATTGGAGTGTATTCCAGAGCTTGAAATCCCTATAACGGCATCTCCGGGTTTTATCTTTTCACCAGTGACAACTTCATCTTTCTTAACAACGCCTATGGCCGTCCCAGCGAGGTCGTAGCCGTTCACTAAATCAGGCATAACAGCAGTTTCACCGCCAACTATAGCTATTCCAGCCTGTTTTGCTCCCTCATAAAGGCCCTTGGCAACCTGTTCAAAGATTTCTTCTTTGGGTTCCCTAATTGCGAAGTAATCCACGAGGGCTATGGGCTCGGCACCGATGCAAAGTAGATCGTTCACGTTCATCGCTATCATGTCAATCCCTATCGTGTCAAACCTCCCGACTGCTTCTGCAACCAGAACCTTTGTACCAACACCATCGGTTGTCATTGCCAGGTAAAAGTCTCCAAAGTCTAGGAGAGCCGCGTAGTGTCCTATATCCCCGGGTTCACCAAGTTTTCCCTGTCTAAAGGAAAAAGTTCTCTTTGCAACTTCTATGATTGCCTTCAATGCCCTTGAAGTTTTCTCTTCGTCGACTCCAGCTTGGGCATAGGTGAGCATGAACACCACCGAGAGATGGTGAAGTGATAACCTTAAAAGGTTTGCCATTTATATGCTTAAAAAATCTTAAATATCCTGATAATTTTAACATATACACGTCAATATATACGTGGGGTGGTTATTGTGATAAAGCTGAGGGACGAGTTGGGAACCGCCACAACAGATTCAGCCCAAAAGATCCTTCTCCTTGGTAGCGGTGAACTTGGTAAGGAGATAGCGATTGAGGCTCAGAGGCTTGGTGTTGAGGTTGTTGCTGTTGACAGGTATGCAAACGCCCCCGCTATGCAAGTTGCCCATAGAAGTTACGTTGGCAACATGATGGATAAGGACTTTCTCTGGAGCGTTGTTGAGAGGGAAAAGCCAGATGCGATAATCCCCGAGATAGAGGCCATTAACCTCGACGCGCTGTTTGAGTTTGAGGAGGATGGCTACTTTGTCGTCCCAAATGCTAGGGCAACTTGGATAGCGATGCACAGGGAAAGGCTGAGAGAGACCCTTGTTAAAGAGGCAAAGGTTCCTACCTCCAGATATATGTACGCCACAACCTTGGATGAGTTGTATGAGGCTTGCGAGAAGATAGGCTATCCCTGCCACACAAAGGCAATAATGAGCTCATCTGGAAAGGGATCTTACTTTGTTAAAGGGCCTGAAGACATTCCAAAGGCGTGGGAGGAGGCAAAAACAAAGGCCAGGGGAAGTGCGGAGAAGATAATAGTCGAGGAGCACATAGACTTCGACATTGAGATAACCGAGCTGGCCGTTAGGCATTATGATGAGAACGGTGAGATAGTCACGACATTCCCGAAGCCTGTGGGTCACTATCAGATTGATGGTGACTACCACGCTAGCTGGCAACCGGCTGAGATAAGCGAAAAGGCTGAAAGGGAGGTTTATAGAATTGCGAAGAGGATAACCGATGTCCTTGGAGGTCTTGGTCTCTTTGGGGTTGAAATGTTCGTGAAGGGGGATAAGGTCTGGGCCAATGAGGTCTCCCCAAGACCCCACGACACGGGAATGGTCACATTGGCCTCTCACCCAACTGGGTTTTCGGAGTTTGGCCTTCACCTGAGGGCTGTTCTTGGGCTCCCAATCCCAGGAGAGTGGGTAGAAGGCTACAGGCTGTTCCCAATGCTAATCCCAGCAGCGACTCACGTCATAAAGGCTAAGGTATCTGGATATTCTCCAAGGTTCCGAGGACTTGCAAAGGCCCTCAGCATTCCAAACGCAACGGTTAGGCTCTTCGGAAAGCCCGAGGCATATCCTGGAAGGAGGCTTGGAGTAGTTCTCGCATGGGATAGGGACGTTCAAGAAGCAAAGAAGAGGGCGGAGAAGGTTGCTCATATGATAGAACTCAGAACACGCTCTTCCGATTGGCATTCACAAGATTATGAAAAGAGGAAGCACCTCCTCTAATTCTATTTTTGATTTTCTGAGAGGTATTTTTCCCATCCAACCTCTTCAAGCTTTTTGGCCTTTTCCTCTACGGTCTTTCTCATGTCTTCTCTGTATTTTTCGAGCTTTTCCGCTATTTCTGGATATTTTATTGAGAGTATCCTCAGTGCTAGGAGAGCAGCGTTCTTTGCATTGTTTATTGCCACCGTTGCCACCGGAACTCCAGCCGGCATTTGGACTATTGATAGCAGGGAATCTAAACCGTTGAGGGCTCTGCTCTTGACGGGTACTCCTATAACTGGAAGCGTCGTTATCGATGCCGTCATTCCCGGAAGGTGGGCTGCTCCTCCAGCTCCTGCGATTATAACTTCTATTCCCCTCTCTCTTGCTTTCTTTGCATATTCATACATCCTCTCAGGTGTCCTGTGGGCAGAAACTATAGTTATCTCGTACTCAACCCCGAACTCCTCTAGAACTTTGGCAGCTTCCTTCATAACGGGGAGGTCGGAGTCGCTTCCCATTATTATCCCAACTTTAGGAGCCATCTCCCACCACCTTAATAATTCTCTTAACCTTTTCCGCTATCTCGAGGGCTTTATTTAAGTCTCTATTAACAACGGTAACATGCCCCATCTTCCTCAGGGGCCTGACAACGGGTTTTCCATAAATATGAACATAAACGCCGGGATATCTGAGGGCCTCTCTAAGCCCCAAAACCTTTGGCTTCCCACTTCCTTCTCCAAGGAGGTTAAACATGACTGCGGGGAGAATTAGCTCTGAGTTTCCAAGGGGAAGGCCGGTTATTGCCCTTATGTGTTGCTCGAATTGACTTGTCATGCAAGCCTCTATTGTGTAATGGCCCGAGTTGTGAGGCCTTGGGGCTATCTCGTTCAGGAGGATTCTGCCTTCCCTGTCTAGGAACATCTCTACTCCGAATACTCCAACACCGTTAAGGGCCTCAACAGCTTTTATCGCAATCTCTTGGGCTTCTTTGGCCTTGTCCTCATCTATCCTTGCCGGGGCCACCAGGAAGTCGAGGATGTTTGCCTCATTGAATACCATCTCAACGACTGGGTACACTTCAACTTCTCCGTATTCATCCCTGGCAACAATGACGGCGATCTCTTTCTCAATGTTCACGAACTCTTGTATCATGGAGTCGGCGGGGATGAGCTTACTTAACTCTTCCTCGCTCCTTATGACTGCAACTCCCTTTCCGTCGTATCCTCCTCTCCTCGTTTTCTGGACCAAGGGAAATCCAAATTTCTCTGCTTTCTCTAGGAGCTCTTCTTTATCAGCTCTTATGAACTTTGGAACTGGCACTCCTGCTCTCTTCATTGTTTCCATTTGGACTAGCTTGTCTTGGATTATTTCTAGAATCCTCGGGGAGGGGTAGACTGGGGTTCCTTCCTTCTCAACTTCTTTCAATGCTTGAACGTTTATGTGCTCTATATCATACGTTAAAACGTCGGATACTTCAGCGAGCTCCTTTATTTTCTCACCGTCCATGAAGCTCGCATTTATTTTGTAATCGGCAAGTCCGCAGGCGGGACAGCTTTCTTGAGGATCTAGAACAGCTATCCCGAAGCCAAGCTTTCTGGCCTCCTGAGCCATCATCTTCGCTAACTGTCCCCCACCGACTATGCCTATCGTGAGCATGGCTGACCCTAAATTAACAAAAGCTTGTTAAATATAAATAGTTTTCTACCAAAAAATTGACAAGAATCAGTAAATTCTCGTGAACTTTATCTCACCCTCTTCGAACTCATACTCAAACTTGATAACCTCATCCTCGAACTCCGGAGTTTTGAGTATTATGAGTTCTCTCTTTATGCCATCGTCAGTAAAGTAACTCCTCGTCCTTAGAACATAGTCTGCTCTCCTGTACACGGATGCAAATACTTCCTTATGTCCCTTCCCAAGCCAGAGCCAGAAGTTCGTCCCCCTTGGATACTTCTTGTAAGCCGGATGAATACTCATAATTTCTGAGGACAGCTCAAGATACCTCAAGGTCTCCTCCGAACTGTTAAAGAGCTCCATATAAGAGGATATGGCAACGGCAAAGCCGTAAATATCTCTACCTTCGAATAGGCCTTCTTTAGCCCAAACGGATTTGTGTTCTTCTATAACCCTAGCATACTTTGCAGGAAGGGTTTCCGAAGACAGCATCCCCTCAAGAACCCAAACACTTGGGAGGTTTGACTTGACACCATAGAAGCTTCCAAATGTATCTATTATTGCCAACCTCAATGACTTGAGGGCCTCTATTGGATCGATATTAAACCTTCTTAATGCTCTGAGCACTAAAGGGAGGGGATAGGAGATGTTGAAGTACCCTATTAAGTTGTCCTGCTTGAGCTTTTCGGTAAGTATGTAATAAAGTAGATCAACCCCACGGGAGAGGGGATCCTCTTGGTGGATCAAAACGAGAGAGTATTTTCTTATACCGTCGAGCTCCTTGTCAAGAGCCTTAATCTCCCAAGAAACGTATTCCATACTCACACCTCCTCAAAGAGCTCAAAGATAGTATTTTCTTCTCCACCCTTTGCTATTATCCCAACTTTCTTCCCCTTTAACACCTTGGTCTCTATAACAATGTCTGAAACGAAGTAAACTATGTCTTCCAGAAGTGGACACTCAACCGGAGAGTACGTTATTATCGTTTTTGGAGACTTATCCTTCAGAACATCCTCCCTCATAAGCCATATCATCTTGTATGTCGAGATTGGGTTGTGGAAAAGCTTGCAAACTCCTGAAGTTAAGTAAGTCATCAGCCAGATCTTCTCAACGTCAGTGCTGAATTTCTTTATTATACTTCTCCCCCACTCCTTCATTTTACTTATGAATATAACGTCATCTAAATAACCCGAGAGCGTATATACTCCTGGAGTATTCCTTTCTATCTTATTCATGCTACCAAAGACGTCGAATATAATCAGGTTTTTATTGAGGTACTTTGTAACATCTAGGTTCATTGCCCTGAGGTTCCTCGAGAGAATTGAAAATGGTTCGTAGAGAAATAAGAATACTTGGTTATTATTTTCAAGGAGATGTCTCATTATTAGGAGCGCGTATTTGTCTCCATTTGCTTCTAAATCTCTTTGAATTATTGACATTATCCCTCTCTCTGGAATTAGATTTATTACATCTTCTATTGTAAGCATAAGGCCCACCTGGTTTATTTTACAAATCGGAAATATAAATTAATTTTGTGTAGGTAATTACTATACAAAAAAGTAAAACGGGGAAAGAACTTATTTTTAACAAATTCATGTAAACGAAAACCATTAATATCGCCAAATTTTGACGTAAATTTGGTGAAATAATTATGAGGGTTCTTCTCGTGGGTGGTGGCGGAAGAGAGCACGCGATAGGAGAGGCCCTCGTAAAGGGTGGAGCTGAGCTCTACGTGGTCTCGAAACATAAAAATCCTGGTCTCGCCAGAATAGCCAAAGAATACGGACTTGCCAAAGAAACCGACGTTTCCAAGGTTGTCGAGTTCGCAAAGAAGTGGGCCGTTGACTTCGCATTCATAGGGCCAGAGGCTCCGCTTGAGGCTGGGATTGTTAATGCACTTGAAGAAGAAGGAATTCCAGCCGTGGGACCAACGAAAGAAGCCGCGAGGCTCGAAACAAACAAAGCATGGGCAAGAGAGTTCATGGAGAGGAACAAGATACCTGGAAGAAAAATGTTCAAGGTTTTTGATGACGTTGAGGAGATGAAAGCTTGGATAGATAGCTATGGGAAGCCCGTGGTCGTTAAACCTCTTGGCCTTACAGGTGGGAAGGGAGTTAAGGTAGTGGGCTATCAGCTTAGGGACAACGAGGAGGCGAAAGCCTACGCTGAGCAACTGATCAGAAAGGATGGGAAGGTTCTAATTGAGGAAAGGACAGATGGGGTAGAATTCACGTTCCAAGTTTTCAGCGATGGGGAAAAGGTTTATCCAATGCCACTAGCCCAGGATTACCCCCACGCCTATGAGGGTGATGTTGGCCCAATAACTGGCGGAATGGGATCGTATTCATGCCCAAACCATTTACTACCATTCGTGACCAAGGAAGACTGGGAAAAAGCCTTAGAAACACTTCAGAGGACTGTTGAGGCTATGAAAAAGGAAGGATACCCATACAAGGGGATCCTCTACGGTCAGTTTATGCTGAGCAGAGATGGACCAGTAATAATAGAATACAACGCCAGGTTCGGCGATCCCGAGGCTATAAACGTCCTTGCAATCCTAGATGACAATCTCGTTGAGATAGCCCAGGGAATAATTGACGGCAACCTCAGGAGCGCAAGGTTCGAGAACAAGGCCACCGTCGTTAAGTACATAGCCCCCGAGGGATATCCCGTAAACCCCGTTAGGGGAGTGAAAGTTGAAGTTAATGAAAAAGCAGTTGCTAGGGAAGGTGCGAAGTTAATATTCGCCTCAATAGATGAAAACTATACTCTACTCGGTTCAAGGGCCCTGGCCATTGTTGGTGTTGGAGACAACATTGAGGAAGCCGAGAAAATTGCTCAGAGTGCAATAAAGCACATTAGAGGGCCGATATTCTATAGGAGAGATGTAGGGACTAGGGGGAGCATTGAGAAGAGGATCCAGATTATGAGAGAGCTTGGTAAGGATTTTGAACCAAACATATGCTGAGGTGATAATATGATAAGTAGGGAGCAGATTTTGGAAATTCTTGAGGGATATGACAAGAGCAAGATAACTATAGGCGTCATTGGGAGCCACTCGGCACTTGACATTGCGGATGGTGCCAAGGAGGAGGGCTTCCCTACTCTCGTGGTTGCCCAGAAGGGAAGACACAGAACGTACGCTGAGTACTTTAAGCTCAGAAAGACGAAGGATGGTCTCGTCAAGGGCTTCATAGATGAAGTTATAATCCTTGAGAAATTTGCCCAGATAATTGACATTCAAGAAGAACTAAGGAAAAGAAACGTCATATTCATTCCAAACAGGTCTTTTGTCGTCTATACTGGGATAGACAGAGTTGAGAATGAATTCTTAGTGCCTATGTTTGGGAGTAGGAACCTCTTGAGGAGTGAGGAGAGGAGTGAAGAGAAGAGCTATTACTGGTTGCTTGAAAAGGCTGGCCTCCCCTATCCAGAGCCCGTTAGTCCGGAAGAAATCGATGAAGTTGGCTTGGTCATAGTTAAACTTCCCCACGCGAAGAAGAGGCTCGAGAGAGGATTTTTCACTGCCGCCTCCTACAAGGAGTTCAAAGAGAAGAGTGAGAAGCTCATAAAGCTGGGCGTCATAACAAGGGAGGATTTAGAGAAAGCGAGAATAGAGAGATACATAATAGGGCCTGTTTTCAACTTTGACTTCTTCTACTCCCCGATTGACGAGGAGATAGAGCTGCTCGGAATCGACTGGAGGTTTGAAACCAGTCTTGATGGTCATGTAAGACTGCCTGCTGCCCAACAGCTCACCCTTCCCGAGTGGCAGTTTGAGCCAGAATACACCGTCTGTGGCCACGCTTCCTCAACGCTTAGGGAGTCCCTGCTTGAGAAGGTCTTTGCAATGGCCGAGAAGTACGTGGAGGCTACGAAGAAGTACTATCCTCCAGGCATCATAGGTCCGTTTACGCTCCAGACGGCCGTTGACAAGGATTTGAACTTTTACATCTACGACGTTGCACCGAGAACGGGCGGAGGAACGAACATTCACATGGCCATGGGCCATCCCTACGGTAACTCCCTCTGGAGGAAGCCTATGAGTACCGGAAGAAGGATAGCCTTAGAGATTAGGAGAGCAATCGAGCTGGACGAGCTCGAGAAAATCGTTACATAGCCCTTTTTCTCTCCACTTAATTTATTAACCCAGAAATTAATGGAATCTCTAGGGGATGGTATGGAGATAGTTAAACTTGCCGAGGAGTTTTACAACGATGAGTACTCTGATGCCGTGCTTTACGCAGAACTTGCCAAGATGGAGAAGGACGAGAGGATAAAGAAAGAATTCCTTAGGCTATCCAAGATGGAATCTGGACATGCAAAGTTCTGGCACGAATTCCTGAGGAAAAGGGGAGTGAAGCCAAGGAAACCAAAGGTCAAAGGCTTCACGATTTTTGTAGTTAAACTACTGAGGAAAATGCTAGGCCCAGGTGTTGTGGCATCAATTCTGGAGATGGGCGAGAACAGTGCTATTCAAAAGTATTTCAAGTTTCTGACCAAATACTCCGACGAGTTCTCTGAGGAAGAGATGGAAGAGCTCAAAAGGATAATAGTGGACGAGCTTGAGCATGAGAAGTTCTTCTACGAAAGCAAGAGAAGGTTCCACGTTGAGAACGTGAGAGACTTCGTGCTGGGAATGAACGATGGGCTTGTTGAAATTCTTGGAGCAGTAACTGGACTATCTGCCGTCTATCCGCACTCTCCGAAGCTCGTGGGGATAAGTGGCCTAATAGTCGGTGTGGCAGGGGCCTTGTCGATGGCAATAGGAGCCTTAATCTCGGTAAGGAGCCAGAGACAGGTTAACGAGGCCATAAGAGAGAGAACAAAAGTTCTCTTCAAAGTTTCCCCCGATAAGGCCAAGGATGAAATCTATGAAAAGCTGTTAGAGGGTGGCCTTCCGGAAGAGCTGGCTAGAGATGTTGCGGGGAAGCTTGGAGAGAAAGGTGAGGCAGTTGTAAGGCTTTTGACTGAGGAAGAGGAGCAGAATGAATTTAGGGCAGCACTCTACACTGGATTAGCATATCTAATAGGGGTTGCATTTCCAGTGACACCATACTTCCTGGCTTCAAGCTCCTTAACCGCACTTCCCGTCTCAATAGTTCTTGCTGGACTAGCCCTCTCCATAGTTGCAACCTCTGTTGCCCTCATATCTGGAATATCCGTTAGGAAAAAGGTCGCCGAGATGGTTGCTACTGGCCTAGGCGCGGCGTTCTTGAGTTACCTCTTCGGGCATCTGATGGAAACACTCTTCAACGTTTCGGGGTTATGATAGAATGATGAGAAACGTTATAGCCGCAGTCATACTAGCGATCATAGGATTTATGCTAATTTCCTCGGCAACCCCTTTGATTACATCCCTAAAGCCCCCGGTTAAGATTTCCCAGACGAACTTTCAGGCAACTCCCAAGTCCCTGGATCTAAGGGAGAACCTCTACAGAGCTCAGAACACCGGAAACACTACCGTAATGATAGTCTGGGAAGAGAGAGGCAATGTTGAATACCTCAGGAGCAATGTGTATTCCACATATATGGATGGGAAGTGGGTGTCGGATGAGGAAGGATTTGCTCCAGTTCCTCCAATGATAAACGTTCCTCTTGTTCCCCACAACGTTTCTAGGGACCTCGTTAGGGTGAAGATGTTGAAACCCTTAGTGGCAGGCAATCTTTACACGGCCCTCTATACTGAGAGAGTTTCAATACCCTTCCTTTATAATCCTGAGTACAATCTTTTCAGGCCTAAGGATTATCCAGTAAAGGAGTACGAGTTTAGTGTTATTAAATACGGATTTCCTGAAGATGTTCTTAAAAATGCGAGCGTTGAGAAAATCGAAAAGTATCTCCAAGTCCCAAAGCTGGATGAGAGGGTGAAGGAACTTGCCCTCAACATAACAGAGGGAAAGGAGAGCCCATTTGAAAAGGCGAAGGCAATAGAGGAGTACCTGAAAAAGAACTATGAGTACGACCTAAACGCTCCTCCAGCCCCCCCTGGAATAGATCCGGTCACGTGGTTCCTCTTCTACTCAAGGAAGGGAGTGTGTCTTGACTTCAACACAGCGTTTGTCATCTTGGCTAGACTCAATGGGATCCCAGCTAGGCTGGTTACCGGCTTTCATGTTGAGCCAAGGCAGGGAAAGCAAGAAGTTAGGCTAAACCAGGCCCATGCCTGGGCCGAGGTCTATTTTAAGGATGTTGGGTGGGTAATTTTTGATGCAACACCTCCCCAACACCTCAACATCCCTTCTACTGGGAGTGAAAGCCCTCAACTTCCTATACCTACGAACGAGAGCAAGGAACTGTGCATAGTTTCGTTAAATCCAAGGACACTGGTAATCCCAGTAGGAAATTCTGGAGAGGCTAGGATAATCTCCAACCAACCGGTCAAAGTTGAGGTAGAATCATCTCCTCTCCCTGTAAAGATAATCAACAAAACGGTAAGGGTTGAAGGGGTCGATGTGGGGCATTATAAAATAAACCTGCTTGCAAAGTGTGCCAAAGGAGAAGTTCCTCTTACTCTTCTCGTAACCGTAGCCTACAGAACCAAAACCGACATTCTAAGCCTTCCCGATACCGTAACTCCAGGGGAGGCGTTCGTAGTTGAGGGAACCGTAAAAACGCAAGAAGGGTTGCCAGTTCCAGCTGGGGAGGTTGTCATTGAGCTTAGAAGAAACAAGAACGAGAAAGGGGTTATAATCGGAAGGGGCAACGTCACCGATGGAAGGTTCTCTATCAAATGCAAGGCTCCAAGGATTGTAGGAGAGTTCCACGTTGTGGCGGTTTATAGGGGATACGACATATACTACCCCTCAACGAGCGATCCCACCATAAAGATAGTCGATAAGGCAGAGATATACATTCAGTCACAACAGAAGCTTGTTGTAGGAAGAGTTGCCAGGATTTCTGGATTCCTCGGAACTGCCAATGGTGTAGTACTGAAGAGTGAGCCGATAAAAGTGCTGGTAGACGGAAGGGAGTACTCAACGGTCATAACGAAAGAGGATGGCTCATTTTTCCTTAACTTGATCCTTCCAAACCCAGGGAGGCACAATATAACATTAGTTTATGAAGGAAACGAATGGGTTGAGGGAACCACTAAATCCCTTTTAATAATCTCGGTCAGCGTGAGCTTAAGGTACCCCAGGGAGGTTTTTGCAGGCCGGGAATTTTACATAAACGGGACAATTCTCGGAATTCAGGAGGGGAAGATAGTTCTTGAGGGAGATTTTGGGTATAGGACTATAAAGCCAGGCAAGTTTTCAATAAAGTTAAAGGCCGATGAAAGCATGAACGGCCTTTATAACTTCACTCTCAAGTACAATGGAACGTCCCTTGCCAAAGGTAGCATTTGGGTAAGACAGGATGTAATTGCCAAAGTTGAGGGCCTCGGAATGGTGGCGGGTAAGGAGGGTGAAATAACCGTATTCTTAAGGTACTCGAATGGAACTCCCGTGAAGAACGTTCCAGTGACTCTCATGGTGTTTGGGAAAGTGCTAATTAATAGAACTAATGAAAGGGGAGTTTCTTCATTCACTGTTCTTGCTCCGAAGGAAAAGGGGAAATACGAAGGTTACATTATGTATCCAGTTTATGATCATTTCAGAATTGAAGATATAACCGTCAAGGTCTATTCCCGTCCTCCATATGTTTATGCCCTAACCATAATACTTAGCCTAGCTCTCAGCTTAGGCTCCTTTAAAGTTGCGTCAATGTTGCTGACCCCGAAGATATCCCTCGACAGGGATCCACCAGTATATTATAATCAAGAGGAAATTCTCGTGAATGTGAATAAAAGGGCAAGCCTAAGTGTTGACGGAAAAGATGTTGGCAAGGGAAAGGAGTTTAGGCTAAAACTCCCACCTGGAAAGCATGAAATCTCTGCGAAGAAAATGATATTCAGCTCACGGATTAACGTTTACGTCTTTGAAGATCCCAGCAAAGTCGCTGTTAAGATATTCAACGAATGCTTAGATGGAAGGCCCAACAAGACTGCAAGGGAGCTGTTTGGAGTGAATAGGATAGTTGAGATATTTGAAAAGGCTAGGTACAGCTTGGAGGGAATAAAGAATTCCGAGTTCCTAGAATTTCTGAGAGACATTAGTGGGAGGTGCTCTCGTGGAGGGGAGAGTAAAGAATAGCCTTCAAAACATAATCATATATTCAATTGTAGGTGCAATAGTAGCGTACACTTTCCCAAAAATTGAAATCATAGGCGAATTTAAAACAGGCACCCTGTGGATAGTAGCCTTTCTAATTGCTGGAGAAGTCACCATGCTAATAACTGGCAAGAAGCATGTGAAAGCCCTTATATCGTCTCTCGGAGTTCCATTTTTCTTCTACTTCTCTCCTCTTCCCCTTCCCAGAACGGAAGTGTCCTTGCTAGCCTTAGGAGCAATCCTCTCCTTCATATCCCCAAAGCTCCCAGAGAGAATTGCGTTTCTCGTTAGGGGGGCTGGCATAGCCCTAGTCCTCTACTATCTTTCTGCATTCTTACCCCAGCTTTCTCCAATGCTCAAGCTTGGTGCAACTTTCACGTTAGTTGGGTATAGCCTCGCCACCCTAGAAGCGTTCAACATCTTGGGAGGAGAAGTGTTCAGACAAAACGCCGTTGGAATATCTCTCATCGGGTTACTTCTCGGAATTTACTTCATAACAATCCCCGGTATTCCACCACTGGTTGAGTTCCTAATTAGGATCTCATCACTCATCCTGGCACTTGGATTCTCAGCTTACGTTGCCTCCCAAATTCCATCTCAAAGGAAAGACATAGAGGGAATCCCCAAAGAAGTCAAGAGCGAACTAGAAGAGCTTGCTAAGGATGAGTTTATAGAGAGAGCCGAAGACATCCTAAAATCTTTTGTTCTCGAGGGCAGAAAGGAGAGGATAATAGCTTACATAGCCTTGAACGCGGCAAAAGCCGGAATCGGAGAGGAGGCTCTTGAGGAGATTATAGGCCCCATAGTAAACTACAGCAAGAAAAGATACTCAATATTTGCTCCAAAGTGGTGGATAAATAGAATGGAAAAGAGAGAAGTTGAAAAGAGGAAGAAAATAGTTGATGAAGTCATGAGGAGGCTTGATAGGTATGCATGAAAAGATCAAGACCATAATTGAAGAGATAGGGCTAGCATTCGTTGGTCATGAGGATGTGGTTAAGAAGGTTCTCGCGGCGGCACTAGCCAATGGAAACGTTTTATTTGAGGACAACCCTGGACTCGGCAAAACTCTGCTTGCCAAGGCATTCGCGAGGGTTCTGGGACTAGAGTACAGGAGGGTTCAGTTCACTCCAGATCTTCTACCCTCTGACATCATCGGGACTAAAGTGTGGAGACAGGAAAAGGGAATATTTGAGGTGGTGAAAGGACCGATATTTACAAACGTTCTGCTCGCCGATGAGATAAACAGGGCTCCTCCAAAGACACAATCAGCATTATTGGAGGCCATGGAGGAGAGGCAAGTAACCATAGAGGGGGAAACCTTCAAGCTGGAAAGGCCGTTCTTCGTTCTTGCGACCCAGAATCCACTGGAGTTCGAGGGAACGTATCCCCTCCCAGAGGCTCAGCTTGATAGGTTCTTGGTTAGGATGAGTATAGGCTACCCAAAGAGCGAGGATGAGGAAGTTGAGATACTAAAGGCCAGGCTGAGGTGGAGGAAGGATGATCCCACGGTTGATTTGAATGCGGTAATAAGCAGGGAGGAGTTCATAAAGATGCAAGATGAGGTGGAGAACAATGTTAGGATCCACGAGGATGTCCTTAGGTACATAGTTAGGATAGTGAGGGCAATAAGGGAGGATGAAAGGGTTGAGGCGGGCCCGAGCCCAAGGGGAGGGCTGGCCTTAATGAAGCTGGCCAAGGCTAATGCATACATAGAAGGCAGAAATTACGTAATTCCGGACGACGTGAAGGAGTATGCCATTGAAGCCCTAGCCCACAGGCTGGTGCTGAAGCCCGAGTACTCCCTAGAGAAGGGAATAGAGGTTGAGATTGTTAAGGAGGCACTGGAAAAGGTTCCAGTCCCGAAGAATCTGAGGTATTAACCATGAAAGGGGCCCATTTCTTTATATCCCTCTTCCTGTGGTTCATACTGATGGCCCTCCTATTTGGAACTCCAGCTGAGATAGCCCTTATTCCTCTCACCGTTTTGATAATAGCCTTTCTCATTCCATCACCTCAAGTTGTTGATGTTAGAAGAGAGATCAAGAAGGTGAGGATTAGAATTGGAGAGGAAGTTGAAGTAAGGGTTAAGATTAAGTTCAATGGAATCGGCCCCGTTTTCGTGAGAGACCTTGTCCCTGCTCCCTTCAAGGTGGCTGGATCAACCTCAAAGTTCTCCTTTATCCACCCTTTAAAGAGAGAAGTTGAGATATTCTATAGGCTTAAGCCCCTAAAGAGGGGAAAGTTCACGCTTAAAGGGGTTGAAGTTCTCTCCTTCCACTTCCTAAGGGTTCATCCAATGAGGTGGAGCCTTGAGGGAGAGGAGGTAGAGGTCTTAGTGTTACCTCCACTACAAGTCGGCAGAAGTGCTAGACTAAGAAGAATACTCACCAAGGGATTCCCCGTCACCCTATACTCGTTGACTGGATCAATAACAACCGACTTCAAGGAGATAAGGGAGTACTCCCCGGGAGACCCATTCAAGTTCATAAATTGGAAGGCCACCGCTAGGAGTGGGAAGCTACTCGTCAATGAGTTCGAGAGAGAGGGTAAGAGGAGTGTGATGATATTCCTAGATGCAAGGATAGAAGAAGTTGGAAGCTACGTTGAGAACCCGCTCGAATATGCAATAACCCTCGCCTATGCACTGGCAGAATTCCACTTATCCATAGGCAACAACGTCGGCCTCTACGTGGTCGGCCAGGAAAAGATTGTGACACCCTCATCCTCCTCCTCACACAGGGAAACTATACTGAAGGCCCTTCTCGGGGCCGTCAAAACCACAGATGAGACATTTGAGGAGGCGTTTAAGAAGGCTAAGAGCGTCCTAACTAGGTTCTCCCCAACGGTTATTATAATAACGAACGTCGACGAGGAAAAAGCTAGAGAGCTTAAAAACATCAAATACAGGAAGGCCATGATAGTTGACGTTTCAATCTATGGAAAGTTTGAAGAGAACCTAAGGCCCTTGATCAACGTTAAGAAAAGGGCTATCCACAAGGAAATCGGCATTCCGGCAATTCTTTGGGATGTTTCCAAGGAGGACGCCAGGAAAGCGCTGATAAGGGTGGTGAGGAGTGCATGATGAAGCTCGTTAGGGTTGCGTTGGGGTTTTACTTCCTCTACGAGATAGTGAACATCGTTAAAAGCGTGAGGGAAGTTGAAAACTTAATAGGGCTCGGCCTCCAAATACTCGGAATACCTCTAAGCACCGATGAGTTCTTCCTGCTCCTTACGATTCTCCTCGCCGTAGGCTTTGCTCTCTCCGAAAAGTCCCTCCAAAGTTTGGCCTCAACCCTTTTTATGCTGAACTCATTTCTCTGGCTCCTAAACAGTCCAATAATGAGAGAAAACTTCCCCACAATAGTTAGCATATTTCAAGCGTTCCTTCCAGAGGAGGAGTGGGGAACTAAAGTGATAACCAGCGTGCTCCTTCTGATGGTAGCCTTCATCGTTGACATTTACTCCAAGTACGAGGATGCCGGTCTGAAGTGGGAAGACTCTTCTATAGGATTTTTATACTCTTTAATTCCAATAGGGATCGGTGTTTTAGTCTTTGATATTTTTAAAGAGCGTGTTCCAAGGCTAACTCAAATTCCAGGAGAATACTATCCAGTCCTAATATTGATCTTAGCCCTAAGCTTCTACTTACTGGCCTACGGAAGGACAAAAGATGTTGTTACCGTGGTAAAGGTGAACGTTCCCGTCAACACTGAGTTCAGAGTTGAAAATGGAAAGATAATAGTGATCCCAAAGTCTGGGCCAAGGGAGGTTAAGGTGGAAGAATTTAAGGGCAAATACGAAGCCTACATAGAGGTTAAGGGGATAAAAACTCCCCTGAAGAAAGTGATGGACTTTTCCGAAAGAGGAAAAAGAATCATCGTTTACTCAAACGAGGAGATGATAAAAATCTAGAGGTGGTCAGGATGAAAAAGATCGTGTTGTTAATGATACTCCTCCTAGTCACCCCGGTTTTAGCTTGGAAAGGAACGCTATGCGAGAATGTAAAATACCAGAAAAGCATAGAGGCCGTCGCAATCGAAAACTCAACAATCTACGCCTCCTGCTCCTACAGAATGCTAGCGAACTCCTCGGGAATGATAGCGGTTTATTACCTTGGAACAACGGGAGCGTTCTCAGCCAATGGAACAAGGCTTTGGGAAATAGATTCAGGCTTCGTAACCAAGCTCTCGACTTGGAAGGATTATCTTCTGATGGGAAGCATGGGAGGATTACTGAAGGTTAATTCAAGTGGAAACTATACGGGCAGATTTCTCACGAAGTATAAACTATACGATTTCGTCATAGATGGGAACTACGCCTACCTCGCCAGCGGTGATGTTTTCATAAATTACAGCAGAGGAGAAGTTGCAAAGGTTAACCTCAACACGATGGAGAAGGTGTGGTCGGTAAACTTAACGGAAATGGCGGACAGGGTTAGGGTTGGCGATATAGTTTACGTAGGAACAGGTTATCCCTCAGGCTTCGCCGGAAAGTTAAGGTTCGGAAGCCTCTACGGAATATCAAAGAACGGGAAGATCTTATGGAAGGTCAACCTTGAGGAGTGGGTTCGAGATTTGGAGGTCTGGAATGGAATGGCAGTAGTTGGAACTGGCTACAACAACACTGGCCACCTCTACGTTATAGATGCCGATGGCAACGTAAAGCTCAACGTCACCCTCTTCTACGTTGAGGACATAACAATTGACGGGGAAAAAGCATACGTGGCCGGCTATAAGAAGGTGGCCGCCGTTGACCTAAAGAGCGGAAAGGTTCTCTGGGAGGTTCCTCTACCTTACAGGGCGAAGGTAATTAAAGAGTTCAACGGAAAGCTTCTAGTAGGGACTGGAGAGTTCAAGACAAAGAACGAGACTGTTTACAGCGTTGGAACTCTCTACGTTCTAAACAAAGAGAACGGAAAGATAGTTAACGAGATTCCAACGGGCTACGTGAGGAGCTTAGCTGTAGGAGATGGGGAAGTTGTCATAGGAACCGGTAGCAACGAACTTCTGGTTCTAACGAAGGAAGAGATAGTTCCAAGGTCAACATGCGGGCTGGGGGTTATGCTCCTCCTAACTCTCCTCGCCCTCATTAAGAAACTCCATGAGGGTTAGAAACTCCTCCACTCTATCCTTAACCTCTCCCTCAACCTTTTTATCCCTAGTTATCTTCTCCACCCTTCCATCCCTTATAACCGCCAGCTCATCCCCAACAACCTTCAGAACCCCAACCCCACCATCAACCCTGGCAATAGCGCCGTTGAGGAGGAAGGAGTAAAGGGAGGTAACGAAGTTTATCAAATTCCTCCTGTCGTATGCTAGGGGATTCCTGCCAACAGTAACGATGACCTCGAATCCCCCAGAGAACCTAAGCCTGATAGCCTTCCTTGGAGGCTTAAAAAACTGAAGCTCAAGAGGTTCAACGCCCTCAAGAGCCTCAAGGTTGAAGGAAACTTCCCCCTTGGGCCTCACATAGAAGACTAACCTTTTACCCTCTATCCTGAAGCTCGCCCTCCTGAATCTGGGGAACTTGGGCGGATTCAGAATGCTGTAAGTTAGGATATCAACCCACACTTCTTAGCTTGGGCAACAACCCTAATAAATCCTACCCACGAAGTTTGAGTGATGTTCGGAAGGCTCAGGCTCGAGGAAGAAGTTGAGGTCAACCTAGGGGATGAGAAGATAAGGGTGGAGAGAAAAGATGGAAGCTTCCTCTACGTTAGGGGAGAGAGGGAAGTCGAGATTATTGGAGAAGAACTGAACATACTCCCAGCCCCCGCCAAGGGATACGGCGTAAAGCTCATGATGATTAGACTCGACAGACCCGTTGCAGTTTCTCCTGGAAAGAGGGTTGAGGGCTTCTTGAGCGTTCCCATTGAGGTATCGGTGAGGGTTGGGGATGTTGAGATAGACAGATTTTCAGTTGGTAGGGAGAAGTATGCGCTCTACGGAACCCTCGAAAGTGGGGTTATAGTTAGGTATGCGAGGGCAAGGCTCGAGAGCGAGGCAAAGGCAGTTGGAAATGTTAAGGTTCTCATAGAGAACAGTGGGAGCTCGTGGGGCCTGGTGGAGAGGATAGTGTTTCCCCTCCTCAATGTAATGTACTATTCGAGAGAGAAGGCGTTTTATCCCTTAATAAGGGTGAGGATAAACAAGGGTGTTGATGTTATAAACACCGGAGAGCCCCCTATGAAGGGACTTGAAGTCGTTGGGGAGAGGAAGGAGATAGCCTTTAAGATGAGGTGGTAGCATGGACATTCCAGCTATATCCATCTCGCTGAAGGATCTTGCTTCAGCGATCCTGACAATTGCCCTGGGCTTTGCTATAGCGGAGATCCTCTACAGGTGGATAGTTAGCCTCTCGAAGAGCTCAAAGTACGTCTGGATATTTAACGAGGATACGGCTAAGCTACTCAGGAACTTCGTGATAATAGCGTCAATTCTCTCAGCCCTTGACAGAGTTGGAATACTCAACGTAACCGTCTTCGGAACGAAGCTGAGTGGCATAATAGCAGGGTTCCTCCTATTCTACATATCCTATCTAATAGGGAAGAAGGCCCAGGAGTACTGGGTGATGAGAGGAGGGGCAGAGGCCCAAATAAAGGCGAAGGTCTTCTACTACCTGCTGATAACCCTAGCATTCTTCCTGGCTTTGAACGTTGCAGGCTTCAGCGGTAGGCTGACAACGATAATAGCTGCTGCAGGGATAACTGGAATAGTCCTTGGTTTCTCGGCACAGACAGTTGTTGCCAACTTCATCTCCGGAATATTCATGTACTTTGATAAGCCCCTCAAGATAGGCGATCCAGTAGAGGTCGGAGGGTATTCTGGGATAGTCCACGACATAAGGATACTCTCGACGAGGATAAGGACGTGGGACGGCCTTCTGGTTAGGATTCCAAATGAAAAGCTGTTCAACAGCGAGATAAAGAACCTCGCGAAGTACCCAGCTAGAAGAGTTGACGTTGTTGTGGGTATAGCCTACAAGGAGGACGTGGAGAAGGCGATTGAGGTGATTAAGAGGACGCTGGATGAAATTCCTTACGTGCTGGCCGAGCCAGAGCCGATGGTGTTCGTTGAGGAGCTTGGGGACAGTAGCGTCAACCTTGCGGTTAGGGCCTGGGCTCCCAGCGAGAAGTGGTTCGATGTGAGGGTTCAAGTTCTGCAAAGCATCAAGGAGGCACTTGATAGGGAAGGAATAGAGATCCCGTTCCCGCAGAGGGTGAACTGGTTTGCAGAGGAGTTGAGGGTGAAGGTGGAAAGGGATTGACATTCCTAGTTCTTTTGGGCTATCTTTCCTACCCTTTTTGGAGATTTTTGGTTTGGGTCGCCCAATGCAACCGGCGATTCCAATGCCAACCGACCATACCGATTGCCACAAAAGCGATCGGTAGCGGAGACGGTTCGTCAGATTTGGTAATATCATTATGTTGTTCAGGCCCTCACAAAGCGGTAAATGTCCACGGCAATCCTAGCTAGCCTCTTCCTATGGAAAAAGAACTGGGCAGGAATCTCGAGCCACATTGTCAGCCTGTGGGTTATCAGGAAGCCGTTGTCCCTAACGAAGGCCTCTATGAAACGCCTGACCTCCGGCTTGACAAGATGAATCGAGTAAACGACGTCCTTAGGGAGGTCCTAGCAAGCCTCGAAGAGGAAGAGGAGGAAGAGGTCTTCAGCGAGGAGGAGGAAGAGAAGGTCAAGGAGAGGCTCAGGGCCCTCAGCTACCTCGACTGAGGTGGTGTCATGGTCTCAAAGCCCCACGGCGGCAAGCTTATACGCCGGATAGTGGTCGAGCGAACCCGCGAGAGGATACTTAGCGAGCGGCACGAATATCCGTCCGTTCAGATAGACCATGGCAGAGCCATAGACCTTGAAAACATAGCCCACGGAGTCTATTCGCCCCTAAAAGGCTTTCTAACGAGCGACGACTTCCAGAGCGTTTTAGATAATATGCAGCCGAGGATTAAGAACCTGAAGGTTAGGCAGGTAAATCCAGCCCTTGAAGGAAAGCATTACCCTTCAGCCTCCCTGGTCGTCTCGGAGTATTTCGGCATCTGGAATGCCTGGAGCGCCCTCGGTGCCATGGGGGACATGAGTAAGAGGGCCCTCGAGGTACCCCGCGTCGAGGAGCTTCTAAAGGCGGAGGGACTTTCAAGGGAAGACACCTTGAGGCTCATCGAGCTGATTGACTCGAACTACATTGTGATGGATAGAAAGGCAGTTGAGGAAGCCCTTCACGTCCTCCTCGGCCATGAGCCCAAAGAATTGCTCGAATACGAACCGTGGGTCAGGAAGGTGGAGGCAACAAAGGAGACCATTGAAGAAGCCATATCGAGCGTTGAGGAGAGAAACGGCTTCGCTATAGTCGAGTTCGAGAGCCCCTTCAACATAATCTCAAAAGTTGCCAGAAAGCTCGTCTGGGAGAAGGGCTACCGGGGTGCGGTCGTCGTGAACCACAACTTCCACGGAAAGGCCCAGCTCTACTTCCGGGTCTCACCGAAGGAAACCGATAGGATAAGTGTCCCGACCATAATCAAGAAGCTGAGGGACCACGGGATAAAGGCCATGAAGGGTGCCTTTGCCATAAACCAGTGGCTCATCGAGGAGGGACTCCTTAAGGTCGAGAACCCGCCGAGGGAAGGGCCAGTAAGGCTCGACAAGGTGAAAGTGAAGTGGAACGAGACGATTGCATGGGCTTGGGGCGGCTACTACTCCCGTGTGTTCATCAACGTCAAGGGGAGGGAGCCGCACGGTGTAGTTCCGCCCGAGAAGTTCCAGGAGGTCAGAGATGAGGTTGCGGAGCTTATAAAGAGCATCAGGGGTCCGAACGGCGAGAAGTGGGATACTAAGGTGTTCTATCCGGAGGAGATATATCCCGTCGCCAAGGGCGACAAGCCAGATATGATAGTCTACCTCGATGATCTGAACTGGAGGGCTGCCGGGACATTAGGTTATGAGACACCGTATCTTCAGGAGAACGACACTGGACCAGATGATGCCGTGCATGCGGAATACGGCGTGTTCTCCCTATACCTGCCCGGTATGGACGAGGCAAAAAGGATACAGCTGACGATATACGACTTCGCACCGACGGTGCTGAAGCTCTTCGGGATGAGGAAGCCACTCAGGGGAAGGAGCATCGTTTAATTTACTCCTTAATCTTTTTTGAGGGATGCGACGAGGTTTAAGATGGTTGTGGAGGAGTGGAGGCGAGTCAGAACCACGAGACCTCATCATAACATCAGCCAAGGGTGGGATCATCATCGTTATGATGTTTTAGGGAGAGACTTAAAAACTATGTTCGTATGGGTGAACTACATGAGCTCGACTGTTATCAGCGTTCACATAGATTATAAAGAGGAGGAAAAGAAGCGAAAAGCCCTCGAAAGATTCATAGAAGTCGTTAAGACACTCCCAGGGGTTCCCGAGGGGAGGGCAAAAAGGCTCGTGAGGGAGGATCGTGATAGTCATTGACGCATCTCCTTCTCAAAGGTTCTCCTTCGAGAAAACGGTTGGGAGAGCGTGCCTGCGATGAGGATAAGGAAATTGTGCTTATCTGATTAAATCCGTTCTGTCCACCATCATATAATTCGGGGGTTGCGGGTTTCCGCATCCTGATGGGCAAGGTTTTTCTGCCTCTGTGACCAAAATTTTAAAACTCAACGGCGGCCTTTCCTGGAAGAGGTCAAGATGAAGAGCCTGGAGCAGGGGTTCACTATATGGCTCACGGGGCCGAGCGGTGCTGGAAAGACGACTTTGGCTGTAAAGCTCGCCAAGAAGCTCAGGGAGATGGGATACCGCGTGGAGGTTCTTGATGGCGACACGATAAGGAAGACCCTCTACCAGAACCTTGGCTTTTCAAAAGAGGCCAGGGAGATGCACAACCGCGTCGTTATACATATGGCCAAGCTCCTGAGCAGGAACGGCGTTATAGCCATAGTGTCCCTGATTTCTCCCTACAGGGCCGTCAGGGAGTACGCCCGAAAAGAGATAGGCCGCTTCATCGAGGTTTACGTCTATGCGCCGCTCGAGGTCAGGATTCAGCGGGACCCGAAGGGTCTCTACAAGAAGGCCATGCGTGGCGAGATAAAGGGATTAACCGGATACGACGGCGTCTATGAGGAGCCCGAAAATCCTGAGGTTGTGGTGGACTCTTCAAAGATGACGCCCGAGGAGGAGGCGGAGCTTGTCATTCAGAAGGCCAAGGAGCTCGGCTACCTACCGTGAGGGAGGAGCATGCTAGCCTTTATCCTCCTTGGCTTCGTCGTGGGATTTTTGGTTGGCCTTACCGGAGTGGGTGGAGGAGCTTTGATGACGCCCGCCCTCATATTCTTGGGCGTTGAGCCGCTGACCGCGGTAGGAACCGATTTGCTATACGCCACGGTGACGAGGGTTTTTGGGGTTTTCTTCCATGGCAGGCGGGGACACGTGAGGACGGACATAGCATTCCGCCTCCTGGCCGGGAGTGTGCCTGCCGTGCTTGTGGGGGGCTACATCGTGAGGCACCTGCCGAAGGAGCTGCTCAATCGGCATCTAACACTCGTCCTCGGGATCATTCTTATCGTTACGGCGACGCTGAGCCTTCTGAGGGGTGAAATTAGCATTCCAGTAAGGCCGAGGTGGGCCTACGTTTACCTGCTCGGCTTCATCGTCGGCCTGACTGTCCATTTCACATCCGTTGGTGCTGGAGTTATCATAAGCTTCTCCCTGATGAATGTGGCCAAGATAAACCCGCGGAATGTTGTGGGGACGACTATTTTCTACGGCCTAGCGCTTTCCGCCCTCAGTTTCCTAAGTTACGCGAGCATGGGAAGCGTTGACTATCAACTGGCGGGGGCGCTTATTTTGGGAACGGTTCCGGGCGTTTATTTTGGAACCCATGTGAACGCAAGAGCTGATAAGGAGCGGCTGAAGAAGGTTATAAACTTCATTATCCTACTCATCGGCCTGTTTACGCTTTTAAACGGGAGATAAAGCAAGATTTTACTTGCATTAGAATGGTGAGGAGCGCCGCACGGAAGAGGCAGATGTGAAGCTTCACTCCTCGCAAACCTTGTCCCAGATCACAGCCCTACTTCCCTCACGGGTCATAGAACTGCTCCTGAGTTAGACTTGCTCGGGGTAAAGCTTCCGCTTCAACCTCCCCTGCACGACGCTCCTCATATACTATTTGGTGCTTCAACTATATAAACCTTTGCTTTTATCTAATGCAAAAGTTTTCTCCAACTTTTCGAAATAAGTTCGCGGAATTGACGACAACGTTTTCATTTATGCAATGATAAAGCCAAAAGAGAACATCAAAGATTTAAGCGGACTTGTTGGGAGAGATATTCTGATAAGTGATGCAAAAAGGTGAGCCCTATGGGTGAGGCAAGCTATAATGCCGCAGCACCACTTGCACGGTTAATCCCAATATTCTTGAACTCTGCCGCGTTTCTTTATCCGACAATTGTTTTCCCAGCTCTATGCTCTATTCAAAAACCGAAATTCATCCCTGTTAGCTGGAACTATATGAAGCCTTTAGCTATTAGTTTTGTCTTGTTAGGAGGGTTAAAAGCATTGAATTTAAGGCTAACCAATATCTGGTATACAGTGCCAGTTCTGATGGCATTTTGGGAATTTACTTTCTGCTTGTTTTTCTGGTTAGTAAAGTATAGATAGAGAGTATATTGAGCTGCTAATGGAATGGAAAAAAAGTTGGGAATAAACTTAAAATTGATAAAAATACAGTGAAAAAGTTCCTTTGAACTCAGAAGTTTTTTCTAATATTTATCTTTCTTATTGCACTTTTTAGTTTTGCCTGTTTTAGGAATTTTTTTGCATCCTTAATGAGCATTATCTTGACGTCTTCAGTTATCTCAGCATTAGGGTCATAAGGCTTAATAAATTCAAGAACATTATCATCCACGTTGTATATACCCTTGTAAGGCCCGTGATAAATTGCAATACGATGTTTTTCCATTCTTACTTTATCAGCTTCAGGAATATTGCTAATGTTTTGGGCTATTCCGAAAGATTCTGAGAAAACGACATCAGAATATAACCCAAATATAAACTTTTCAATATCTATATTGTTCATATTCTGAAAGTAGACTAAAGTAGTCACAATATCCCATACCCTGGTTAGGCTCAGCCATTTGTTCTGTTCTAAGTTTATTGTGCAGTCCCAGCCAGGGATTTTTATAAAAAATGGTACCTTTAAAAGTTCATCATATAAAAACGTGCCATGTCCAATCTTACCATATTCCCCCAAGAGTTGCCCATGATCACTCGTAATTATAATTACTGAATTGTCAAATAACATCTTTTCTTTGAGGATACCTAACAATTGACTTATGTACTCCCCAAGTTGTTTAGAACGTCTTAAGTACTCATCCCTAATGCTATCAAGATCAATGTTATTAAGCATTTCAGGAATAAAGTTGGCACGAAGATTTTTAAGATTAATGTCTTTATTTTGATCTTTTAAGTAAGGTTCATGCATCTCCATAATATTGACCAATAAAAAGAAGGGAGGATTTAACGATACTTTGGAAATATCCCTAATTAGCTTTCTAGTACCCATGTCAATCGCATAAAAAGGGGATATCTTGTAGAGGGTATAAAACGCATGCAATAAGTAATGGATTGGAAGCTTCATAAGTATTGAAAAGTGTCCCTGTTTGAGTAACTTAACAAATGTTCTAACTTTTCCATATGAATGTCGTAGATCTTTTATAACTGCCCTTTCTGAGATTGTTAGGATATCTTTTTTATTACCTAAAAACCTCTCAATCACTATATCAAAGGGAGAAAAACCAAAAAGAGGATGTACATATGGATTAGAAGTAAACAAATAAGTTCTGTATCCCTTCTTTTTAAGAACATAGTTTAGTAACTTTATTCTCTGTAAAACACGCACCTCATCTGCTTTTTTTACTGGAGTTTCGTGTGTGCCATGAACACTTGGATATTCCCCTGAAAGCATTGAAACATGAGAAGGAATTGTCCATGGGGAAGGAGAGATGCAATTAGGCAATTTACAGAATCCTTCTTTTACTAAGATACTATCAAGTGACGTAGAGTAGTCCTCTCGAAGAGTATCTAGTACTATCAGCACAATATTGGGAAGAGTACTCATCCCACCCCCTCCATGCTTTAATTAAGTACAGGTTTAGAGCACCATTTCTAAAGGATTTATAAATTTTACATCTAAATCCTGCTTTACTCAAGATATCCAATATTTCACTAATACTCCCTAGACCCTCACCTTCATGAACCTCCATAACAAGTCCGTCGTTAATATCCTCGAGTTTGCCTGTCGAATACAATCTTCTTAGTACTTCAAACTCACATCCTTCACAATCTACCTTAAGAATATCAACGGAGTCCAACACATCAAAGAGTTCCGCGATATCAAAAAGTGGAACATTAAAGTGTTTAGTGTTTGGCAGATAAAATTTAGATACATATCCAGAAGAGTCAAGATGAGCTTCATCTGTTTCTAACAACATCTGACCAGTATGCCCTCCCACACCTGCATTCTTGAGTCTAACAACGTTACTCAACTTATTAATCTTGATGTTATATTGGGCTATTTGATATAAGATTGGATGGGGTTCAAAGCTGTATACTCTTTTTGCTCCATTGAGAGCAAAGAACACTGCAGTGTCCCCAATATAAGCTCCAACGTCTACAACTGTCTTGTTAGATACATCAAAGACATTATAATCTTGATTGATATAAGTATCCACTAAAACTCCCCATCCGTTTCTATAGTCAGGAAGATCAAAATGAACAAGCCTATCTTTAAAGTGAAACTCCACATACGGACGATTAGTTTCAGGATTTACTCCAATATTGCCACGTAACTTGGTTATAAGCAAGAAGTAAGTATTAACAATCCACATATCTCTTATTGGGATTTTTATACCATTTACAACAATAGTATCCTCACTAAGATGGCTAATATATCCCATCTTATCAAGAAGACAAACGTTAGACAATGTTCCAAGCCAACGGTAGTCAGACTTAGACAAGCTACTAATACGCAGTCCTGATTTACAGGATAACTTCAACGTTTGTTTTGCTCCTATGTAATTAAGAATACACTCAATAGGATTATTTGTGTATTTCAGTATACCAACCAAACTCCTAATAATATTTAAGATAACGCTCAAAGTTCTCACCCCGTAAATACTTTGTTTATTTCCCCTAGATCACGACGCTTTATTTTGTTCCTTTCGGAGATTACATATCTTAATGCTTTTAACGTGAGAGCTGCTTCCTTAAATCTATTCCTTATATTTCCTTTAATCCCTCCAATAACAAGCATTATAAGAAAGCCAAACCTACTCCACCAGTAAATAAAGTTGTTTAAGGCTTTTTTGTCAAGCCCATGTTTATAGAAAACATACAGTTGGTAAGCTTCCCGAATTAAAATAAACTTCTCGGAAGGTATTCTTCCAGCGGAAGATCTTAAGTGGAGAAGCCGGGCGTTCATTGCCAGACATACGGGATTCGCCCCATAACGCTCCTTGAGGGAAAGGGCAAAATCGTGATCCTCCCTCCAACTGTACCTTAATAGCTTCTCATCAAATTTCAATCCTTCTTTAAATACCTTCTTCCTTATTGCCATGTTATTACCAGTTAAAAGGTCACATTTTAGATATTCCACAGACGAATCAGCAGTTGGATAAACACTATCGAGAGAAACTAAGAGTTTTGCCTTGTTCTGAGATGTATGGAAAAGCCAAAAGAACCTGTTAAGAAGGTTGTTTAAGGTACTCATATGGATATTAGTTATAAATCCAATAGCAGCCATAGCTTGGGGACATTTTTCAAATGAACGATGGATTTCTGCAATGTAGTTGCTAGAGAGGACAACATCATCATCCAAAAACAGCAGTATATCACCCTTAGCTAGCTTTGAACCAATATTCCTAGCTCTAGTCAAACTCTTAAATTTGCTCCTTGTTTTTATGTATTTTAATGGAATCCCTCTCCTATGAAAACTTCCCCTCATCTGGGCAACCAAGTTTAATGTATCATCATTGGAACTGTCATCGACTATGATAACCTCAAGGGGCTTAAGAGTCTGGGCTAAAAGTGACTCTAAGCACCTTTTGAGATCATGAGCCCGGTTATACGTGGGGATAATTACTGAGACTCCACTAAGATGTTCTCTCCGCATACAATCACCCTTCAGTTACTCTAGCTTTTTGATCTTTTTGTTGGCAATGGAAAGCTTGAGGAAGTTAAGGACAGCCTTTCTCATACCCTTAAGTGCCTCATCATAAGAAATATCCAGAGATGCCATATTATTTACTTCTTCAAACTTCCAATCATTGACGTTAAATATGCCTTTAAAACCATTATAGTAAATAGCAATCCGATATTTATTAAGCTGTTCCAGATTTCTTTTTTCCTCCTCTGTCTTAGGGGGTTCATTTATAGATGATCCATAATTCTCCGAGAAGACAGTATCGGTGAAAAGAGTAGCTTCATCAACGTATCCATGTTTAACAGCATCGAGTATTAACTTCCGTAATTTAATAAGACTAAAATACTTAGTCATATCAAAACGAGAACCTTTGTCAAATTCTACATCTAACTGCTCAATGGGATAATGAATAAAGAGTGGGACTCTAATGAGTTCGTCATACAGGAATACTCCATGACCTATACGGTTATATTCTCCAAGGAGTTGGCCATGATCGCTGGTAATGATAATCAACGAAGAGTCAAAAAGATCATTACTCTTCAGCATTCTCAGGATCTCAAGCAATTTATTTTTTAAGTATTGGACCTCCATTCTGTAGGCATGCCTCCATAGGGACAAGTACTTCTCAGGCAACTTCGAATTAGTTTTTAGATTATGCTTTCGAACTTGCTTGAAAGGATCATTTTTGAGATAAGGCTCATGAGCTTCCATAAGATTAACAAAAATAAACCTTGGAATTTTTGAAGGTCTCATAGACTTAAAAACAGATAATGCTTTTTTCACTCCCTTGTCCAACGGCCAATCTCTATCTATAATGCCTATTCTGTTAAGAGAATAGGAAACGATCAATTTTAACAGGATACGCACATGACCAGTACTAAGAAGAGCATGGATTAAGTCAACCCTTGACTGAACCTTATATTTCAACTTTAGCCTGTGTAGTTCATTTTTCTCATTTTCAGATAGCCATCCCAGAGTCCGATATATGTTATGAAACTTATTAAAATATCTAAATCCAAAATTCGGCGTTATAAATGGATTAGCACTCACAAGGATAGTTTCATAGCCTAACTCAAAGAGATCACGAGATAGTAAGGGTAATGATTTTCCAAGACGTAGGGAAGTGATATCCTTATTGGTTCCACCGTGAACACCATGGAAAGCAGGATACAACCCAGTAAAAATAGATGCATGTGAGGGCAATGTCCACGAAGAGGTTGAAATGGCATTGTCATAGTATACAAAACCTAATTGCTCCATAGAATTCTTTAAAAACAGCCCGTAATCCCTTCTGAGAGTATCCAGCACAATTACAATGACATTAATGTTATCCATGATTCCTTCCCCTCCTCAGGCGCACAGATTTAGTTATCAATTCAAGAATACCAATGATCTCTCCAATCCCAACACTCACTCCCCACAAGAAAAAAAATGGGAGAAATTTAAATTCTTTGTGTCTGAGAATTAAAAGAATTCCACCGACTACCGCTCCGATGGGGCTCATCAATTTCTTCCAGTCATGATACTTCGAAAATAACATAATGTTTCCTTTTCCATACCAGATCCTCTGTTTTATGAATTCTTTAAATGAGGACCTGTGATGGTGAAATACCCACCTTCTATAGGAGACTCCAAACTTATATCCCTTCATATGTACCCTTCTCCAGAAATCTTGGTCTTCACCAGCACCTTTAAAATGAACGTCAAATCCAATGTCAATGATAATCTCGCGTTTTATAACACAGGCCATCATAGGAAGTTCAGTTTTTTCACCGGGAATATTGAACTTATTTCGGAAATAAAAATCCATACCCCTTTCCCAATAATTCCTGAGCTTGGAGGTTTTTATCTGAGCGTGAATTCCGACCCAACAATTTCTATTCATCTCTTCAATTAGGACATCAAAAAAATCTTCTGCAGGTATTATTACGTCCGAATCTATGTATGCAACGTACTCCCCTTTGGCTAAGATTGCACCCAAAAATCGGGCATATCCTAATCCTCGTCCATTATCGTGGTAAATCCTTTTAGTGAAGTTTCTTGCAATATTCAGGGTATTGTCATTAGATCCTCCATCTATGATTATTACCTCAAATGGCTTAGCTGTTTTTATAGATTCTAATGTTTCTTTAAGTGTTTCTTCGCTATTTTTAGTACATATTATAACTGAAATATTCTTATGCCCATCCATATCACACTCCCCTCATTAGAAGCACTTTAATAAGATTATTTTTTAAGTTCATATCATGTTCTACGAATTCGACGATCCATTTATTATCAACTCTCCTCTCTTTCTTCTCTAATTTCTCCAAATATCCCTTGAGAAACCCAGAAGCTTTTATTGGACTATCAATTATTGCCATATACATAATCCACGCAAAAACTGATAGCACTGGTGTTCCCAAATAATAGTTAACATATCCTCGTTTTATAGAGGACTTATAATATCCATACCTTTCTTGTGTTGGTCTCATTTGAACTGCAATGGCATTAACAATTTGTTTTACCTTCCATCCTTTTATTCTGGCCATATAATTTGAAAAAACATCAGGGGCATAAAATTGTTTGTATCCTCCAATATCGTTGAAGCACTCTCTTCTAAAAACACGAGGACTCCCTCTGGCAAATTGAGGGTTAGTACGTTCCCAAACTAATTTTTTTTTTTCAGTTAATATATAAACCCCTCCACTAGCGATCCCCAATTGTGGGTCATTTTTAAATTCCTTTAGGATTTTTTCAAAAAATTTACGTTCTAAAATAAAGTCAGCATCTACAAGTCCAATGAACCCATAGGGTATTCCCATTTCATGTGCAATTTTCCTGACTACCCTAAATCCTTCTCTAACGACAATAGAATACCTATATGTGGGATCATAATCAAAAACTCCATCCTTGAGCTCATACCCTATAATCCAACTGTGTTTTTTAGATAAGTCTCTAATAATCTTTTCAGTTTTGTCAACACTATTATCATTCACAATAACCCATAAACTTGGCTTAATGCTTTGATTAATAACACTTTTAGCAAGTAAAGGTAGCGTTTTTTCTTCATTTTTTGCAGGGGTTACTAAAATATATCTCTTAGTTTTCATACTCCTCATATTTTATCTTACACCCGTGGATTTTATAAGTGGGGGATCCACTTAAATATATATCGGTGAAAAATGGTGAATATCTCAATTATAGGTTCCGGTTATGTAGGCCTTGTCACGGGTATAGGATTCGCAAAGCTTGGGAATGAGGTCACATTCGTTGACGTCGATGAAAGAAAAATTGAGCTGATCAACCAAGGAATCCCTCCAATCTATGAAGAAGGTCTTGAAGAGCTCATGGACGAGCTCAGAGGCAGGTATTATGCCACGAGAGATTATGAAGAGGCCATCTTGAACTCTGACGTTACTTTCATCTGTGTTGGAACCCCCTCTCTCGAAGATGGCTCAATCGATCTTAAGTACGTGAAAAGTGCCGCTGAAAACATCGGCAAAGTCCTAAAGAAGAAGGACGAGTATCACGTCGTAGTCGTCAAGAGCACCGTCTTACCCGGAACGACGGAGGGAATTGTAAGGCCCATCCTGGAGAAACACTCGGGCAAAAGGGCCTTCAGGGATTTTGGTCTCGCCATGAATCCTGAATTCCTGAGGGAAGGCGTGGCCCTAAGGGATTTTCTGAACCCGGATAGGATAGTCATCGGAGTTCAGGACGAAAGGACAAGAAAGGTCCTTGAAGAGCTCTACGCCCCGATAGACGCGCCCAAGCTCGTAGTGGACATCAAAACCGCAGAGATGATTAAATATGCTTCGAACGCGTTCCTAGCCACCAAGATAAGCTTCGCGAACGAGATAGGAAACATCTGCAAGAAGCTTGGCATAGATTCTTGGAAAGTCTTCGAGGGTGTCGGCCTAGACCACAGGATTAGTCCTCATTTCTTCCGCTCCGGCATCGGCTTCGGGGGCTCGTGTTTTCCAAAGGACATCAGAGCTCTAATTAGCAAGGCCAGGGAAATCGGGGAAGAACCGCTGATTCTGGAGGCCGTTCTAAAGGTCAACGAGAAGCAACCGTTCAGGCTCATCGAGCTACTGAAAAAGCACGTTTCCGAGCTAAAGGGAAGGACCATCGGAGTGCTGGGTCTGGCCTTCAAACCCAACACCGACGACGTCAGGGAGACGAGGGCATATCCCATAATTAGGAGGCTCCTCGAGGAAGGGGCTATCGTGATCGCCTACGATCCCAAGGCCATGGAGAACTTCAAGCACATGTATCCCGACGTCGGGACGAAGATAAAGTATGCGGGCTCCGCTAGGGAGGTGCTTGAAGTTACTGACGTAATACTCATACTGACGGAATGGCCGGAGTTCGAGGGGCTCGACTACTCCGGAAAGATCGTCATTGATGGAAGAAGAGTGAGGGCCGCCGAAAAGACCGCGAAGGTGTACGAGGGGGTGTGCTGGTGAAGATAAAGAAGGCGGTGATCCCCGCGGCCGGCCTAGGAACCAGGATGCTTCCCATAACGAAGTCGATGCCCAAGGAGATGCTTCCCATCGTAGATAGGCCCGTAATCCATTACGTGGTAGAGGAGGCCATAAGGGTTGGAATAGACGATATCTTGATAATCACTGGGAAAGGCAAGAGGGCGATTGAGGACTACTTCGACAGGAGCTTCGAGCTGGAGTATTACCTAAGGGAGCGGGGGAAGCTTAGGGAGCTAAGGCAGGTGGAGGAGATTGCTGAGATGGTGGACATATACTACGTGAGGCAGAAGAGGCCGCTGGGGTTAGGAGATGCGATATTACACGCGGAGAAGCACGTTAACGGAGAGCCGTTCGCCGTGCTACTTGGCGATGACATCATAATAGCCGAGAAGCCGGCCATAGGACAACTCATGGAAGTTGCGGAGGAGAAGAACGCCCCCGTTATAGGCGTTGAGAAGATCCCGTGGGAGAGGGTAAGCAGGTACGGGATAGTAAAGGGTAAGGAAATCGGAAAATACCTCTACAAGGTGGAGGATCTCGTAGAGAAGCCTCTCCCCGAGGAAGCCCCCAGCAACATCGCAATAATCGGAAGGTATATCCTGCCTCCAGACATCTTTGATGCATTGAGAGAAACACCTCCAGGAAAAGACGGGGAGATACAGCTCACAGATGCCCTCAGGCTCTTACTGAAAGATAGGGATCTTCTTGCGAAGAGAATTGAAGGAAAGAGGTACGATGTTGGCGATAAAGTGGGATTCATAATAGCCAACGTTGAGCTAGGTTTGTTGAGGGGGGACGTTCGTAAACCTATTCTGGAGTACTTAAAAAGACTAACATTAGGAGAGAGCAAAAATGAGTAGGCCAACAGTATCTGTAATAATACCCACTCACAATAGAGCCCATATGTTGGTAAGAGCCATTCGTAGTGTGCTCAACCAAACTTTTGAGGATTTCGAACTAATAGTTGTGGATGATGCTTCCATCGACGATACACCTAAAGTTGTTGAGAAGATAAAGGACAGTAGAATAAGGTATATCAGACTGGAAAGAAACTCAGGAGGACCTGTTGCAAGAAACACTGGAATAAAGAGAGCAAGGGGTAAATACATTGCATTACTAGACGATGATGATGAGTGGTTACCTAGAAGGTTGGAACTCCAAGTTAAGAGGATGGAAGAAGTTGATAAGAACGTAGGCGTAATATACGGGGGTTTCTACTATGTTTCTCAAGACACAGGAAAAATAATAGGAAGACGCTTGCCTAAGCATCGAGGGTATGTATACGGACATCTCCTCAAAGAAAATTTTGTTGGAAGTCCAACACTTCTAATAAAGAGGGAGTGCTTCAAAAAGGTTGGGCTCTTTGACCCAAAGCTCAAGAGCTCCCAGGACTGGGACATGTGGTTAAGGATATCTAAGTACTACGAGTTTGACTACGTGCCCGAGATCGTTGCCAAGTACTACGTCCACGGAAGGCAGATAACCTTCAACATAAGAAAGTACATTCCGGGTAGGGAGCGCTTCATAAGGAAGCACTTGGATATATACAAGAATCCAAAAGTGCTTAGCATTCATCTCAGCCAGATAGGTTTGATTCTTATATTAGGAGGAAACCCCAAAAAGGGACTAAAATATTTGGCCAAATCGGTCGCAATAGCCCCACTAAACCTCGAGAATTACCGTAAGCTCCTGGAGCTCGCTCTTGACTCTCGATCGATGGAGTACGTTAGAAAGATACTCAAACACACCTAGAGTGAGTCTCTCTAAGGTTAATGACTCAAACTTCTGTATGTCAAAATGATGCTTTCGGCTTTGAGTGAATGGAAGCATAAACCAGAAAATGTGTACTAAACTGCATAAATTTTTTGGGCTCATAATGGTTCCCTGTAGAGGTAGGAAAGGGTTTCCAAACACTGATCCGCCTTAAAAGGCGACTTAATGCTTCTATGATATATATTTTTTCTCAGCAAGGTAGTCCTTGAGGGCTTCTTTCCAGTGCCTCATCTTAATACCAATGTTCCCGAGCTTTTTAACGCTCAGCGCCGAGAACTTCGGCCTTTTTGCCAGTCTATTCAGTTCTGTGGAGCTTATGGGTTCTACCTCAACGTCCCAGCCAAGGATTTCAAAGATAGCCCTTGTGAACTCATACCACGAGCAGAAGCCATCGTTGGTCATATGATAAACTCCATATTCGGGCATGATTTTGAGAAACTTGGCCAAACCTGCTGCAACATCTTTCGTATAAGTTGGGCTCATGAACTGGTCACTTACTACCCTGAGCTTTTCCTCCTTCTTTGCCCTCTCTATTACCCACTCAACGAAGTTCCCACCTTTGCCTCTTGCTCCCTTTTTTCCGTAGAGACTGGCCACCCTTATTATGTAGTGCCTACTTGAATAGTTCCGCGTGAAAATTTCGCCAACGTACTTACTCACCCCATAGACGTTTATTGGATTTGGGATGTCGTCTTCAGTATAAGGCTTCCCCTTCTCACCGTCAAAAACATAGTCCGTGCTTATGTAGACGTTTATAGCGTTAATTTTCTCCGCTATTTTTGCAACGTTTAAAGCTCCAATCGCATTGACGCGGAAGGCCTCCTCGGGATGAAGTTCTGCATCATCAACCCTAACATAAGCGGCGGTATTTATTACTACATCCGGCTTGATCCTTTCGAGCACCTTGAGGCTCTCTAATACTGTTACATCTACGTCTCTATGAGATAATGGGATGACTTCAAAGGTCAGATCCTTAGAGAATACCTCAACTATGTCGCTCCCCAGCTGGCCAGTGGCGCCGATAACAGCAACCTTCACGGGACATCACCTACATTGGTTCCCTCTTCGGGAGAATTTAGGAGGTGTATTCCCTTCTCCTCAACAAAATCACTATCAAACGAAAAAGATCGTTAAATCAGCTATCCTTTCCAACCTCTCTGAGTATTTCTTTGAGATTTATGCCCTTGAACTTCCCGTGAAGTTTCTGAACGCTATACTCTATAACAATTTCTCTCTCAAAGATTCGTTTTACTCTCTTAATGTTAATTGTCTTCAGTATCTCGTCAGGAATATTAAGCTCGATGGAAATTTTTCCCGTATTCCCCACCATCAATATGTGTTTGCCAATGGCAATATAAAATGTTTTAGTAAAGACTAGAACACCCACCCCTTCTTGATGGCCTCTTTGAGGGTTGGCCATTTCTTGTCTTTCTCTGAGAGTACTGGATTGTCTATCGGCCATTTTATCCCTATATCTGGATCGTTCCAGATTATACCTGCCTCGTGATCGGGCGCATAGACGCTGTCAACCTTGTACACTACTTCAGCGACGTCGCTAAGGACAACGAAGCCGTGTGCAAAACCTCTCGGAATGTACAATTGCCATTTGTTGAACTCCGAGAGTATCACACCAACCCACTTCCCAAAGGTAGGAGAGTTCCGCCTGAGATCCACGGCCACATCGAAGATGACCCCCCTCACAACCCTCACTATCTTGGCCTGTGCGTAGGGCTCCCTCTGGAAGTGCAGGCCCCTGAGGACACCGTATTTCGAGCGGGAGTGGTTATCCTGGACAAATTCCCCCTTAATGCCGGCCTTCTCAAAGTCCGACCTCTTGTATGTCTCCATAAAAAAGCCTCTCTCATCTTCGAAAACCTTAGGCTTTATTAGGATGACACCCGGTATTTCAAGAGGAATGAACTCGAAGGGCATTTCGATCACCTCATTTACGGACTTGTCTCGTTCTCCAAGCCAGGGAAGTCAGCTACCACTCCAGCTTCCATGGAGTTGGGTGGAGGACTTTTTCGTCTACCAATGGCCTCCACCACCACTCGTTTTCAAGGTACCATTCGACGGTCTTCTTAATGCCTTCCTCGAACCGGTACTTGGGTCTCCACTTGAGCTCTCTCATGATCTTCCAAGAATCGAGTGAATAGCGTAAGTCATGGCCCGGCCTGTCCTCAACGAACTCTATAAGAGACTCATCCTTGTCCATAATCCTTAATATCGTCCTAACAACATCAAGGTTCGTCCTTTCTTCCCCTGCTGAGATGTTGTAAACTTCCCTTGCCTCCCCCCTTAGCAGAACCGCCTCAACCGCCCGCACGTGATCCTCGACGTAAAGCCAGTCCCTAACGTTCTGCCCGCTTCCATATATGGGAACCTTTAAACCGAGCTTCGCCCTGATGATAGTCTTGGGTATGAGCTTCTCAGGGAACTGGTAGGGGCCGTAGTTATTGGTGCACCGCGTTATGGAGGCATTCAAGCCGTAGGTTCTGGCCCAGCCGAGTACAAGCATATCACCCGCCGCTTTGGTGGCAGAGTAAGGCGAGGAAGGCATAAGCCTGTCCTCCTCCGTGAAGGAGCCCTTGAGTATGTCTCCATAAACCTCGTCGGTGCTTATGTGGACGAACCTAACCTCAGGATTCTCCTTTCTAATTGCTTCTAAAAGCGTGTAAACACCAAGAATGTTGCTCTTAACGAATAGATATGGATTTGAGATACTCCTATCAACGTGAGTATTATGGGCTACTATATTCCCAACGCCCGCTATAAAGTTGTGGGATTTTTCGACTTCTAAGTCATAGACATAACCCTCATACTCGATTTCAATTATCTCCCTTTTTCCAGTAGAGACGTTGTAAAATAGCCTTGTTCTAATGGTATATGAGGTGTGGTTACCGTTTCTCGGCTTACTTATGTAATAAGTGTAATCAATGCCCATAACTGCTAGAAGCAAGCCTAGTCCAGCCGCCAATCTTCTTGAGACCGTTGTGTACTCAGCAGTTTTATTCCTTTCCCACTGCCTATACGTTCCATCTCCTTCTAATAGCGTTTTCCAGAATAACTCCTGATATTTCCTGTCCAACCCATATACAAAATCTGGAAGCCTTTTTTCTGAAGCATTTTTGCCGCAGAGTTTTACACACATTTGATGAAACTCTTTACTGTTTAATTCCAGCTGATAGACCCCGTTTTTTCGTTTTGTAATTGAATATGAGCCATTTGAAATCAATTTGTAATCCTTCGCGAGTCTCTCTAACCACTCTTTATTACCGCTACTTATAACTACAGTATAAGAGCCGTTTGCTTTGTTATAAGTGGCATTACCCTCTGAAATATACGCTGCGAGCAGTCTTAGAAGTGCTTCTAGCTTCTCTTCAGTATAAACCTTGTCGAGGACTACCCTTAAGTGACCATTTCCCTCAGCACGAACCTTAGCAGTGTTCCTGAACTTATGTTCATGGGGATAATAGTTTATTCTTCTAATTGCCAAAAGCTCTGGGTTTGAATCTGCACTAACGAGGTTTCCAAAAACATCGTATACGGAGTGATTTGGGGTCACACAAATTTCTCCCCATTTTTGACGCAAACATAAGAGTTTTCCTTTATAATAATGTCGAATGACTTTTTTTAGTGGAAACCATGCCCCATACCCATTATAAAAGGATAGCACTTTTATGTTCCTGCCCGAAACGTCAATTATTTCATGCTTCCCGTCTCTTATTACCTTATTGGTTTTACTTAGCTGGTTAAACAATTCACCAAACGTTACGAGGCTGATTCTGCCATTTCTGTAAACCGCTACAAGTTCATTTTCTGCAACGCTTTCCGCCGCAAAGTTAACTACAGCGTCTACCTTCTTCACAAGCCCCTTAACAAGCTCAAAGTCAGCTATGTCGCCTTTAATAAAAGTATAGCGTGGATCTCTTTCAATGTCCTTTAAATTTGTTGGGTTTGACCCGTAGCTTAGGTTGTCAACATTTACTACCTCCCAGTCCTTGTGCTTCTTGAGTATATATCGTATGAAGTTGCTCCCTATGAACCCCATCCCACCCGTTACCAAAACACGCATGTTTTCACCTCACAAGATGAGCTGGGATTTGTCGCCCACTATTAGCCTTCTGCCCGAAGGGTGTCCATCACTCCTTACTATCCTCACATCCCTACCTATGATGCTTTCTATTATCCTTCCAGCCCCTATTATAACGCTCCCATCCATGATTATCGAGTCTTCAATTTCAGTATCTTCTATGACCACGTTGTTTCCTACACTCGTGTAGGGGCCGATGTAGGCGTTCCTTATCACGGCGTTCTTCCCTATTATTGCGGGCCCCTTTATGACGGTGTTCTCATCTATTTGAGCTCCCTCCTCAATCTTAACCCTTCCAATTATCTTAGCCTTCGTGTCTATCTTCACATCCCTTTCAATTTCATCCAAGACAAGCCTATTAGCTTCAAGCAGGTCTTCTGGTTTCCCAGTATCCTTCCACCACCCCGTAACCTTTGTCCATCCCACTTTGTAACCGTTGTCTATCAGCCACTGGATCGCGTCTGTTATCTCAAGCTCGTTCCTCCATGAGGGTTTTATGTGCCTCACGGCTTCATGGATTATCGGTCTGAAGAAGTATATACCCACTAAGGCCAGATTACTCGGCGGATGCTTTGGCTTCTCAACAAGCCTCTTTATTGTTTTCCCATCTTCACTAAGCTCAGCTACTCCAAACTGCTGTGGGTTAGGAACTTCACAGAGAAGAATGCTGGCATCATAGTCACTTTTCTCGAACTTTTCTTTATGCCGGACTATCCCCTCTCTTAATATGTTGTCCCCCAGATACATCACGAAGTCATCATCGCCAAGGTAATCCCTTGCAACGAGTATGGCATGTGCCAAACCTTTGGGCTCTCCTTGGTAGATGAACTCTATCTCGGCATCCCAGTCAACACTTAGGACTGTTTTCTTCACGAGTTCAGCATTTGGCCCAACGATGATACCTATCTCTCTTATGCCTGCCTCAATGACATCTTCTATAGCATAAAACAGGACAGGCTTGTTTGCTACTGGAATAAGTTGCTTCTGCTGGGAGTACGTCAGGGGCCTTAACCTAGTGCCGTGGCCGCCAGAGAGTATTAAAGCTTTCATGCATTCCACCCAAGATACATTATTTTTAATCAAGGACTTAAGGTTTATGAAGTGGGATTTCGGCTTTCCTTAGGAACATTATCTTGACCTCGCAGTTCTTCAAAATCCTTAAGATCCCAAACAAGGAGGCCACCTTCCCTTAGCTCCTCTTTTTCTATGATTTTCTTTGCAATAATACCATAATGCTCCTCCCAGTCTTCCAATTTAATAAGCTTAGCCTTCCTTTTCAGCTCTCTTAAGATATTCTTTGCATCTTTTTTGCTGAGCTCCTTCCACTTAACTTCAACAAGCATAATCTTCCTTTCGCGCTCGTTTATCGCCACTACATCAATCTCTTCCCCTTTATGCCACCACCTTCCAATTCTTGTAAACTTAAAGGGAAGACTTCCAGTCAAGTTCAGCCTCACCAAAAATTGTTTGGCAATCTCTTCAAATGCCTTACCGAGGTAGTCGTTAAATTCCGCTTTTATGTCTTCAATGACGTCGAGACCCATCTCGATCTCACTCTTTCGCGGATAAACGAAGCGGAACCAGAAGGCAAAGAGGTTGTCGTTGATTTTGTAGAGGGTTTTCCCCTTTCCAATTACAGGATTTTCTTCAGTTATGTAGCCCATTTCGCCCAATACGTGTAGGTATTTTGCGAGGGATTTCGTATCGATTTTGGCCTTGTCTGCGATCTGGCCAAAGCGGGTATAACCCAAAGCTATTGCCCTGAGGATTGAGAAGTACCTAGAAACATCCCTCAGTTCTTGTTTGAGAAGGAATTTCGGCTCATCATAGTATTTCGCCCCCTTTGATAGTAATAATTCCCTGAGATTGTTCCAAAAGCTAAGTTCTGGGTTGTAATCGGCCAAATACTGGGGAACTCCACCGAAGACGGAGTATATGAGCACTGCGGTTTCGGCATCAACATCGTGGAATTTCCAAGCGTTGAAAAAGTCCATCTCCTCAACCTTCCAGACTCCCGTTCTCCTCCCATATATGGGAGACTTCGCCGAGAGTACTCCTTCCATGAATGAAACTAAGGAGCCACAAAGGATTAGCATGATCTTCGTCTTTGAGAGATACAGATCCCAGTATTTCTGCAACGTGCTGAGGAAATCCTTCTGCGATTTCGCTATGTACTGAACCTCATCTATCACCACTACCAGCCTCTCTGAACTCTTTTCGGCGAGATACGTGAAGAAAGCTCCCCAGCTTCTCAGCGGATTTTCTCTGAGGAGGCGATCATTGAAGTGCTCGGCAAGCCTCTCCGAGAAATCTTCCAAAACCGTTTCACTCTCCTCCGCCAGCAGATAGAGGCCACCTACCTCAGATAAAAATTTTTGTAAAAGGTACGTCTTTCCAATTCTCCTCCTGCCGTAAATGATTACAAGCTCGGGCTTTTCAGAACTCCACTTCCTCCTAAGGAACTCAAGCTCCTCCTCCCTGTCAATAAACCTACTCATGAGTATCATACTCTAAAGCAGGAATAGTTGCTTATAAGGTTTATTGCTCATAAACCCGCCTGTCGTGAGAACTTCCTCAATATCCTTGCCACTACCGGATCAACGATCTCGTACCTTTTTGTACCGTCACGATAGACTTTCCTTATCCAGCTCATCTTTTCCAGGTTTCTGAGGAGGTTAGCCAATCTTGGATTGGGTATCTTACCGCTCCGCGCTTCTAGGTAATCCTTAATCAGCTCCCACCTGTCAAAACCCATTGCTATAGCCTTTAATATTAGTATGTACCTCTCACTCCTCCTGGCGAGCTCTCTCAGTTCACCCTCCATAAACTTCTCAGCCTTGAGAATTACACTCTCCATCGCCCTGTCAAAGTCCCTCGTTTCTATGTAGTTGTAACCGAACTCCACGAGCCAGCCGGGAATGCCATCCAGGAGTTCCACAGTCCTCTCGATTAGCTTCTCCTCCACTTTCATTCCCGCCTCCTCGAATCCCCTCCTAAAAAACTCCCTGGACAGTTCCCTTGAAAAGGGCTTGACTGTTATCTCCCCATAAACCCTGCCATATAGCGGGGAGTCATAATTCGCCGTGCCCAAGAAATCGTGCAGTGATCCAACCTCGGAGCCGGAGAACACGAACCTCATGTTCTCGAGGTTGTCGTAGGCATAGGCCACCATAGCTAGGAATTCCTTGCCTCCTCTCGCTCCATAGTATCTCAAGTATTGGGCCTCATCAAAGGCCATAATCACTCCCACATCGTTCAGGGCATTCAAAACGTCGGGAAGCGAAACTCTGCTCTCGAACTTCAATGTTACTCCGGCAACGGTAACTCCTTTAACGCTTCTCAAAGCTTCCGTAATTTTCCTTCTGAAGCTTGGCTTCAAAGAGTTTAGTGCTCTTTCAAGTGCGTTGGTCAGCGAATCTACCGTTATCCATCCGCCGGAGGAGAAGTAGAGCTCTCTAACATCGATGTAGATTCCATTTTCGAGCTCGTTCAGCGCTACCTTCAGCAGGGATGACTTTCCAACCCTCCTTATTCCCAGAAGGAGAACAATGGGATACCTCCTAACTGCTTTCTTTAGCTCTTCTAGTTCTTCTTCTCTGTCAAACAGGTCTTTCCTGCTATTTTTGGGTCGTGGATCAAACAGCATTAGTAACGCCCCCGTTACTAAGTAACGGTACCATAACTTAAGACTTATGCAACACCTATTACCACCTAACATTATTCATCATACAACGAATTTTTCTTGCACGCGCATGTTTTCACACATAACAGACCAAGGCATATTCCTGCATTTTCCAGGAACTTACGTGAAAATTATAGTAGGCACCAGGAAAGAGAGTGAGAACCACAAGGGGATTGTTCTCGAGATATTGGCCCGGTTCATAACCATTTCAGAGAGGACTCCCTATCACCTGCAAGCAGTTGAGTTTGATCGAGGGGCATCTATTTCCGCTTAATAACTCTGGAAGCCCTTTCCGTGTGGAATGGAATTAGGAAGAGGAGTTCGCAAGCATTGCATCAATCTCCCCAACGCTTTCTTTCTTCTGTACTCTCTAACTTTAGCTCCAATTAATTTTCTGACTTCCTCGTTCCAGTTGATATCAACCTCTTTCATCTTCTTCTTGAGGTCATAAGGAATCCCAAAGCTGACAACCTCCATTATACGATACCTGAATACGTTATCGTATTGCATAATGTATAAACATTTTGATCAATTTGTTAGAAGTAGAAACAGTTCTTCAAGGTGAGGAGGAAGTGAAAAAGTTTCCCACAGTATTTCTCCTTCTCCTCTCTTCCAGAACTTCAAGGTAAAGTTCTATTGCCTCTTTTATATTTTCAAGTGCTTCCTCCTCGGTTTCTCCTTGGCTTACGCACCCTGGGAGTGCTGGGACGTAGGCCACGTACCCTCCTTCTGGCTGAGGCTCCAAGATGACTTTGAACTTCATAGTACCACCCTACAATTACCTCCACCTTCTCATAAACTTTTAATAATTCTCTCAACTACCGGATCAACTATTTTATACACCTTCTTCCCATTTTCGAGATCTGATCTTATCCAGCTCACCTTCTCAAGGTTCCTGAGTAGAGCTGAGAGTCTAGCATTAGTTATTGAACCATGCTTAACCTCAACGTACTCCTTTATCTTGGACCACCTGTTAATTCCCAGGGAGATTGCCTTTAAGAGTGTTACGTACCTCTCACTCCTCCTCTCGAGCTCAGAGAGCTCCGATCTTATCAGAGAAAGTGCGTTTTGAAGTGTTTTCTCTAGGGCTTTCTTATGGTTTCTCGCGTGCATATAGTGGTAACCATACTCAACTAACCACCCGGGAATGCCGTCAAGCTCATCGACGGCCCTCTCTATATGCTCTTGGGGAACATTAAGGCCAACTTCCCTGAAGCCTTCCCTTAAAAACTCAATGGAGAGATCCCTGGGAAAGGGCTCCAGGATTATCTCATTGTATATCCTACCAAAGAGGGGAGCCTTAGAGTCTTCAAATCCTAGGAAGTCATGCAATAAACCTACCTCAGAACCAGAAAAAAGAACCTTTTCCCGTTCTCCTTATTCCAAGGAGTAAGGTTATTGGATATTTATTATTGATGTAATAAGCCCGGTTAGTTCCTTTTCTCTGCCAAACAGATCCTCTCTTTTCTCTTTGGGCCTTGGATCGAAGAACAAGGTATCGCCCCCGATACTTAGTATCGGTATCGATACTTATATGCATTGTGCTGACCTCCTCCCCGCCCTAAAGGGCGAGGCTTTCAAAAGAAAAGTAAACGAGGAGCCGGGAAAAACCTCTAATAAAAAATCCGTATCAAATAGCACTAGTGTTATTCCCAGGCTATATTGCATTCTCCTCGGCGCTGAGGCTCTATGGCCTTATTGAGTATGAACCGTTTACGATATTCGTGGCCACTCCAAGAAAGTCGGGTGAAAAAGAAATTGGAGAGTACACCATAAAAGCTGTTGCCCTAGGTGAAAAAGCAACGGGAATGACCCTCAAGAATGGAATCTACACATCTACCCTAGCCAAAACTTTCTTTGACTGCTTTTACAAACCAGGGTACTGTGGGAGCTACTCCAAGGTAACAAAAGCACTTTACGAGGCTGAGAAAATAGACTGGGACGAGTTCTTGAGCTACTTTAAACGCTTTGCTAGTGATTCTCTCTGCCAAAGGACGGGCTACATCTTGGAGCTTGTGAAAAATCTCGGTGTTAATGTTCCGGAGGATGTCATTGAGTACTTGAGGAGCAGGGTTAAAACATGGACCAAGTTGGTTCCAACGCTTCCCTCCAGAGGGAGAGGCATCAGGGAGTGGAAGCTAATTGACAACTTCGGGAAGGAAAGGATTTTGGGGTGGGCGTATGGATGAGAGGATACTCAGATACATAGCTACCAAGACAGTGTTGGGCTTAAATTATGTTGATAAGGAGGAAAAGATTTCGCTCCTCCTAAGCCAGCTGTGGGAGATTTTTGGTGAGAAGTCAATTCTAAAAGGAGGAACAGCCCTCAACAGAGTTTATTTAGCTAAGATTGGAGCGGCGAGATTCTCGGAGGATATAGATAGCTACCCTACGATGTTCAAGGTTTATTCTTTAGAGGATCTACTTGCAAAGAAGATTGTTGCTTTATACAACCGCATGGAGGGCAAGGACATCTATGATGCTTTTCATGCTCTTAACGTGGAGTTTAAGACGGACAAATTCCTGAAAGCTTTGGAGCTTACCACAAAGTTTTACCATATCAAGGAAGATTTTGGGGGCGAATTGATTAACAGGTTAAGTCAACCAACCACTTTATTCCCAAGACACTACGTCCGAACTGGGAAGAGCTCGTTGAAAGCCTGCGCTTCAGAATAGAAGAACTTTTTAAATAACGGTGTTTTAGGCAAAAAGGGCCTTCGAGAGTTAGTGATAATTGAGGAAAACGTTTTCCATCTTTTTGAACATTGCGGCAAGGCTTTACCCTCCCTCTGATGTTGGTGTTACCTCGGCTTTAGTATCAGCGATAAACCTTTCAATATAATATAAGTTGCGAAGATGTAGGGCTACGCTTTAGGGTAAAGGACCTTCTTTAAGGAAAAGAATGGCAGGATCATTTTTATACTGTTCTTCTCAGAATGGTATATAATCTAGGAGAAACATAGAAAGACATCTCATTGCAATTTGGTTTATTAGATTAAGGATGCTAAAGGTAAGTTTGATGTTGGGATAAACCATTAAAAGGGCTTAATAATAGAAGAGACTCGGTGGTGGTTAAGATGCCGGAAGAATACGTTGAAGTCAAAATTCCGAAGAGCTTATACGATAGGATAAAGGAAAGAGTTGAGGAGACAGGATTTGAAAGTGTTGATGAGTACGTAACCTATGTCCTTAGAGAAGTGCTGGCAAGCCTTGAGGAGGAAGAGGAAGAAGAAGTCTTTAGTGAGGAAGAAGAAGAGAAGATAAAGGAAAGGCTGAGGGCCCTTGGTTATCTCGACTGATTTTTCTTTTCTTAGGAGGTTTTATTATGGTCTCTAAGCCTCACGGCGGAAAGCTCGTTAGGAGAATCGTTGCGGAGAGAACTAGAGAAAGAATCCTTAGCGAACAGCATGAGTATCCTAGAGTCCAAATAGACCATGGAAGAGCCATAGACCTAGAAAACATAGCCCACGGTGTGTATTCCCCCCTTAAGGGATTCCTTACAAGTGACGACTTTCAAAGCGTTCTTGACAATATGAGACTAAGCAATGACCTTCCGTGGACAATTCCCATAGTCCTTGATATTAAGGAGAAAACATTTGACGAGGGAGATGCAGTTCTTCTGTATTACGAAGACCTCCCCATAGCCAGAATGCATGTGGAGGAGATTTACAAATACGACAAAAAGGAATTTGCAAAAAAGGTCTTCAAGACCGATGATCCCAACCATCCTGGGGTTGCCAAGGTGTACTCGATGGGTGAGTGGTTGGTTGGGGGTGAGATAGAGCTTCTAAATGAGCTTCCCAACAGGTTCGCAAAGTACACTCTAAGGCCTGTTGAAACCAGAGTGCTCTTCAAAGAGAGAGGCTGGAAAACGATAGTTGCATTTCAGACAAGAAACGTCCCACATCTCGGCCATGAGTATGTCCAGAAGGCAGCATTGACGTTTGTTGACGGACTCTTCATAAATCCAGTACTTGGAAAGAAGAAGAAGGGAGATTACAAGGATGAAGTCATAATAAGGGCTTATGAAGTTCTCTTCGAGCACTACTATCCGAAAAACGTTACTGTTCTCGCAACTGTGAGGTATGAGATGAGGTATGCTGGGCCAAGAGAGGCCATACACCACGCCATAATGAGGAAGAACTTTGGGGCAACACACTTCATAGTGGGGAGGGATCACGCTGGGGTAGGAAACTATTACGGCCCCTACGAGGCCTGGGATCTCTTCGATGAATTTCCCGATTTAGGAATAACCCCAATGTTCATAAGAGAAGCATTCTACTGCAAGAAATGTGGCGGCATGGTCAACGAGAAGATATGCCCTCACAGCGAGGAGTTCCACGTAAGAATAAGCGGAACAAAGCTGAGAAAGATGATAATGAGTGGAGAAAAGCCTCCAGAGTACATGATGAGGCCCGAGGTTTACGAGGTTATAAGAAGCTTTGAGAAGCCGTTCATAGAGTGAAAATGATGCTTCCACTGCTTGGATTTGTAGTGGGGTTTCTGGTAGGGCTGAGTGGAATAGGCGGCGGGGCCTTAATGACGCCCTCCTTAATATTTTTGGGAGTTGAGCCGTTAGTTGCTGTAGGGAGTGATCTTCTATTCGCAAGTGTAACCAAGATGTTTGGTCTGGTGCTCTACCAGAAGAGAGGGAGAATTAAGTGGAACCTTGTAGCCGGACTTTTATTAGGCAGCCTGCCGGCAGTGGGCCTAGGGTTCCTAATACTCAAAACATTCAGCAAAGATACCCTCAATCACTACCTAACACTATTTCTAGGAGTAACCTTGATAGCTAGCTCTTTCCTTAACATCGTCAAAGAGAGACTTTATCCGAAAATAAAGATCAAGCCCTATCAATTATACTTCCTTGGTTTTGTTGTTGGTTTAATCGTGCAGTTTACATCAGTTGGTGCTGGGGTAGTCGTGACGTTCGTCCTTGTGAACCTAGCCAGGCTAAGTCCAAAAGACGTTGCAGGAGTGTCAATTGCCTACGGCTTGATGCTTTCGGCTTTGAGCTTCCTTAACTATGCCTACCTGGGATTCGTTAATTTGAGAATGGTGGGACCATTAATAGCCGGCTCCCTGCCTGGAGTGTACGTTGGTGTTCAGGTTAACAGCAAGGTGGATGAGGAGAAGCTGAGGAAGTTAATTAACTTCATAATACTCGTACTTGGAGTTGCAATAGTGGTGGTCTGAAAATGAGGAACAAAGCTAATAAGCCGTTAGGTTGCCCTAATAACATGCATCTGATAATCCATCACTGGGACACGGACGGCATCACATCATCCGCCATATTGGTGAAGGCGCTAAAGCTTGAGGATTTTGAGAATGTAACCCCTCAAATAGGGGAGTTCCGCTTCGATGATAGAATCTGGAGGGCAATTGAAGAAGCGGAGAGAGTCTACGTGCTAGACCTAAACGTGCCGCAGGAAGCTGAGAGAATTCCAAAGGAGACGCTCTTCATAGATCACCACGTTCAGCCAAGGATTAAGAACCCAAGGGTTACTCAAATAAATCCAACCTTGGCTGGAAAGAGCTGTCCATCAGCATCGTTTGTCGTTTCCGAACACTTCAATGTATGGAACGGATGGAGTGCTATTGGAGCGGTAGGGGACTTAGGGGAAAGGGCATTTGAAATTCCTACTGTCAACGAGCTACTGAAGGCCGAGGGACTTTCACGCAAAGATGCTCTAAGGTTAGTTGAGCTAATCGACTCAAACTACATACTCGTCGATAGAAGGGCCGTTGAAGAAGCCCTCCACGTTCTTCTCTCCAACGAGTTGAAAGATCTACTATACTACGAACAATGGATAAAAAATGTTGAGAGGATTGAGAGAGAAGTTGAAAAAGCCTTGAGGAAAGTTATTCTAAAGGGCAAACTTGCAATTGTTAGATTCAAAAGTCCACTGAACATAATATCGAAAGTGGGAAGAAAGCTCGTGTGGGAGTTTGGGCATGATGTTGCATTGGTAGTTAACGAAGACTTCCACGGCATCTCTCAAGTTTACCTCAGGGTTTCCCCCAGAGCGTTGGGAAGTGTTAACGTTCCTGAGCTGATTGAAAAGTTGATAAGCATGGGGCTGAATGCAGGTGGCAAAAATGACGTCCTGGGATGCGTATGCGAGAAGAAAAATCTGTTAAGGGTTCTCAACTTGATAATGAGCTATTTGGAGGTGAAAAGGAATGGAGTTTAACCTTGAGGAAGTTAAGAAGGTCTTCGTTATCGGACTAGATTCAGCGCCACCCGAACTGCTCTTCCACAGGTTTATAGATGACCTGCCACACATAAAGAAGCTGTTGGAAAAGTCAATATATGGCCCAATGAAAACCGGAATACCAGCGATAACCATCCCCATGTGGATGACAATGGCTACGGGAAAGACGCCGGGAGAGCTCGGCCTTTATGGGTTCAGGCACAGGAAGAGAGGAACCTACAATGATATCTGGATAGCGAACAGCAGAATGATAAAGGAAAAAGCAGTGTGGGATTATATCGCCGAAAAGGGAAAGAAGTCAGTCCTAATTGGAATACCCCCGAGCTATCCTCCAAAGAAGGTGAACGGGTGGCTAATAAGTTGCTTCATAACACCTGGTCCAGAGGTTGATTACACGTATCCCAAGGAGCTCAAGGGGGAGATAGAGAGAGTAGTTGGGGAGTACATATTCGACGTAGTATTCAGAAAGGAGAACAGGGACGAAGTTAGGGACAAGATATGGGAGATGACTAAAAAAAGGTTTGAAGTAATAAGGTATTTGATCGAGGCGAAGGATTGGGATTACTTCCAGTTTGTCGAGATAGGCCTAGACAGGGTTCACCACGCCTTCTGGAAGTTCTTCGACGAGAACCACCATCTTTACCCTGGCAAGGGCAACCCTTACGAGAACGTGATCCCCGAGTACTACAAACTACTAGACAAGGAGATAGGCAAAACTTTAAAGCTTCTAGATCTCGATGAAACGGCGGTCATAATAGTCTCTGATCACGGCATAAAAGCTATGAAGGGAGCATTTGCCGTAAACCACTGGATGGCCGAAGAAGGGCTCCTAAAGATTGAAGACATGCCGAGGGAGGGAGGGCCAATAAGGCTAGATAAAGTGAACGTAAAGTGGGAAGAAACAACGGCATGGGGATGGGGAGGATATTACTCGAGGGTATTCATAAACGTCAAGGGAAGGGAACCAAAGGGAACCGTTCCACCAAGCAAGTTCGATGATGTTAGAGAAGAAGTTGCAGAGAGAATAAAGTCAATCAGGGGGCCCGATGGGGAGAAGTGGGAGACCAGGGTATTCTATCCAGAGGATATATATCCGGTTGCCAAAGGAGATAGGCCGGATATGATGGTGTACTTTGACGACCTCAACTGGAGGGCGGCGGGAACCCTAGGCTATCCAACCCCCTACCTAAGGGAGAACGATACAGGCCCAGACGACGCGGTTCACTCAGAATACGGGGTGTTTTCCCTCTACCTGCCGGGGATCGAGGAATCAAAAGTTACAAGCCTGACAATATATGACTTCGCACCAACCGTCCTCAAGTTGTTTGGAATCGAAAAGCCCCTAAAGGGGAGGAGCCTTCTCTAGTCTTTCCTTTAAAGTTTTAAAGTGTCAGCTTATCTTTTTATGGGATGGCCATGAAAAGCCTAGAGCAAGGATTCACAATATGGCTCACCGGACCCAGTGGTGCTGGGAAAACTACTTTGGCAGTGAAGCTTGCAAAGATGTTGAGGGAAATGGGGTACAGGGTTGAGATCCTCGATGGGGACACGATAAGGAAGACCCTCTACCCAAACCTCGGTTTTTCTAAGGAAGCCAGGGAGATGCACAATAGGATTGTAATTCACATGGCAAAGCTCCTCACAAGGAATGGTGTTATAGCGATAGTTTCACTAATATCCCCATACAGGAGGATTAGGGAATACGCTAGGAAGGAGATAGGGAGATTTATTGAAGTCTACGTCTATGCTCCTCTGGAGGTTAGGATACAAAGGGATCCCAAGGGACTCTACAAGAAGGCAATGCGCGGTGAAATAAAGGGGTTGACGGGTTACGATGGGGTTTACGAGGAACCAGAAAACCCTGAGGTTATAGTAGATTCCTCAAAGATGACACCCGAGGAGGAGGCAGAGCTGGTCATAAGAAAAGCCAGAGAGCTTGGATATCTAGAGTAAATTTAAGCTTTAAATGGAGGAATAAGGATGGATGACGTTACTTTAGCGTTACATAGAATTGCAAGAGGAACTGGGATAGTTTTTATCGGAACACTTATTTCAATGTTCTTCGGGTTTTTAAGCAGAACTATTATAGCAAGACATTTTTCACCTATTGAGTATGGAACGTTTAATCTAGCAATAACAGTTCTAAATATTGGAGTTGTTATAGCTACTCTCGGATTCCAGAATGCACTACCAAGAGAAATTGCTTTTTATAGAGAGAAGGAGCCTTCAAGAATTAAGGATTTGATTTCCACAGCTCTTATTATTGTTTCTCTGAACAGCCTGATTTGGGGAGTTGTCTTAACTATTGGAGCTGGAAAGATTTCTCAGATCCTTAATGAACCAAGATTGAATTATGCTTTAAGGACAGTGGCACTTGCATTACCATTTTCAGCTTTAACAATAACAATGATCTCAATCTCTCGGGGCTTTGGAAGAGTTAGGGAAAAAGTGTACTTCCAGAATATTGTCTATCCAACCTCATGGTTAATACTAGTTATACTTTCTGTCCTTTTTAATCTCTCGTTTGCTTTAACCTTCTATATGTACCTTCTTGCCCAATTATTGACATTTTTAGCATTGACGGCTGAAGTTTATAGAATCAAACTTCTTAACTTTAAACTCTCATTTAACTTGAGGATTGGAAAAGAACTGATAATATTTTCACTACCCCTGCTCTTTACTGGTATCTTGGCATTCGTAATGAACTGGACAGATACTTTAATGCTTGGCTATTATAAAGGTTCTGAGATAGTTGGTATTTATAATGCCGCATCCCCACTCGCACGGTTAATCCCAATATTCTTGAACTCTGCCACATTTCTTTATCCTGCGATTGTTTCCCAGCTCTATGCTCAGGGTAAGATTAGTGAAATGAAAAGGGTCTATCAAATTCTTACAAAGTGGATTTTCCTATTAACGCTCCCCGTGTTTAGCGTAATGTTTCTATTTCCCGAAGCCACGATAAGATTCTTCTTTGGAAATAAATATGTTTCAGCTACCTCAGCACTCCGGATTTTAGCTTTGGGCTTCATGTTCCACACATTCCTAGGACTGAATGGACTGAGTTTAATAGTTATTGGGGAGAGTGGGTTTATCATGATTAGCAACTTGATCTCCACAATTCTTAATATTTTTATGAATATTTTACTAATTCCAAAATATAGCATTGAGGGGGCAGCTATAGCAACAGCGATTTCTTATTTTATAGGAAATGTGCTAAACTCAGTAAGGCTATATCAAGAGACAAAAATTCATCCCTTTAGCTGGAACTACGTGAAGCCTTTAGCTATTAGTTTTATCTTGCTGGGATTAATTCAGAGTTTGCACTTGAAAGTGCCAAGCATTTGGCATGCTGTTCCTATTTTGGTAATGTTTTTGGGAGTTTACTTTTTCTTGGTGCTTTTAAGTAAAAGTGTTGATAGGGAAGATGTTGAGCTATTGCTGGCAATAGAGAAGAAGTTGGGAATTGATTTGAAGATAATGAAGAAAATTTTAAGGAGATTTATTTTTTAGAGATTAAACAAGGAGGTGCCGTAATGTTCAGGCCAGTAAGGAACATCATAAATAAAAACAAGATGCTTAAAAATGTTGCATTTAGATTTTATAGTTTATATGAAGAAAAAAAGGCTAAAGATAACTTCTACTCAAGAATTAAAAATATTAATAATATCATATATAAATATGTTGACACCTCGAATAAGCCCGACTTGAATGTCATTATCCTAGTCATAGATTGTCTTAGGTACTCTAACTTATCATTCACTGGATACCCTAGAAAAACAACATCATTTTTAGACTCTTTAAAAGTAAAATTTAGAGCTGTTTCAACTGCTCCCTGGACATACCCTTCAGTAGCCTCAATTTTAACAGGGCTCCATCCTCATAACCATGGGGCATATATTTATGGTAAACTCAAAAATTTTGATAGTTTCAAAAGATTTAAACCCATTAGGAGCAGTATACTGACTTTACCTGAAATATTATTTACATTTGATTATGACATATATTTTAGTGCAGCAATTGAGGTTGCAATATATTCTATGAGAAATAGAGTTATTTATAAGCGTTACCAGAGTGATACCCCAGCTGAAAAGTTATTAAATGACTTAAAAAAATGGATACTAAAAAGGAAAAGACCATTTTTTGCATACTTGCATCTTGGAGATATCCACGAGCCATTAGTTCCACCAAATAAATTTAGGAACTACTTTGGGAAAGTAAAAAATATCCCAAATCTAGAACGCTGGGATTTTAGAAGACCCGAAGAACAAAAGGGGAAAGAGTTTAATGAATATATGATAAACAGAATGTTGCTTTATGACAATACGCTTAAATATATTGACTATGCAATAGAACAGTTTTATTCTTTCCTTGAAGATTCTGGCTTGTTAGACACTACAATTCTTGTAATTACAGCAGATCATGGAGAAGAATTTTGGGAACATGCAAAATTAGAAGCTGAGAATTTCTACGATCCCAGAGGGTACTACGGTGTGGGACATGGACATAACGTTTTTAATGAAATTATTGAAGTACCTATTTTACTTGATGGTGCCGTTAAGAGCCACGGAGATTATGTTAAAAACAGGGTTAGCTCTGCAGATATTACTCCTACAATTTTGAATTTGTTAGGTGTTTCTCATAATTTAACTTTCGATGGGCAAGACTTATTTAAAGTCAAAAACAAGAAAAGACCTTTGCTTTCTGAGGCTGTTGGTTATGGTTATGAGAAAAAGGCTTTAATTTTAGGAAGATATAAGCTCATATACTCTCCAGATGACAACGTTCAATGGCTTTTTGACCTCAAAAAAGACCCATATGAGCAACACCCCATTAAGGATGAGGAAGTTACATCGATATTTGTAGACAAGTTGAATAAGATGCTAAGAGAAGATGAAAGAAAGAAACTGGCAGAAACCTTAAGGGGATTAAAAATATAGGAAGTTTAGGGTTTTATTTTTAGAACTTTTGTTATTGTTACGGTTTTTAAGAATTTTGAAACTTCTTTTTTCATATGTTTTACGACATTTCCATCAATTTCTGTTTTTGAGTCATAAGATATTATACTTTCAAACTTCCATTCTTCAACATTGAAAATTCCTTTGAAGTTCTTGTAATAAATAGCAATCCTGTATTTGTCGAGTTGTTCAATGTTCTTTCTTTCGATCTCATTTGAGATATTATCGATGTCTATATGCACACCGTAAGATTCTGCAAATACGATATCTGAGTATAGAATACTATCATCGCTGAGCTTGTTTTCTATTATCTTAAGGATGAACGGCTTGAGTTTCACTAGGCTTATGTATTTTGACCTATTCCAAACATGTTCAACTTCATAGCCTTTTGGATATTTTACCAAGAGGGGGACTTTCAGGAGTTCGTCATAAAGGAATGTTCCATGGCCTATTCTTCCATATTCCCCTAATAGTTGACCGTGATCGCTTGTGATGATAATGAGGGAGTCATTAAATATGTTTTTGATTTTTAGAATTCTTACCAGTTCAATAAGTTTCTTTGTTACATACTCTACCTCTTTGGGATATTTTTTCTTCCATTTTTGAACTAAATGTTGATTAATCCTATTCGTCTTTAGGTTTATTTTGAACTCCGAACCCATCTTGTCGAACACTAGATATGGTTCGTGAACTTCCATCAAATTTGCAAAAATAAAAAAATGTTCCTCATGTGATATTTCAAGTTTTGAAATTGAACTTATAAAGTGGCTCGCACCTTTATCTAAAGGCCATTTTTTTGCTAGGTGCCAAATAAGCCGTTTGTATTTTCCTTTTGGTATAAAAAGGACATCTTCAATCTTAGTGAATCCCCTAAATCCAAATTTTGGATTAATGTAAGGATTTGCAGTAAACATATACGTATTGTATCCTCCCTCATAAAGTATTTCACTTAAAAGGGGAAAGCGGGAACTCAGCTTAACATTTAAATCTTTTTGTGCTTTAGTTTCATGTGCACCATGTAAAGCAGGGTACAACCCAGTAAATATTGATGCATGGCTTGGAGTTGTCCACGAAGCAGGAGCAATTACGTTTTCATATGAAATGAATCCTAGTTTCTTTAGTTCTTCTTCTAGCGGTTTGGCGTAGTCTTTTCGAAGAGTGTCAATAACTATGAAGATTATGTTTGGGTAATCTGTCATCTATCATCTCCTCAATTGTTTGCTGTGCTGTTTTTCAATTTTAAAACTTAACTTTGCTTTCATTTTAAGTTTTGTAAATAGCCACGTTTTGGCTAGAATATATTTTGTTCGAGATCCAAACTCTTCCAAATATAGATTTATCATAAATAGAAAGATAGTAAAATTCTTTTATTGTACCCAAATACTTCTGATTTACAACTAAAATTTTCTTTTCCTTTACACTTATTTTCCCGAGATATACATAGGCCTCTCCTTTTGGAAGATTAGATATTTTTCTTTCTCCTCTAAATGATACTTTATTTATCCCCTGGCCCATAAGTCCCAAGAACAACAATGCCCTGTATTGATCTGAATATATATTCAGGTCGTCATATCTGTATGTCACTATCCATTTTCCTCCGATTATCTCAGAAATACTCCATACAGGTGAGTCGATTTTCTCTAACCACATAGGTGGATTTGAATCTTTTGCAATTACCAAACTCCAGCCAGATGTAAATAGGAAATAAATTATTATGAATATACTTGCAATTTTTGTGGTATCTTTTGGTAGGTGATTAACCCTTATTATGTTGCTAAGGCTATTTATTGCCTCTTTAATCACATTAAATCCAATTAAAAGATAGGGAGCTATAAAGAACTGGGTTAGATGATATAACCTGTTCACATTCATTCTGTTTGCAAAAAACGGTACCACTACTCCAGCAACATCATAAGCAAAAAAGACTAAAGAAAATGCATAAAACTCTAGGTATTCCTTACTTTTGTTTCTAATTAACTTACGAACTGTTGTTAAAACGCCGACAACAATTAGTCCTTGAGCAGTCAAATTTATCCACTTTGCAATTTGTCTCAAGAGGCTTTTTTGAGATGATACTATTAGATACAGACCCTGAGAGTATTGGAAATTTAAGATATCTCCAAGCATTAAAAATGTTTGATATCCAATGTCAGTCAGAACGTGAAATTCGAATCCTCCTCCGGTGTATTGGTACCATAACAAGGTTATTGCCCAGAAAAATGCTACAACTATATTTATATTATTTATTTTACCCTTAAGTGGTTTTAGGTTTGAGAAAGGAATTAGTGCAAGGAGAGCAAACATAGTCAAATATGCCGTTCCGTAATGTGAGACTGCCAAAGAAGCTAGGAACAGCATCAAAAAAATGGTATTCACTCTTTTAACAGTTGCATAAACCAATAACGCTAGATATAGTTCAACTATCATCATTCTAGCAAGTGCCATTGTATTGAAGAAGAAGTGAAAGAAGAATACTATGAAAAGGACTGACAACCCAGCCCAAACTTTCTTCCCTAAGAGCCGTTCATAAGCCTTTAGAAGTATTATCGGAACCAGAGAGAAAATTAGAGGATAAATAACTTTAAAGACCAGAACAACACCAGTATTCAGAATCAGAGAATAAATGGGGGCCAATATGTTTACACTTGCAACCGTATTGTACGCATAATAAACCGAAATATCCCAGATCCCTCTCGATAAAATTAAATTGGCGTAGTGATATTCCCCATTAATATCATATCCCCAAATATAGTTCCAAGACATTCCAAAAACTGTCGACCACATAAGGGAGATAGCAATCGACCATATCGCAAAAGTCCTATTGAAGTTTCTCACCTTAACAAAGATTATAGGGGTCAATGAAACGAGAAAATAAAGAGTAAGCAGACCACGATTGTCTCCGTAAAAACTGAATCTGTAAGCACTTAATAGGGAGACAAATGGCAAGAGTAAGAAGAATAAATCCCATTTTGTTATCTTGATTTTTCTGTAAATTTCAATCTCTTGCGTGAATAGTGTTTGTTTCTGCTGAATAAACAAAAGTGCTATTATAATCACATTGAATGTTATTAAAATTGGACCTAATGTAATTGGCTTCTCAATCCCAAGAAGGGGGTATATAAAATTCGCAAAAATTCCCACAAACATAACAACAGAGACACTTAAGGCAACACTCAGAAATACCCCCTCTAAAAAACTTTCCAGCTTTGTTCTAAAGATTTTTAAAAGGAGATACCCGGGCAGGAATGTCAAAGCAACAAATCCAAAAATCTGCCTAACTAATGGTATATGAATGCCTAAATAATCCATCAGTATTGCTGAGTTTAGCCCTACTAAGACTGAAATGACGATTATTAGCGATTTTCTATCCATTCAAACCCCACTCCAAATATGGTACCGCCAAAAAGCCTTTTAATATTTTTTGACAGAACAAGATGGGATGTACATGAATGCTCCTAGGGTCTCCATAATAATCTTAAACTGGAACGGGTGGAGAGATACAATCGAGTGCTTGGAATCAGTGTATAGGATAACATATCCTAATTATGATGTTATTGTTGTTGATAATGGTTCTAAGGACAATTCAATAGAGAAGATTAAAGAGTACGCTGAGGGAAGGATTGAAGTTAATTCGAAGTTTTTTGAGTACAATCCAAATAACAAGCCCATTAAGGTTTTTGAGATAAACGAAGATGATGCAGGGAAGGGTAGGTTTAACAGGTTACTTTATGAGAAATTTGACGTTGATAGGAGAATGATTCTAATTAAAAACAAGAATAACTATGGCTTTGCTGGTGGGAATAATGTTGGGATAAAATTTGCCCTAAGTGTTTTGAATCCCGATTATGTCCTACTTCTAAACAACGATACTGTGGTTGATAGATACTTTTTGACTGAGCTTGTGAAAGTTGCCGAGAGCGATGAAAATACTGGGATTGTTGGGCCTAAGATTTATTATTATGATTATAATGGGAGAAGTGACGTAATTAACTTTACTGGTGCAGATTTAGTTCTTTGGAGGGGAGCTGAAAAAAGGTATGGGTTTAGGGATATCGACAAGGGACAATGGGACAGAATTATGAGTATTGATAAAATTGAAGGTTCCTGTATGCTGGTACGAGAAGAAGTGTTTAAAGAGGTAGGGCTTTTTGACGAAAAGTTTTTCTGTTATTGGGAGGAAACTGATTTGTGTTTTAGAGCTAAAAATAAAGGCTACAAGATAGTCTATGTTCCTCAAGCAAGAATATGGCATAAAGTTTCCGCTACTAGTGGGGGAGAAATTAATCCATTTAAGATCCGCTTATTGATAAGAAATAGCTTACTTTTTGCCTTCAAAAACTTAGACTTCCATTTAAGGGAGATGTTTCTGTTGTATCTATTTTTAGTGGCATTATGGAAATATCTTGCAATTTACCTATTTTACTATAAGTCCCCAAAAGTGTACATAGCCTTTTTAAATGGAATATTAGCTGGTTTAAAAATAGGGAAAATAGATGTTAATAACGAGTATCAAAATTAATTCTAGATTTTAACAATGTCTCAAATTTTTCCCCTATTTTATCCCAGGTATATTTTATTTCAACAAGTTTCCTGGCTCTATATCCTATCTTTTTTCTTAACTTTGGATTCCTAAATAATTCAAGGATATAATTAGCAAATTCTTCCGGATCGTCAGCTATTATTATTTCTTTTAAATGTTCAGCTCTTACCCCCCTAACTCCAATAGATGTCGTGACTACGGGCTTTCCCATAGCCATAGCCTGCAATACTTTATTTTTTATCCCCCCACCAGAAATCATTGGGGCAATCACAACCGCTGAACAAGCTACATATGGTCTAATGTCATCAACTGCTCCTGTAACAACGACGTTTGGATCTTTTTGAAGATTCCTGATTTCTGGGGAGGGGTTTCTTCCGACAATATAGAACTTAATAGTTGGATATTTTTTTCTAATTAATGGAAAAATTTTTTTGTAAAAAAATAATACTGCCTGTACATTAACTGTTGGACTCATATCTCCAAAGAAAATAATATAGTTATTGCAATAATATGCCCCTAAATTTGTATTATGAATAACTTGTGGATTGAAGTATTCAATATCAACACCATTTGGAATTGCATATATATTTACAGATGTAAGATACGACTTTAGTATCTTTCTGTCGTAATCTGATTTTACAATACATAGATTAACTTTTTTGTAATTTTTAATTTCGTAGTATTTGATTTTAACATATTCTATAGCAAAAAACAATTTTTTAATTAGATTCCTCTCCTGTTTACATATGTTTTTTGCTGCCTCTGCTTCGGCATCGGGAGGACTTAAAACTTTAAAACAGCAAATTTCGTCTGGAATGTATTGTAGCATAGCATAACTATCCACATAAATAACATCCGGATTAATTTTGTTAATAGCACTCCTTACTTTCTCTACCATTTTTTGAGAATATGCTAATTCAACCACAAATGGTTTAGGTGAAAACATATTTTTCAATGCAAAGATTACTCTCTTGAGATAATGCATATCATCTAAAAAATGTTCCACGATAATTATATCTTTGCAATATTTGGACAAATCTTCATATCTGTTTTCTTTTCTAGTTAGTTTAAAAGACACTAAAAAAACATCATGCTTTTTTGAGAGATATTTTATTAGGTAATATGAGGGAATTCCAACTCCAGTGTGTTTTGAGGGTATGTCCCATGATACGAATAGTATTTTCACAGTTATCCCCTCCATAAATCATTCCTTCTTTTGATTTCTGTGATAATTTCTTTTAGAATTTTGATCCTTGCTTTGACGTTTTTTTTAAGAGCAATATTTGTAATTCCTAGCTTTTTAGTTTTATCCTTTTTGTCAAAGAAAGTTACAAACAAATAAATTAGCAATCCAAAAATGATAACTTTCCAAAATCCAAAATACCTTAAAGACACTAAAATACTGTTCCTTAATGCCCAATAAAATTTTTTATATTCTAACTCATCTAATTTCTTGCTCTCCATACTATATCCTTCGTAATGGATTACTTTTACATCCCCCCTATACATTACTTTATATCCATGTTTCCAAGCTCTAAATGAATACTCAACGTCTTCCTGATACATAGGATATAAAGAAATATCTAATTTTCCATATTTTTTAACAAATTCTGTTCTAATGAGCATGCATGCTCCACTTATAGTATTCACTTCACCTATGAAATTTGCTGATATTGCTTGTTCTTCATGCTCACCAAACCCAGGGTTTAGTCTCGCCGTAATTGTTTGTAAAATTAAGAAAAATGGATTCTTTTCTTTTTTTCTTGCACTCCACTGTATTATTCCATTTGGAAAAATTAACTTTGGGCCTACAATGGCAATTTTGTCATCGCTTTCTGCAAGCTCTACAAGTTTTCTTAGCCAATCTTTTTGTATTACCTTTGTATCATTATTTAACAGCAAAATATAGTCTGGATCAAAATGTTCCAAAACATATGAAATTCCTATATTGTTTCCTCTAATAAAATAATAATTCTTTTTAAGTCGTATGACAGTAATAACATCTCTAAACTGGTACAATTTTCGCTTGAGGTAGTAATAGGAACCATCAGTAGAGCCATTATCTATGACAATTATTTTTAACTTATCCCTTGGATAATCTGTATTCCGAATTATGGATGAAACACAGTTATATGTTACGTCCTTTCCATTCCAGTTCAATATCAATATTGTGACAGGGGGGAGGCCTTCCATGTCCATTTTCACCTCAAAACTCTTTTAAACAACCTCTCATACTCCCTCACAACATTCTCCCAGTTATACTGCCTCTTTATTCTCTTAATCTGAGTCTTCTTTATAAGCTTTAAATCAAACTCCCCTCTCTCAAGCATTTCCATTTTGTTAGCTAAATCTTCGGCATCTTTAAAGTATATCCCTCCCTCTTGCAGGACTTCTTTATTAAATGGCACATCATAAGCTAATATCGGTCTCTTAAATAACATCTGCTCAAGTAGAGAAGGATTCGTCCCTCCAACTTCATAAGCGTGAATGTAGGCAAAGCAGTTCTTCCTCAAAACTCCGAGGACTTCTCTGTCGTAAATTGGATCTAAAAATATTATATTGGGATTATCACCCTTTAACTTAAGCAGGTGCCGTGTATATGGATCCCTCTTGTTGAAGTTTCCAACTATTACCAGCTTCTTTCTTGATCTTGCCATCTTAAACCCTTCAATTTCAAGGTGAATATTGTTCTCGGCAACTATCCTTGCAACTGTGAGGTAATAGCCGTTGGGCTCAAGGCTGAATCTGCCAAGAATCTTCAGCTCTTCCTCCTTTGAAAGCCTTGAGGGCAGTAGCTCCCTGGCACCATAGGGGATATAAACGATTTTTCTCGGTTTATGTCGCTTTTCAAGGTGTTCCTTAATTCCCATGGAGTCAGCGACCACGACATCAGATAACTTACATGACAGATGCTCCATCAAATACATGTAGACCATTGTTGCCAAGTAAATTGGAAACAGATAGAATGGCACGAAATAGCTCCTCTTTATCAACCTACGCCATTCCACGCCATCAGGATTTATCATAACCTTTTTCCTTGCAAACTTTGCCAAAATCGCTGCTACGGAACTATCTGGTCCAAGGAAATACCATAGCCTAACGTCTCTCCCATGCTTTGAGAGGAGATATACAGTGTTAAGGGAATCATTTATTGAAGGTATGCTTGTGCTTCTACTTTCAATTGCCAGAGAATGAACCCTTATTATCCCATTATACTCATCCTCGAAAAACTTGTTATCCTCATGCATAACATAAAACTGGAATACATCTTTAAGCCTAAAGGTGAGTTCATGAACAAAAGTTTCTGTACCCCCATACTTTGGAGGGATTCCTCGAAGCCCTATTATTGCTATCCCTTGTTTTTTCATTATCCCACCTTGTATTTCCTAGTTTGTTTCCTTTGGCTTGTCAGGCCATGCAGACAGATTCAGATTTATAACCATCTCCCCAATCTTAAAACATTTCCCCTCCTTATTCGTGAGGATAGGAGTTCTAAGCATACATGACATTCCAACACCACCTAGAGTTGCTTTCATAACTTCTTCAACTCCCTTATGGCCCTTTTTAGCTCCACCATAACTCTAAATAGCAAACTCACAACAAAGCCAATCACAGCAAACTGAACGCCCATTAGTACAAATATTGCTGTCAAAGTAGCCAAGAGGTAATGAGTTACCCCCTTAAGCCACTCAGAGACAACATATATTCCAGTGATTAATCCCAATATCGAGAACAATATGCCAAGGAGATAAAAATACCTGGCAGGATTGTACCTCACCAGGAGTTCAATTAAGGCTTTCCCTATCCTGAGGCCATCCCTTAGTGGACTTAATTTGGTATCCCCAGCTCTCCTTCTGTAGTTTATTGGGACTTCAACGATCCTGTAACCCTTCGCGAGGGTCTCAACAGTTAGCTCCGCCTCAACTTCAAACCCATGTTTCTCCAGCTCAACGCTCTTGTAAACTTCTTTTGTTAGGGCTCTGTATCCGCTCAAAATGTCGTACAGATTATGCCCATATAGAAACCGAAATACCCAATTTAATATCTTGTTTCCCAGCAGGTTTAACCTCGTGAAGGCTCCTTTCTCATAGTTTACCAATCTGTTTCCTATTACATGATCAGCTATCCCCTTCCTAATTGGCTCGAGCATCTTCTCAATGTCCTCGGGAGGGTAAGTACCATCTCCATCGATGAGAACCACAACATCACTGTCAACCAAATTGAAGGCTTCAGCAACCGCTTGGCCCTTTCCCCTACCGCTCTGTACTATAACCCTCGCTCCTTTCTCTCTTGCTATCTCCCTGGTCCTATCCTTACTGTTTCCATCTATAACAAGAATGTTATTGTATCCAAGCTTTTTAAAACTATCAATGACATAGCCAATTCCTTTTTCCTCATTTAGTGTCGGGATTATTATCGTAACTTTTGAAGGATCAAGCTTTTCTTTCTCATACATCAGACTTACCTCCACGATATTCATCTACTTCCTTACCAAACTTTCTCGACAACCCCTCCACTGTACTCCAGGAAGTACTATTAGTGTTTTTTATGATACCTACCAACTTCGATGTGTAATCTGAAGGTTAAAAATTGAACTATTATTTACAACAACATTTTGGAACTTATCCATTATTTCGTCTCTCCTTGAAATTCTTTAAATTATGCATATGACGCACATTTTAGTTTACTATGATTGATCAAGTTAGACTTTTCTCATAAATTACTCTGCCTCTAATAGCACGATCCCATAAAATGATATCTTCCTAAACCTTAGCCCCTATCCTCCTGTAAGATATGTATGCAAACTCGCAATTATCTCCCACTTAAATCTAACCTGAGAACACCCCTGTCCACTATCGTTCTTCCCTCAGCATAAGCATACCTAACGACCACGCTCCCGTTCAGGTCAAGGGGCAGGAGAAACTCCTCCTTACCCTTTACGGAGTACCACTTCTTAAAAACTAAGGTACCGTTGTCGAGGAAGCCCCATATCCCAAGGCCAGTTCCCGTTGCATTATTGAACCTTAGAATAATCCTCCCGTCCACTCTCTCCACGGCAACATTTGGATGTTGCAATCTAAATATCTTTATTATCCCACCATCCGAGTAAACTAGGCTATATTTTTTACCTCCATTCCCCACAAACAGCCTAGCTAGAGTCGTGTTGTACGTTTTCTCCGTCATAAGGAAGGCGTAGTTGTAGTTTAGGTTTACGTACAAGTAAGGTCCTGAATTCGAGAATCTTAAGAGTGGAACCCTCATAACCCTTGTTCCCTTTTCCACGAGGAGTTCTCTTGGATACCTAAAGGTGTTGCCAACACGAATCGTAACATCCCAAGCGTTCGTTCCTGGTTTGATAATAACAGCATAGAGGTTGTTCTCAAACATCATAACGTCGCCAAGATTAGCTGTCATAGGGAGCACGGAAAAGCCATACCCCTGCATTGTAATGTTAGCCCACCTCTTGCTGAGTCTTGCGGTGTCGAATATTGCCTGTAGTTTTAGGAAGTCATAGTAGGATACAATGACATAATCAACTCCAATACTCTGGGCCCACTTCCAGTCAACCAAACCTAAAAGATATGCAGCAACCCAAGCACTTGGACTACCCTGAGCCACTGGGGCTCTCCTCGCGTAATAAGTAACCCAGTGACCATAGTCCCACCAAGTTAAGATTACATCATTTTCATTTGAATTATTCCTCAGCCATTCGAGGGCCTCAACCCAGTGCTCATTGATAAGGGGCTTCATCTCCCAAATTGTTTTAAATGCCAAGCCACCAGAGATTGAAGGAATTAAAATGAGCAAAGCTAATGTTACTGCAATTAACTTTCTTCCAGAGAGTTTAGGCTTAATGAACTCATAAACCTCCAGAATGCCGAAACCAGCAAGGAAGGCTATTGAGGGGGCGGAGATGAAGAGAAACCGGGTCCAAATGGAAAGCATATAGAGGGTCGGAAAAATATATCCAAACATCAAGAAATCCCCCAGTGATATCCTCCGGAAGCGGAGGAGGTAAAGAGGAATAAGAAACAAAGTTATATTATAAGCAGCCCAAAGGTCATTAAAGCTGGGAGGATGAGTTTCTTGTATTGGAGACTCCTTGAATATGCCAAACCCCGTTGATAAGTCTTTGAGGGCGGGAAACTTAAGGAAGAGAACCGTTAAGCCGAGTATTGTTAGTCCTACAAGAACAGCCTCTCTCACCCTAGTGTTCTTACTAAACCTCGCCGTTAGGTAAAGTAGGAAAATGAAGACGAGGGAAAGGGGAAGGAGGTACTTGAGATGAATGAGAAGGTAAACGTCCTTTATGAAGCCGAAGGTTAGGTTTAACTTTTTGGCGACAATCTTGCCAATCCATCTATAATATCCGAGCATCCCATAGTTGAGCTTTCCTCCAATCCAGTTAGCAATTAATGCTCCTAGTGCAGTGGAAAGAATTATTAAAAGGGAATCGATAAAGTACTTTTCCTCTTTAAGGTAGGCCCACACGGCCAAGAAAAGTCCCGAAGCTAATATGAAGATGAAGATTGGATAGTAAGCCTGCCAAAAAGCTGCAGAAAAACCCGTAGCAAGAGCTGGAACTAAATAAAAAGCGTACCTCCACCTAGCTTTCAATGTTAAAGCGTAGGCGATGCCCAGCAGTGCAACAGAGTACCAGAAGAGCATATAGTTGTCACCCCTGTAGTAGTTGGCCATGGATCTAAACATGTGGCCGTAGCTCATCGAAAGTAGTAGAGATGATAGAAAGGCAACCCTATCGTTGAAGAGCTTTCTGAGGGAGAGGTAAAAGAAAACTATAGTTAGAACTCCAAATATCACTGGAGTTATCTTGAAGGTCGTCACCAACGAAACGCCGAAGGGCGCTAAGATCTTGTATATATAAGCGGGGGTCATCCAGAGACCGAGGGGGTGGAAATACTTTATTTGAAAGCCCCACGGCCCATGGGCTAGCGTGAAGAAGTTGAACCACTTCCCAGCTTTCAAAGCTTCCTCTATGTAGGCTAGGTGAAAGTAAGGGTCGAAGCCAAGGAAGTACTTAAACCTGAAGGTTACCATTCTAAAGAAAGTTGAGATGATGACAATTATTGGGATTGCATACTTTGGTTCCTCAATTTTTGGATACCTCAAAGGTCTAATCCCCCCTTTGAATCTTCGCATGCCCCCCAACGAGGCTCTTCCTAAGCTCGAGGTTCCTTATCTCACACTTCTCGTCTATTATCGACCTCCATATAGTAGAGTTCCTAATAATCGTTTTGTCGAATATTATTGAATCGCTTATGTCGGAGTTCTCTATAATGCACTCTTCCCCGATGTAGGCATAGGGCCCTATTATCGACCTGCCGAGTATCTTCGTCCCCCTCTTTATCACAACGGGGGGAATTATTTTTGCGTATGGACTTATCTGGATCTCCTCAATTATGCTGTCCTTGAGAAACTCCTTTAGGGCTTCAAGGTAACTGTCAGCGCTTCCGATATCGTACCAATATCCACTAAAGCGGTAGGCGTAAATCTCTTCTCCCCTCTCAATAAGCCACTGGAGGAAGTACCCGGGAGCGTCCTTGTTACCGTTTTCCAAATATTCATAAACGAGTCTTATGACCTCAGAAGGGAAGGCATATATTCCCGTGCTGACCAATGTTGACTTCGCAACTGGAGGCTTCTCCTCAAAGCTAACAACCCTGTCACCTTCTAGGATGACAACACCGTACCTCTTGGCGAGTTCTGGATCTCCTATATCGTAAACGGCCGTCAGAGTTTTTCCCACTTCCTTAAACTTCTCCAAGAAGTCCCGCAGGGAGAGGGAAAACAGATTATCCCCAGCTATTATCAGGTAATCGTCTAAGCCCAAGGTCTCCAAGGCATTCCTAATAGCCCCTATAGTTCCTAACTTTTCCTCCTCCTTGTAGGTTTCCTCAACGATGAGCTCTACCCCATACTTTTCCGCATAATTCTTGAAGTCCTCCTCGAAAAACTTGTTCGTGGAGATGTAAACGGGAATGTTAAGATCGAGGGCCTTTTCTAGAATGTACTCGAGGATAACTTTATTTCCCACGGGAAGGAGGGGCTTGGGTTTGCTCTTGGTGATTGGCCAAAGCCTAGTGGCGTAACCACCGGCCATTATTAAAGCCTTCATTCAACCACCAAAAACATAAAATTAAGTCCGAGATATTAACCTTTCGTAGAGCTCTTCAACCTTCCTTGCAACATCCTCTGGAGAAAAGCCGGCCTTAACGGCGAGCCACACGGAACCTCCGGCACCGACGCCCTCTTTTACATAGCCCTTCTCATAATCTTGAAGGCCCCTGTACTTAAGGCCACTAAAGTCCAAATCTGCAGAATACGTTATTATTCCGATCTCTCTGGCAGTCTTGAGGAAGGTAGCGCTCTCGTCGTTAACTACCCACTTCGTCGTTGCTATCATGAACCTTGACAAGTCCTCTCCGAGAGCTTTCAGCAGGGCTGCAACGGCAAGCATTTGAGTTCCTCCAGCTAAAACAACGTCCCTCTTAAAGCCCATTGATATTCCGAGAATCGTTGCGAGCGTTGGATCCCCGAATTCAGCTAATGCTTTAATAGGCTCGTTTTTAAGGTCTCCATTCTTTATTCCGACCCTCTCAAAGCCTTCCTTTATCACCTTCTCCTTAAGCTCCTGGGGATTTCTCGGAGATGCTGAAGAAGTTTTGGCATCATATCCCAACGCCCATAGCACCGCTTGGGCCGTTGTCGTTCCTCCGGGCGTTGATTCGCCTATTACTAGTTCCTTGATGTTTGTTCTGTTCAGTTCTTCCCCTAGGAGCTTTGTCCTCTCGATTATTTCCTCGACTTTTGGAATTGCTTTTTCCTTCCTGAAGTCCCTTCCAACGATATCACTTATGTGAACGTGTGGGAGGAGCGGGGCCAGGTAGCTTCCACCCCTGACAACTAAAATCGGAAACTTCGCGAGCTCTCTGGATGCTTTAGTTATTATTGCCGGTGTGGGATGGCCCTCGGGCGTTACAGGAATCGCATTTATTATCCTTGGCTTCTCATAGAAGAGATACTCGGCATCGGCTGGGGGAGTGAACTTTGTAAGTTCAGGAGTTGCTCCGGCCACACTTATTCCAGGAATGAGGCTAATCTCGGTGTTTCCCAATACCAGGAGAAATAGGCTCTCCATGTAACCACCATCTGGATATTTTATCCTAACTTAAAAATCCTTTCTCCCAATCATTTTCGCGATCTTCCTAGCCAGCTCTAAGTCTTTGGGAGTATTAACGTTCAGGGCTAGGAGGGGATTTGAGAGGATGAAGAGCTCCTCCCCTTCCCATGAAACGGCGTTCAGGCCAACTATAGCATAGCCTTTGTAAGTTAAAGGCCTAAGGTCTTTGGGAATCCTAGATAGAGGAAGTACCCCAGTTAAACTTCTCCCCTTGAAGGCCTTCTTAAGCTCGTAGAAGTCGCTGGCCTTTACGAAGGGAACGTCGGCAACAGAGCTTATGAAATCCCCATACTCACTTAAGATAAACCTGACATCCTCAACGTACCCATCCCCTGGCGTTTTGATGATTTCTATGCCTTCTTTTAAGCACAGATCCCTAGTCCTAGGAGAGTTTTTGCTGACCGCAACATAGGTCTCGTCAACCTTTGAGGCCTCTTCATAGACCCAGAGGAGCATGGGCTTTTCCTTAATCTCAAGGATCGGCTTCTCCACTCCCATCCTCGTGGACTTCCCACCGGCCATTATGACTATCATCGCCCTAAGTTAAACGCTAAAGGCTTTAAAAGGGAAGTCCGATGAACTACCATGAACATTCCAGAGATGTTGAGCTTAATTCTCATCGGCTTCATCCTCAGGAGAGTTATAAAAAGCGAGAGGTTTTTCGAAGGCCTTAGGTTCCTCGTTAATGAGGTTCTTTTCGCACTCTTCGTCTTTGGAAACGTTGCTAGCAAGAATCTAGAGTACCTGCTAAGGATAAAGCTCGTCTTCCTTTACGTTTTTCTCGTCATAGGGATAAGCCTCTCAAGCTCGTTCTTTTACTCTAGGCTGTTTGTCAAAGACAGGAAGTGGATGGGTGCTTTAATGGTTCTGTCCTCCTATCCAAACACGGCCGCACTCGGCTTCCCAATAGCCAGCTTATTCTTAAAGGACATAACACCGGCGATACTCTACTCAACGACGAACTCCCTGATAATCCTGCCAATAGTTACCTTCATAGCGGCCCACTTCTCAAGCGAGAAGGCTTCAATAAAGGAAAGCTTTAAAAAGGCCCTGAGGTTTCCGCCCACACTCGCGAATTTGCTTGCCTTATCGCTGGTTGTAGCCGGAATAAGGCTCCCAGACTGGTTTCTTAACCCCATAAAAACGGTTGGATGGATGAACATACCGCTCCTCCTCATATATTTCGGCTCAAGGATTTCCCTGGGGAAGTTCTCCCCAAGGAGGCTAGCCGAGGTTGCAACGTTTAGAAGTATAATACCTTTTCTCTTCGTCTTCTTAACATTGAGAAATGCGGAAAGGGAAATATTCTATGCCGTCCTGGTGGAAGCTTCTATGCCCCCTGCAATAGCTGCGAATGCCATACTTGCCCAGTACAGGCTTAAAGCAGAGGAAGCAATAAGCGTAACGTTCGTTTGGACGTTGATAATAATAGCATTCTTCTCGGCCCTAAATCTCGTTATGAATGGCTAAAGACTAAGGCCAGTACCAAGAAGGTTCCTGCCCTAGTTATCTCAGCGATGGCTCCTATGCAGTCCCCGTTCAAGCCACCAAAGTTCTCTATTGAAAGATGCAACGCGTAAAGGCCCGGAACAAGGCCGAGAATCCCCAGTAGGGAAGGAGGGCTGTAATAAGCTAGAATAGCCAAGAAGAGGGCGTAAATCCCGAGCCCGATTAAAACATCTCTTCTCTTAACACCATCCATGAAAAACTTTCCAAGCCCTTCACCAAGGGGTTTCCTAGTTGAGATTGCCAGCAGCATTGAAAGCTTCGAGTTCAGCTCGCCGAGGAAAAAGGCCCACCACGGAACTAGGGAAAGGGAGTACGCTTGAATCATCATTACACTAACAACCGCAAAAACCCCGGCTATGCCAGTATTAACGTCTTTCATAGCCTTTATCTTCCTCTCCCTGCTCCCCTTAACCATTATCCCATCCGCCCAATCCGCGAGGCCATCGAGGTGCAATAAGCCGATTATGAAGTACAAAGCGAGCAAGGAGAGAACGTTTGCCAATGGAATATCAAGGTACAGTATTAGCATTGGGAGAAGGGACGTTAAAACGGCGATTAAAGGGAGAGCCCAGAGCTCTTCCCTGGCTTTCTCAAAGTCTCCCCTAAGTGGGATCCTAGTGAAGAAAGGGATGAGATTCCTCATTTGAGCACCTCAAAAACCTTAACCATGCAACCGGCTATCAATCCGCCTATAGCATCATCCAAAAAGGGAGGGAGATCTTTTAGTATCCCTGGCTTTCTTGTGTCGTAGTAGAAGAAGTTGAAAAGGGCTAGCCTTCCTCCTATGTACTCTGCTATTTCAATCCCTATAATCTCGTCAGCAACCAACTCCACTGGATCTCCTTCAACCTTAAAGTTCTCCTCGAGGAGCACTGCAGCTAGGAGTAAAGCTTGAACGTTGATGTCCTCTAGATATCTTAGGAGTATCCTCTTGAACATCTCCGCAACTTTTTCCCTCTCTTCCCCTATGTAAAGGTCTAGGGCGGTCGAAACTATGTCTTCTATCCTTATTCCCTTCTCCTCCAGCAACTTAACTATCTTCATCCCTCCTCCACCAACCTAAATTTGAGCCATCTATACCTTTCGTCCTCAAGAACTTTCTCCTTAACGAGCTTAAACCTCCTCGAGTACAGGGGAGATGAGAGAACCACCGTGTGGAACTCTCCAAATTCCCCAAGAGGATCAACGCCGGGATTATCATCGAGGAACTTGAGTAAATCTCCCTCCCCCTCAAAGGTGTAGCCTAGGTATTCCTCCGAAACCTTTCCCTTCTCCACGGCTATTATAGAGTACGAGAACCCGCTTCTTAGTATTTCCCTGGCGAGCTCCAGCGTGTTCCTCCCAAATATTGGCTCGACTAACTCTATGCCCGCCTCTCTAGCTATCCCCTCAAGCCACCTGTAGTGATCCTCTATCTTAACATCCCCAGCGACGATTGCTTCAACGCTTAAGGCCTTTAGCAACTCAACCAGCTCCTCCCTTCCCCTGACCATGTCAAAAGTTATCATTGCCTTCCCCATTGCGTTAGCTATCCTCCTTAATGAGGGGAGGTTCTCGTAGTGGGGGGAGATACCTATGGTGGTTTTGAGGGCCAGGAGATAAGCAACGTCATACCCCATGTTCTCAGCCAGGTATATTGAGTACAGACCATCCTTTCCCCCAGAAAACAGGGCAATTGCCCTCATTTCACCACCTCCTTGCTATGAATCCGATCTTTTTCTTTGTTGAGAACCCTATAACTTCCTTGGCACTCCCAAATGGATATTCGGGGACCTCATATATAACCACGTCCTTGGAGAGCCTATACTCTAAGGCATTTTCAAAGACCCGGGGAAGCTTCCTAATTACCTCAACGTACCCATCAAAGCATCTTGGAGGATCTTTGACATCACCTAGGAAGAGCTCCCACTTCATGAGCTCTGCAACAACCCTGAAAGGTGCCCCAGTCTCTTCTATTATCCTCCTGACCGACCTCACCAAGTAGGGAAACAGCCTGTCCGTAGGTTCTATGTCAACACCCAGGGAAAACATAGGATCCTTAAAGTATTTGTAGTCTCTATTCTTGGACACTATGAAAAGCCTAGGCTTTATTATCCTGTTGGCCCAAACTAAGATTTCCTTCGGGATTCCAAACCTCCTGTCGAGGGAGAATCCCTTCTCAAGGTCAATATTCTTAAGCATGTTCAGCTGAAGCAACTCCCCTCCGAGGAACGCATTTCTCTCCCTTAGCAGATCCAAGACATCCTTAAAGTCTGAAAAAGCCCTTAAAACTTTCTCATCTTTTTCCTGGGAAAAGAATATCAGGGAAGAATCCGCAAGGCTCTTTATAACACTAGCTTGAATAGTCAGGAGATCTTCTAGATTCAATTCTTTTTTGGAGAGCTCTTGGAAAGTTTCCTCCGCGATCCTCAGGAAGTGTTCACCGAGATCCATCAAATGAGTTATAGCCCCAGACAAAATAACCTTTACCATACTTTTAAAGACCCAATACATCGAGTATATATTCCACATCAAGACTCTCTTTAACGATTCTTGCGAACTTCTCTATCTCTTCCTCGATGCTCCAGCCTAATATGCTGATTGGTTCAAGTCCCTTCTCGATCCTTAGAATGTTTAAAAACCGCCTCGTGAAAGTGAAGTTATGAAATATCCCGTGTAGATACGTGCCAAAGATTCTCTCCCCAACAGCACCTTCAGGCTCGAAAGTTTTAACCCCATTTATCTCGCGTATCACAGAAAAGGGCCTCACCGAGGTTGAACGACCCATTCTTATTTCATATCCTTCAACCATCATTCCTCTCATTGGCTCCCAGAGGAGCTCAGCCTTCAAATGATTCGTCCTTTTTATGGGTGCAAAGATCGTCTTAACAGGAAGGAGACCAATTCCTTTAACCCTTCCGCGCTTTGATTCAACCTCATCAACTATTTCCTCACCCAGCATCTGAAAGCCACCACAGATTCCCACGACAAAAGCTCCCTCCCTATGCATCTGAACTATGGCATCCTCTATCCCGTTCTCTCGCATCCAAAGCAAATCTTCGACAGTGTTCTTGCTACCTGGAATAATTATTACATCTCCCTTTATTTCCTCAGCTCGCGTGACATAATCAATACCGTTCGCCCAATGAAGCGGCTCAAAATCAGTGAAGTTGCTCATGTGAGGCAACTTGATAATCTGGATGTGTAGATCGCCTTTCACTTTTGGAAACTCCGTTAGGGAATCCTCTTCTGGAAGACGATGCTCTACATAAGGAATCACACCAAGAACTCTTTTTCCGTATCGCCTCTCCAAGTATTCAAAGCCAGGCTCGAGTAATGAAGGATCCCCACGGAACTTGTTGAAGACAAAACCGATGATAGAGTTCCTTTCTTCTTCGCTCAAGAGCTCCATTGTGCCAACTATTGAGGCAAAGCTTCCTCCACGATCAATATCAGTAACGAGAATTGCCTTAGCCCCAACACGCCTCATCACGCGCGTGTTAGCTATGTCGTAGTCCTTGAGGTTTATCTCAACAGGTGAGCCAGCACCTTCAATTATCACCAGATCGTGTTTCCTCATGAGTTCATCAAGGACTTCCATTGCCTTCTCGAATAGTTCTCTTTTCTTAGAAAACATGTAACTTCGAGCAGAGACACTTCCAATGGGCTTTCCCATAAAGACGACTTGACTCCTCATATTGCCCTCGGGCTTAAGAAGTATTGGGTTGAACTTCACGGAAGGGCTTTTCCGGCATGCTATTGCCTGCAAATACTGTGCACGGCTTATCTCACCTCCTTCAATGCTTGGAGCTGAGTTAAGACTCATGTTTTGGCTCTTGAAGGGAGCAACATCGTATCCCATGTTAGAGAAGATTCTGCAGAGGGCCATGGCAAGGAGGGATTTTCCGGCTCCTGATGAAGTTCCAAGAACCATGAGAGCCTTACCCATCCAATCACCACGAAGAATTGGCGGGACAAATATAAACATTTTTGGTTAAATAATCCAAGGAGGAATGTTTAAATGGAAAAGGTCATGATCCTACTATTCGCCCTCACCTGGGATCTGTTCCTCGGCGAACCTCCAGCATTAGTCCATCCAACCGTCTGGTTCGGAAGATTAATTGAATTCCTTGACAAGCACTACAGAAGAAGGAACCCAAAGGCTGATTTCTTTGCCGGTGTCCTTTCGTCACTTTTAGTCGCTGCCTTTGCCTTAGTTCTCTCAAACACTCCTAAAATTCTCCCAAACTGGCTTAGCTTTATCTCAGCAATCTACTTCCTAAAAAGCTCTTTTGCCATAAGAAGCCTCGCTGAGCACATAAAAAACACAATAAAAGAGGATATCGAAGAACAAAGACGGTACGTTGCTATGGTAGTTAGCAGGGACGTTTCAAAGCTCGATAAACCTCATCTCAATTCCGCCGCAATAGAAAGCCTTGCCGAGAACATCAACGACAGTGTGGTAGCTCCTTTACTATACTACCTGTTATTTGGCCTCCCTGGGGCGCTCTTTTACCGGGCAGTTAACACGCTCGATGCGATGATAGGTTATAGAGATGAGAGATATGAGTACTTTGGCAAGTTTGCAGCGAGACTTGATGATATCCTAAACTTCATACCTGCCCGAATTACAGTCCTACTCTTCCTCCCCCTCAATCCCAAAAAGGTACCCTCTTACTGGCGGAAGGCCAAGTTTAAGATAAACTCAGACAAACCCATAGCAGCTATGAGTGCTGTTCTTGGTGTCTGGCTTGAAAAGGAGGGAGTATATCGATTTGAAGGAAGAGAACCAAGGCTAGAAGACATAAGGAGAGCACTGAATGTTTACTGGATTGTGATTGGGGAATGGGTCCTAATTTGTGTACTACTGCTAACACTGGAGGTGTGGATATGCTAAGGCCGATAACCTTTAAAACCAGCCACGGTGGTGCTAGAGAAGAGGGGTTCCTAGATTTCTCAGCCTCTGTGAATCCCTATCCTCCTGAATGGCTCGACGAGATGTTTGAGAGGGCTAAAAGTTTGAGTGGACGCTACCCCTACTGGGAACGCTTGGAGGATGAGTTTTCGTCCTTGATAGGTGAGCCAACGACGATAACAGCAGGTATAACTGAGGCCCTATATCTCCTGGGACCCGCTCTGAGGGATAGAAGGGTCATAATTCCAAAGCATACATATGAGGAGTATGAGCGCGTTGCCAGAATTTTTGGCGCGAGGATTGTGAAAGGCCCCAACGAGCCCAAAAAGCTGGCCACGCTTGTAGAAAAAGAAAGCATTGTCTTCTTCTGTAACCCTAATAACCCCGATGGACGGTTCTACCAACCAAAGGAGCTCAAACCTCTACTTGATGCCGTCGAGGATAAAAGGGCACTTCTAGTCCTCGATGAGGCCTTCATAGATTTCGTGAAAGACGCCAAAAGTTCAGAAGGTGAAAACATCGTGAAGCTGAGAACGTTTACTAAAAGCTATGGCCTTCCCGGGATAAGAGTCGGTTATGTTCTCGGCTTTCCTGAGTATTTCAAGAGCATCAGGATGCCATGGAGTATAGGTTCTTCTGGTTTGGCCTTCCTCGAATTCGTGATTAAGGACAATTTCGAGCATTTAAGGAAGACGATGCCACTGATATGGAGGGAGAAAGAGAGAGTCGAGAAGGAGCTGAACGTTAAGAGTGATGCGAACTTTTTCATGCTCAAAGTTGGAGATGGAAAGACCTTCATGGAAAAGCTCAAGAAAAGAGGGATTCTAGTTAGGGATTGTAGCGGATTTGGACTACCTGAGTACATTAGATTCTCCATTAGGAGGAGGGAAGAAAACACAGTGTTAATAGAGACATTGAAGGAACTTTTAAGTGAAAGAGATATAACTACTACAAAAAATTAGGTAAAGAGAAGAGCTACTCAGATCTCCCATTATTTGGCCCTATGAGGGAGTAATAAGTCTTTCCAGCCCATAAGTAGAAGTAATTCTCGTAATTATTCACGTGGCAGTAGCAGAAGTCTTCACCGTAAACTGCATCTGGAGTGAATGGAACGCTAAAACTCTGATCAAGGACAATGCTAGATTCTTCATAGTCAATTGTCACATTGTATATCCTTAGTTCACCAGGCGTAGCAACGATGAGCTGGTAAGCGTACGTATTGTACATTAGCGAGAATGCATCAACCTCATCCTTGAACTCCACCTCTCCCCTAACTTCCAGCTTGGGCACCATCTCGTCATTTTCGTCATACACGGAGTACACTTCCAACCAGTAGAACTTTCCTTTATGGAACAATGTTATGATTCCCGTTTCCAAGTTGTAACTGATTCTTCCCTCTAGATCCTCCCCTAGTTTATAGAGGTGCCATTTACCGTAACCATATCTCCCGCTTGTGTCCAGGAAGTAGAGGGCATTCTCGGTTCTTATTATAAGGCCATATCCATACCTATCAACAAACACTGCCTCTATGTTTTCTGGCAATGTGAATGTCTTAGGTTTCACTGCTTCTAACCCCTCTTCATCAGCGTAGAAGAGATCGTCGTTAGAATATACAAAGATGTAGATTTTGGTTCCAGTCCATGCCACATAGTTGTGGTAATCTCCACTGGACATTGCCGTAACGCCCTCGACGTTTAGGCTCCAGCTCACCCACTTGGTGTATTTCCTTATGTATAATGTCGCATCTTCTCTGTTCACTTCGTCACTTTCAAAGTCATAGGCTAGGTATAATTTCCCGTCCGTCGATACAAAGAATATTTTACTTCCATAAGCCAAATCCTTGACACCAGCCGGCAGAATATAGACCTCACCGCTAAAGGAAGACGTTACATCCTCCCCATCAACATATTTATTTTTCAGACCCACCCCTGAGAATACGTACAGCTTATTCCCAACTGCAAAGTATGCCTCGGACAAATCTGAAACTTCATAGCCCCCTTTTCCTACGAACCATGGCTTCACATTTCTGAAAGTTGGAGCATCTTTTACCTCTATTGCAACTCCCTCAAGATTGTCCAGATGAACAGTTTTTATTTCAAAGTAACTAAAGAGATTTTCCTCCGGGGTTTCCGTTGTTGTTTTAGTTTTGGTTGATTCACTTGGGGCCTCAGTTTTTGTAAATTCTTCCACCTTTTCTCCTCCTTCTCTAATCCACAGATAGTAGAAGGCTTTATCTTCACCCCAGAAAGATACCATTATTCCCCCATTCTCCTCTTCCTTTGTTGCCACCAACCATGTAGGCCTTTCGGGTAATTCTCCCGAAAAAACTTTCTCTATTCTGTTTCCTGATATTGTGTAGAAGTCAATTAATTTTCCATTAATTCCACTTATCTCAACCGTTTCTAAGTCATCCCGTTGAGGAAGATGGATGAAAACCTTCTCATACCCAGGAAGGCTGAATTCCTTGGAGGATTCTACTTCTCCATCCCTAACCCAAATTAGCGTTAGTTTGCTTCCGTCATAGACCGCCACTATATCACTTCTTGAAAGCTGAACCGACATCATGTAGCCTGTTACTCTATAATTCTCGCTAATTTCCGGCTCGTCTCCCAGCTTTATGACAGTCAATCCTTCTCCGCTAAGGACGTATATACCATTCCACCCTATTACAACGTCCTTGATGTCGGAAAAATGGAACTCCTTAGGCGACGGCTTTTCTCCAATCCCTTCAAGTAGGTCATTTAGACTCTCTCCAGTAAATGTTAGGGTGTACAACTTTTTATTGTTCCATGCAACATAGTAGGCATATTCCATTGAATAATCCGGCCCAGAGATAAGTCTATTGGCTCCTAAATCCCACGTTATGTCACCCTCAACGTCACGAAGATACTGAACCTGTGGATTATCCTCACTAGGCCAGTACTCGTAGTTTGAGGAGTACTTGACTAAATGGAGAGTACCGCGCTCATCGAGTGCCACTATAGCCATTGGCAGTCCAGAATAACTGGCTTCCTTAAGCTCAAAGGGCACCCTTAGGGCAATATAATAGACCCTACCTACTTTTCCACTTTCAATGTACCCCCCACCATACTCAGGGGTGTTATTGATAACGTAAAGAACTCCTCTAGAGTAAAATAAGTTGTCTGGTGGGAACTGAGCCTTGAAAGAGTTGCTATCACTAACCCAGGTAGCACCCTCAACCCATATTTTCAGCCCTTTTATCCCGTTATCGATGCCTTCAAAATGTACCAGTGAAAAGATTTCCTCAAGCGTCAATGACTCTTCCTTGGGTTGTTCCTGGCTAGTGGGAGTGGGAGTCGATGTTTCTATCTGTTCTGAATATGTCTCTTGCTGGGGACTTCCTGTTGGAGAGGTCTTCCCCACACATCCGCTGACTACCACAACTAACATAAACGCTAAAGCCAAAACAAGGAGTTTCCTCATCTTAAAACCCCCCTTTCATGACGAAAGAGAAAAAAAGAAAGATTACTCAAAGTCGTAAGCATATCCATTAACGCTGAATGCAAACGCTTTACATCCGAATTCATTGCACGCTTTGACCGTAACCCTGTAGGTAGTCTCGTGCCTCCTTGCCTCGAGCTCCTTGGCATCTGCATATTCAACTGCCTTTTCGGTGACGTAGTCGAAGGTTGCATCGACGATCTTCTCCTTCACCCAATCAAGGATTCCTTCCTTGAATGCCTCTTTATCGAACTTTGCAGATTCTGGTGTGTCTATACCCTCAGGCTTTTCCACCTCCTCTTCAGGTATGAAAACTTCAACCCCACCAACTATAGTTTTTATGCCCTTTGCCGTCGCCACCATCCCGTAAATTATCTTTGATCCCAGGCTCTTGGCTTCAACAGCCTTGGCCGCTAGCAAGCCGATATCTTTGCCAGTCTTCAGTACCTCAACGGTGTCCTCGTACTTAGTGTAGATTGTTCCCACATCCGACTGACTGGCAACGATGTAGCGGTGGGGAATTATTCTGGCATAAACATATTTGAGTGGTTTGGTCTCTCCAAACTCAATAATTCTCTTTTTCCTACCATTAACGAGGGCTCCTGGAACTATTATCGTGATATTTTTGCAGAATCTGCACTCAAGAGTTAGCCTTCCAACGTCCAGATAGTTGCTCCAAGTAGCATTTACAAGCTCAACTTGAGGAAGGGTTTTGTACTTGAACATTACATCATATTCCAAGTCTCTCCTGTGTTCACCATAATAAACCGATACCCGGAACTCTACAAAAGCCAGTCCCACATCGGTGAAGTTTTCAAGGGTTAACGTTTTCGTGAAGGTGTCCTCCGAAACCTCTGTGTACTCTGTCAGCCTGGAATAAAGTCCAATTTTCCTTGCGACGATTTCCTCTGTTTCATTATCTTTAATAATTTTCATTGGATGAGCTTTAATTTCGAGTGTAATGCTGTCAGTGTCAAGTATCATAGTCGAAGTTCCAGGTTTTATCTTCTTTCCGTTTATCATGAACTCAACTTTGTACCTCTCCTCGTACTTTGGAGCTTTCTTTAATTCTGGAGTTTTTTCATACTTGGGCTTTTGAACTGTAGAGAGTTCCTTAGGATGGCTTTTCGGATTTGTTGGGTCGGTTCCGGCTTCCTTCTCTTGGAAATCCGTAAACCCATCTCCATCCGTGTCTGGGTTGAGAGGATCGCTATACCTCCAATATTTCGTTTTAGTGGGAACAGTAAGGTTATCCAAGGGAATATTATAAGGATAATCCTGCCACAACGAAATGACTCCAAACTGGCCCATCTCCTCATAATCTGTTAAACCATCCCCGTCTGTATCAGGATTCTTTGGATCAGTTCCAAGTATATGTTCATAATAGTCGGATATTTCATCTCCATCGCAATCAATGTAGTAGGCACAGACATCCTGCTCATTTAAAAGATCTCCATCTATGTCATCCTTAACTGGAACTGGATCCTCTGAATCTATTATTCCATCACCGTCGCTGTCCGGATCGTTTGGATCGAGAATTAATGGTCTTAACTGATCCATTTCCGTCATGTCAAGTCTTCCATCAGACTCATGGACTCTCATTATCCACCTTATTTTTCCTCCTGGCTTTGTCCTAGTGATAACGGTGTAGTGCATCTCCTCGTAATCACTCAATCCATCGCCATCGCTATCGTACTTAGTCGGATCAGTTGGGATGCCAAAGTAGCATACCGCATTATCACTATGTATTTCCCCTTTCTCGTATCTCTCCGCATAATCTGCTGTAAATAATGGATTTAGATAGCTGTGCATTCCAGTACGAATATATCTTTGAGGAACGCTAAGCAACTTTAAGTTTAGCTCTAGGTAATATCTTAATTCCCTCATACTCGGGACACAGGTATCTGTAGTGTTAAGGAAGTTTGAGACAAATGCTCCCCACCATTCATATTCCAACCTATTCGGGACTGAACGCCCAAGAAACGCACTAAGGTTTTCAGTCTTTTTGAATTCATAAATCAGTTCGGGTAGAACTTCATTGAAATCACTTATGCCATCTCCATCCGTGTCAACATCGAAGGGACTGGATCCAAATTTAAGCTCAAGGTTGTCTGGTAATCCATCTCCGTCGGTATCGGGGTTATAGGGGAGTGTTCCAAGCCTGAGCTCTTCGTTGTCTGGAATGAAATCACCGTCGCAGTCAGGCGTAAAATCGCATGAGTAGTGGTGAACTCCCCCATATCCACTACTTACAAAATAGTGTTCATCTCCATCCTTAATACCATCACCATCTTCATCTGGGTTGAGATACCTTTTCATGTTTGAACCATGATGCTCCCATTCAAAGCCGTCGCTAAGCCCATCACCATCTGTGTCTGGATTCGTTGGATTTGAAGGAGGCAATTTATAGACCTCTGGCAACGTAACAACCTCAAAGTAATCACTCAACCCATCACCATCCGTATCCTTTAGGAGAGGGCTCGTTCCAAGTGCAAGCTCCTCACCATCGCTCAACCTGTCAGAATCAGTATCACTATCAAGTGGGTCACTCCCTATCATCACCTCGTAGCCATCTCCAACACCGTCATCGTCACTGTCAAAGGATACAGGGGAAGTACCATAGATATTCCGCTCCTCATAATCTTTTAGTCCATCCCCATCTGTATCAATGTCAGGCTTGCCCTGACTTATGACAGGAAAGTTCAAGGACATTGCAATGAGAAGAAGGAGTACGAACAAGAAAATGCACTTCTTCATCCTTCTTCCTCCGTCCACACTATCTTACACGAGTCCGTGTTCAAGAAAGTTACATACTTCCTCTGAATTAACTTCTCCTCCCCATTTCTGACTATGCTAGCGGAATACTCATACTCACATGCAACCATGTTAATGCTAACGATGGCACATGTTACATTCCTCACATTGAGCTGTTTAAAGTCAATCGCCCGATATAAGGCATTATGAAGCTCTACTAGGGAAAGCTCATCTACAACATCAAGATCAAAGAACTCTCTAACATCTCCCTCTTCTTCAACCCTCTGATAGTATGAGAGAACAACATCCGGAGCCCTGTCCAGACATTCAAAGGTAGCTTGTGGAAGTAGAGAGGCATTTACCGCAATAGTAGTATTCATAATGTTTGTCCTAATTACTCCTTTCTTTCTAACCGATATCTCCTCAGGTTTAGTGGATGAGGGAGTGTTATTTTCCTCAACTTCAGATGTTTTAGGCACAGTTTTTTCCTGCCCCTCTTTAGTCTTCGTAAGAGGTCCATAATTTCCTACACATCCCCCAATTATGACAATTGTTGTGAGTAAAATAATAAGAAAAGCAGAGAACCTCTTTCTCATAAAATTTCGCCCTCCCTCTCAACAAGCTTCTCATAGTTTGCGAGGGTGAAACGAAGACGAACCTTATCATCCAGGGAGAAACGCTCAGTTTTTATGTACTCTTCTTCCTCAAACCAACCTCTATCTTCCTCTTCTTCCTCGTCATAATAAGTATTCGGTTCCCAATATTCAACGAAAACTATCTCCTTCTGAGACTTCCTAAATAGGCCTACCTCAACGTTTTCTGTCCACACTCTCTCTAGAGGATACCAGTAGGTCTCTCCTCCTCTTTTAATTCCTATTTTTGGCTTGTAAGACTTTATCTTATCCCACTTCTCTGCAAGATCTCTGGCAGATATCTCAACTTCTTTTTCCCTTAACTGCTTCGATAAGTCCGTCGCTACCTTCTTTAAGGATTTGAAAAATCCCATCTTACCACCCCACTAAAGAGCTTATGTTCAATAACCAGAGAAACACTTCCCCCTCTACTGTCATCGGAGCTCTCAACACTAAAAAATTCAAAATCACAATCTAACAAAGACATTAAAACTAATACAAAGACAAAAGGGGCGCCCCAACTATCTGCACCTCCAAACATTTAAATTAATATTTTTTATCATTGAGGTTTATTACACTTTCTTTAGGCTGACCTAAAATTGTGGCATCCCAGCTTAAAGGGTAGGGTTTTCAAGAGAAAAGATAAGGATCTGAAAGCGACTTCAAGAAAACTTTTTAAGGCTCTAGGAGACTTAAGCTATTTGGTGGTGCATATCGTCCATCGCTCTCGAACTTAAAACCTACATAAGGACCGTTCTTTTCTGGGTTAGCTTGGAGTTTAACATTTTAAAAGAAACTATTTTAGGAAAAGGCAGGATGGTGGTAAACTATGCTACCGAAGAACTACGATCCAAATGAGATAGAACCTAAATGGCAGAAGTATTGGCTCGAGAAAAAGATATACAAGTATAGACTAGACGAAAAGAAGCCAAGCTACGCAATAGACACCCCACCACCATTTACGAGCGGAACTCTCCACCTCGGCCACGTTCTTAGCCACACGTGGATAGATATAATAGCTAGATACAAGAGAATGAGGGGATACAACGTCCTATTCCCCCAAGGTTTTGACAACCACGGACTCCCAACCGAGCTTAAGGTAGAGAAGGAATTCGGAATAAGCAAAGATGAGCCTGAAAAGTTCCTCCAGAAATGTATAGAGTGGACATGGCAGGCTATAGAGGCTATGAGAAACCAGTTTATAAGGATAGGATACTCAGCTGATTGGGATTTAGAATATCACACCATGGACGATGAGTACAAGGCCACAGTCCAAAAGACTCTCCTAGACTTCTACAAGAAGGGCCTCCTTTACAGAGAGGAGCACCCAGTCTACTGGTGCCCCAGATGTAGGACGAGCCTCGCCAAGGCAGAAGTCGGTTACGTCGAAGAGGAAGGCTACCTCTACTACATAAAGCTCCCCTTAGCGGATGGTTCAGGTTACATACCCATAGCAACCACGAGACCAGAACTAATGCCAGCATGCGTTGCTGTGTTCGTTCACCCAGATGATGAAAGATACAAACACTTAGTCGGGAAAAAAGTAAAGCTTCCAATATACGAGAGGGAAGTTCCAATCCTAGCCGATGAGGATGTCGATCCAAGCTTTGGAACTGGAGCTGTTTATAACTGTACATACGGTGACGAGCAGGATATAGTGTGGCAGAAGAGGTACAACCTCCCAGTAATCATTGTGATAAATGAAGACGGAACCTTAAATGAAAAAGCAGGACCCTATGCCGGGTTAAAAATCGAAGAAGCCAGGGAGAAAATAGCCGAAGACCTAGAGAAGATGGGGCTGCTCTATAAGAAGGAGAAGATAAAGCACAGAGTCCTAAGGCATACTGAGAGAAGCTCCTGTATGGCCCCAATCGAACTGCTACCAAAGAAGCAGTGGTTCATAAAGGTGAAGGACTTCACGGACGAAATCGTGAAAGTTGCAAAGGAAATAAACTGGTACCCAGAGGACATGTTCCTAAGGCTAAAGGACTGGGCAGAGTCAATGGACTGGGACTGGGTTATAAGTAGGCAGAGAGTCTTTGGAACTCCCTTCCCATTCTGGGTGTGTAAGAACGGCCACATAGTGCCGGCCAGAGAGGAAGACCTGCCAGTAGACCCAAGATTCGACAAGCCACCCGTAGAGAAGTGTCCCGTGTGCGGGGCCGAGCTCGAGCCAGTGACAGACGTCCTCGACTGCTGGGTAGATTCAAGCATAACACCCCTCATAATAACGAGATGGTACGAGGCAATGAAAGGAGACGAGGAAGCGAAGAAGTGGTTCGAGCATAATTTCCCAACAGCACTAAGACCCCAAGGAACAGACATAATAAGGACGTGGGCCTTCTACACGATATTCAGAACCTATATGCTCACCGGCAAGAAACCTTGGAACGACATAGTGATCAACGGAATGGTAGCTGGACCAGACGGGAGGAAGATGAGTAAGAGCTATGGAAACGTTGTAGCACCTGACGAAGTTATTCCTAAGTACGGTGCAGATGCACTCAGACTATGGACAGCCCTCGCACCGCCCGGAGAGGATCACCCATTCAAGTGGGAAACCGTAGACTACAACTTCCGCTTCCTCCAGAAACTCTGGAACATCTACCGCTTTGCCGAGAGACACATAAAGGACTTCGACTATGAAAAGCACAAAGACATCGAGCTAGAGCCCCTCGACAAATGGATACTCTCAAGATTACACAGGATAATAAAGTTTGCAACTGAGGAACTTGAGAAGTACAGGTTCAACCTCATAACGAGAGAACTAATGACGTTCATCTGGCACGAAGTTGCCGACGACTACATAGAGATGATAAAGTACAGGCTCTATGGAGAAGATGAAGAATCAAAACTTAAGGCCAAAGTCACCCTGTACGAGCTACTCTACAACATAATCCTCCTACTAGCACCCTTTGTCCCACACATAACCGAGGAACTCTACCACCACATATTCAAGGAAAAAATTGGGGCTGAAAGCGTTCACCTTCTCAACTGGCCAGAGGCCAGAGAAGACAGAATCAACGAAGAGGCAGAAAAAATAGGAGAGCTGGCAAGAGAAGTAATAAGCGCAATGAGAAAATACAAGAACTCCCACGGAATGCCTTTGAATGCAAAGCTCAAGCACGTGGCAATCTATGCAACTGACAGCTATGAAATGCTAAAGACCATAGAGAGAGACATAGCCGGAACGATGAACATAGAGAAGCTAGAGATAGTGAAAGGAGAGCCCCAGCTTGAGGAGAAAGTTGTTGAGATAAAGCCAAACTTCAAGAGAATAGGCCCAAGGTACGGTAAGCTGGTTCCAAAGATAGTCAAATACCTCCAAGAAAATGCTGAAGAAGTTGCCAGAGCAATCAGAGAATCTGGAAAGGCTGAGTTTGAGATTGAAGGAACAAGGATAGAACTTACTAAAGACGACTTAATGATAAAGAGGGCCGTCTTCAGCGAGGGAGAAGAAGTCGAAACCGCAATAGTCAGGGATGCAACAATCCTCTTCTTCGCCTGATTCCTCTTAATTTTGTTTTTATGAATTAGAAGTTACATAACTCTCTTCTAATTAGATAGGCCAAAGTCCAAAAAGTTATGAAGATAAATGCATATTTTCCAACGGGTGGGATCGTGCCATCTCCACTCGAGCTTTTCATGAAGAGGGCAGGGATCAAGGATGAAGTGAAGGAAGTCATCAATGAACTTAGAGGGAAGTCATTAAAAGAGATCCTGAGCTACGCACTAACCGGAGAGGTGGATTCCACGAAACTTTACAAGTTCCTCTACAAAAAGTTGCCCGACGGATATCCGAAAATGAAGTTTCTCGAGTTCATGAGAATTGAACAAGATCATGATGAGAAAGTAATGAGAATATTTAAAGCCCTATTTCCCAGAGAAGAACCCTTAAAAGTAGAGCTAAAAACCTGGCCGAAAATTTTTGAAGAGAGGGACTTTAGGCTCGAGAAAGTTAAAGACTACTTGGATGTCCTTGAGATAGGAATGGATGCAGAGCAACTTGCGGAAGGAGTTTACTTAATGCTAGCAGATATCCTAGAAGAACCAGACTATAAGAGGCTCTTCTTAAAGCTGGCCGAGGATGAAAGAGACCACTATAACTTCTTGAAAGATGAGTATGAGTTCTATTCGAGGATAGAGGCCGAGAAAAGTCTAAAAGAACTTATAGAAGAATTAAAGAAAGCTAAGGCTTCTCAAGCCTGAAAGGGCTTATATAATCCCCAAACTTTTTCCTAGCCTCAATTAATCTTTCTCTTTCCTCTTCAAGCTGCTTGAACAGTTCTTCAGGAATGTTATCTATCGGTTCATATATCTTCCAGATCCTGTCTATCTTCGCAAGCAACTCTGGAACCCTTATCTTGAACTGCCTCTCATAATCCTCCTTCGAATAATCCTTATTCAGAACCTTCTTAAACAGCACCTTCAAGTCCTCATACTTAGGAATGTAGCCTATAGGAGTCTCAATCCCCTCGACATCTCCATGAACCCTCAGCTCCATCCACTTCAGCCACACAGCCTTGTCAAGCTTCTCATTAAGCCACTGCCCATTCTCCCTGAGGAAATAGTTGACCGCAAATATCTTTGGCTTCTTCTTAAGCATCCTTCCAAACTCAAGGTAATTCCTTAGATAGTCGCCAATGTGAACACTCAAGAAGTCAAGAATTGACATTGGATTGAAAGCCCTAACCCCCTCCTTGCCAAGCGTTGCCGCCGTTGTCTCGCTCTCAAGCGCGGCTCCCATTGTTATAACCCCATGCTCCCAGCTGAAAGCCTCCCTCACCGGAGGCCACGTATCGGGATCCCTGCCACCGAAGATCATTCCGCCAACCTCAACACCGCATGGGTTCTCAAGGGCCTCTTTGTCCAGATTTGGAAAAGCCTCCAGCCTAACCGTGAATCTGGCATTCTTGTGGCTGGGTGGAATTTCCCTGCCCTCAGCGTCCTTCTTACCCCTCCACCATTTACCACTGTGATTCTCTCCCTCGTCCGGTATCGGAATCCCCATGCCATTCCAGTAAGGCTTACCATCCTTGACGAGAACATTAGAGAAAATTATCTCTACTGGAGAGTGGAGGACCTTCCATATTATTGGATCATCCTTCTCGTTTATTCCCTCAATAATTCCAAAAACGCCTATCTCAACGTTGACAGCCCTTGCAGTTCCATCTAGGTTCTTTATGAACACAAGGTCATCTCCTACTATGTTCTCCCACGGAATCATTGCCGTTGATGTTTTACCACACATGCTCGGATATGCTCCCGTGAAATAAGTCTTCCTGCCGTTGGGACCGTTAACGCGCATTAAGAACATGTGCTCACTAAGCCAGCCCTCCCTAACCGCCCTCTGAATGGTCAGCCTGAATGCAAGCTTCTTCAGCCCGATGGTGTTCCCACCGTACTGGGTGTTGGCAGAGTAGACGGTCTCATCTACTAGATCTATGTAAATCCTCCTCTTGTCAAGGTTCTTACTGGTCTTCCTTTCATCAAGCTCTCCAGCGGAGTGAACGAACTTTAGGAAGTTCTTAGTTGGACCCAACCTCTTAAACTCCTCGTATCCCTTCCTGTAAAGTAAAAACTCTGAGTGTGCAACGTAGGCAGAATCAGTCAGCTGCACAGCTGGAATCGTGAAAACAGAGTTTTTGAGCCCTAGAACGAAGAAACATATAAACAGCTCTTTTCCTCTCATTATTCCCTTCATTATCTCCTTAATTTCTCTAAGCCCCTCCTCTCTCTCCATGGTATTCAGAAAAGGAAGTGAGACTCCCTTTGGGACCAGAAGCTTGGTGTTTGCCTTATCTCTTGCCTGATCATAGTAGTTGTCATAGTGAACGGTGTGCCTGGGAGTTTCCAGCATTCTCTCTTCCCCATAGTAGAGGGCCTTCCACCTAACGTACTCCTCATCCTCCTCACTGTCCGTACAGACGAAAATCTTGCTCGGCTGAAGCCATTCTATCCAGTATGCAAGAAATTCGTGAAGATAAGGGTTATTAATTGCCTTAAGCTTTTCAAACTGCTCCTCTTCAAGGAGATCCTTAAGCCTTTCGAGCGCATCGCTCATTTTCTTCACCCTTGCTTAAATGTGTGCATTTTGACGTTATTAAATTTTATTGACTTAAAATACATATTATTACCAAGATAATTGTCAATTCTTCATAAAGATCTTAAATAAGGGGAAAATATGTCAAAAGCTTAATACACACATATGGCCCAAAAGGTTTAAATTTGTTTATTGAAACTCAAGCTGGGGAGTTAAAAGTGGTGGAAAAAGAGGAGATCTGGAAGACCGTTAAAGAGGTAACGGGTAGGGAGGACATAGTAGAAAGTCTTGAGGTTGAAGACGGAACCGTGAGAATTAAGTTCAAAGAAAAAGTTGATGACGCAACGCTACTCAAGGTGTACAATAGGATAAAGGAGATCGAGGGTGTCAAGCAGGTGGAAATAAGCTTTGCAAGAGAGGTTAAAGAGGGAGAAAACGTGAAGGTAACAGAAGAGATGATACTAGAGAGGCTCAAAGAGGTTATTGATCCTGAGATAGGGATAGACGTTGTAAACCTCGGCCTAATATACGAGCTCAAGATAAACCCCGATAACACCGTTTATATAAAGATGACAATGACAACTCCAGGATGCCCCCTAACCCTATGGATATTGAGGGCCGTTGAAGAGAAGGTTCTCGAGATTCCAGGAGTAAAGGATGTTGAGGTTGAGCTAACATTCGATCCCCCATGGACCCCAGATAGGATGAGTGAAGAGGCCAAGAGAAGACTTGGAATGATTTGAAAAATTCCACATTAATAAGGAATTTGAAAAGTAAAGTTTATAAACCGACCTTAAAGAGATAATATCGGGTCGCGCAGCGGGGTGGGGCAGCTAGGAGTGCCCGCCGGGCTCATAACCCGGAGGTCGGAGGTTCAAATCCTCCCCCCGCTACCATAGAATTTTCGGAAATTTTTTGTAGATTTTGAAAATTCTTCAGTAAGATTGCAAGAAGTTCATTAGCTTTTCTTGCTTTCTCTTTATAGTAAATCCAATAGTAACAGCAAAGGCCCTGACACTATCTCTTCTGTAAATCCTAAGTTCATATAAGTTAGATTTGTAGCTGTATTGGACTCCCCTGATTTTCACAGGAGAACCTCTCTCCCGTTTCAGCCATACTCTTGAATAGATCCCAAGAATTTCTAAAAGATTCTTACAGAACATTAAAAGCCCCAAATCATAGTTTGTTGCAGATATATAGGCAGACCTTGGATTCTTAGGATCTACAAAAACATATCCCTCACTATCAAAAAAGCCCCTAAGGAATTCTTCTGGATATCTCAATGCAATATTAAAAAGAATATCCCTAGATCCTCTCAGGAAGCTATATAATTCCTTACTATACGCTTCAGCTACCCATCTAGCAGCCCTAGTTCTATCGTTTTCGTAGTATAGGGAAGGAGAGAGACCCGATAATTTTAAGCGCCTATAAAATTCTTCTGCAAACTCCTTATCGATAACTTTCAACCTGATTCTATACTTATACCCATCACTAACACTCACACTCCCATCCCCAAAATAAACGCCAATGACATAAGATAACTCTGGGGAGGGTTCCAATCTAACTTTCTTAATCCTTTTTAGAGGATTATGCACTCCTTTATGCCATCTAATCACAGTGGCTTTTGAAATGTTAACATTGAATGCTTCCTTGATCTTTTTCACGATTTCCGAGTAGCTAATTCCCTCATCTCTAAGTTCTGAAATATACTTAATGATTTCTTCAATTTCATCACTAGAGAGGTCTTTAATCTTTCTCATGAAACTTAGTACTACATCTTAATTTTAAATAATTTTTCATTTTTATTGTGAATACACGTCAATAGTTAAAATTATAAATAGTCAAAGTCTGAATATATTAACTAGATCGTTAAAAATAATTGAAAAAATAACTACTTCTCAAGTGGATAATTTGGGGCCTCGTTTGTTATTATTATATCATGCGGATGGCTTTCTCTCAACCCTGCATGTGTTATTATTACGAACTCTCCCTTTTCTTTAAGCTCCCTTATGTTTTTAGCTCCCACATAACCCATTCCGGCTCTAAGACCTCCAACCAGTTGATAAAGGACCTCACTTACTGTTCCCCTATATGGCACTACTCCTTCAACTCCCTCCGGCACAAACTTTCTGGTCTTCATGTAACCACCCTGGTAATACCTCTCCGCTCCGCCTTTCATCATTGCCCCCAGTGATCCCATTCCGCGATATTGCTTGTATTTCCTCCCGTTTATTATAACTTCTTTTCCTGGAGCCTCTTTGGTACCGGCTAAGAGATTACCCAGCATTACTGCATCAGCACCGGCAGCTATTGCCTTCACTATGTCCCCCGAATACTTAATTCCCCCGTCAGCTATCACGTAGAGGCCGTACTCCTGAGCTCTGTCTGCAACCATTGCTATCGCCGTTATCTGGGGGACTCCTACCCCAGCAACTACTCTTGTTGTGCAGATGCTCCCTGGCCCTATTCCGACCTTTACTGCATCGGCAAATGTTAGGTCATCTACGGCTTTTGGATTGGCTATGTTTCCAACTATGAAGTCAGCATCGACTTTACTTCTCATTTCTTTCATAGCCTTTATGGCCTTGAGATTATGAGCGTGAGCGGTATCTACTACTATAACGTCAACTCCCGCCTTATCTAGTGCTATAGCCCTCTTTATGTCGAAGGGGCTCACTGCAGCCGCTACTAGGAGTTCTCCGTTTTCATCTCTAACGGCGTTCTTGTACTTCTTTCTAGCAACAAGGTCGCTCATTGTTATTAACCCTACAAGCTTACCTTCTTTGTTAACGACTGGTAATCTGTCTATCCTATTCTCTATCATTATTTTGAGGGCTTCTTCAACGTCTACGCATTCTGGAACTGTAATTACTTCTTTTGTCATCAGATCTTTGACTAGCTTTCCTTCCCTGGCGGCTATATCCTTCTTGCTTATTATTCCAACAACTTTGCCATCCTCAACCACAGGTAGGCCATCAATGTCATGCTTCTCCATTAAGAAGAGGGCAAACTCAACAGTTTCTTCTGGGCTTATCGTTATCACATCTTCAACTATAAATCTCTCCGCCTTCTTTACTCTCTTTACTTGCTCAACTTGCTCCTCTATGCTCATATTTCTGTGTATTACTCCAAGTCCTCCTTCTCTGGCCATTGCAACGGCCATCTCCCACTCGGTAACTGTGTCCATTGCGGCACTTAGAATAGGAATGTTAAGTCTCACGTTGGGTGTAATTTGAGTAGAAACGTCGACATCCTTTGGTTCAACTTCGGTTGCTTGGGGAATCAGGAGAACGTCATCAAAAGTGTATCCTTTAATTGCATTTTCCAGCTTATCTGTGAACTTTCCCACTTCTCTAACCCCCTCACCCTTTTTGAGGAGGTAATTTATGGATATAAAAACCTTTAGGGCAACATTTAAATATACATTTCTACCCAATAATGAGTAAGAGGTGACAGAAATGATTCACATACTTGAGGAGTACTTTAGGAACTATCCCGCGAGAAGGAAGGTCGTTGAGTTCCTTTGGAATGCCGGGCTTTCAGTTAGGAACGGGAGGGTTTACGTGAAGGATGTAGAAGTTCCCATTACTGGGATAGCCCAAGCTACTGGGGTCAACAGGAAGATAGTGTATCACACAATTGAATACATAGAGTCAAAGCCTGCCCTAAAGATCCTCTTCGAGAACCTCTCTCCAAGGTCATCACTAATATCCATAGCCCCGCTAATGGGCTGGGAAGTGCTCGAGCTGACGATTCAAAAAGGATCATATGAGAAAGTTTTAGCAAAGGTTCTTGGGATACTCGCCGAGAGGAGGATAAGGGTAGTTGAGATATTTGGAAATAACCCCTACCAGGATAAAAGCAAGGCGTACCTAGTAATTGAGGGTGTCCTACCCTTTGAGGTAATTGCTTCAATGAGGAGTGAAGGGGCGCTTGAAAAGATAGTCATACACACGCCAGAGAGGAATAAGGAGAGAATGATCTGTCCAAAGTGTGAAGTAAAGTACTGTCCGAGAAAGATAATGTTCAGCCCAGGATCCTAAATCCTTTCTCACCTTTAGGCTCTTCCCACTGAATTTCAACCCTCGTTACCCTGGCGAGCGGTGGTCCCTGGTGGGCCCAGCCTATTAAGGCCTCAACCCTCTCCTCTTCTCCCTCTAAGACTGCCTCAACACTACCATCTGGAAGGTTTCGCACCCAGCCGTTTACCCCAAGCTTCCTAGCCTCCCTCTGCATGCTCCATCTAAAGCCAACCCCCTGAACCCTTCCGTATATTCTTAAGTGAGCCCTAACTATTGCCATGCCTCCTCCCGCCTTTATGATTTGAGCTTAAGCTTAAATACCTCTCGATCCTCCGTATCTATCACAGCATAAAACCCCCTCGAGAGAGGGCCAGGATTTACCGCTATAGTGGTTCCAAGCGTTTCAATGCCCCTAGCCTCGTGTATGTGCCCGCAAATGCAGAATGGGGGCTGGTATTCTTCTATAAATCTCCTAAGCCCCTTGCTCCCAGCGTGAACGCCAGAGTACGTTCTGTCGAGAGATGTTCCGTAAGGAGGAGCGTGAGTTAGCACAATGTCCCCTTCCCTGTAGTTATCCTTGAGGGAGTGGTATATCTCATCATCCGAGAACTCCCATATTGTCGAGAACGGAGTTATGTTTGACCCACCGAAGCCCACGACTCCAAGGCCTTCTATTTCTCTCCTTCTTTTGTGAACGCTTATTCCCAGTTTCTCAAGGACATCCAAAACATCTCTCCCATCGCAGTTTCCCATGACAGCTAAAATCGGTACCCCAAGCCCAAATAAGGGCTTCAATATTTCTTCAGCATCCCTTCCATTTCCAAAGTGAGTTATGTCTCCCGCTATTAAAACTGCATCAACTTCGGAAATCTCCCCAACCAGCCTTTTAACTGCCTTGTAATTCCCGTGTATATCTGTTATAGCTAGAATTTTCATTTTACCACCCTAGATTTCTACGCTTTCCTTAATATAAGCCTTAGCTTTAAAAGGTGAAACTTTCTTCATGAATTTGGGGGAGGACATGGATTGGAGAGAGGTACTGAGAAGTGAGGGATTCCTCGACTTCGGGGATTTCCTGATAGAGCTTATTTACGTTGACTGCCCCTGTGAGCCAATTCCTCCTGCGTTGGCAATCTACGATAAAAGGGAGGACGAATGGTATAGAGTAGATGAGACTCCGGAAGTTAACAACTATACAGAGGCCTGTGAATGGGCAATAAGTGTCCTTGAAAGGATCAAAAATGGTGAAGATGTTAGGATTGTTAGCCTGGATGGCCCAGCACCCCCTAAGGTCATTGCAAGGTTGAGAAGAACTCTTGAGAGAATCGATTAACATTTTTATGTAAAAATACTTCAGATAAACACCAGTTGTTGTACTTAATCATGCCAAAAGATTTATAAGTATCTTTGGATCACACGTTGGTAAGGGAAATAATGAAGTATGACGTTGTTATAATCGGTGCTGGTCCCGCGGGTCTTTTTGCAGCCTATGAACTTGCCGAGAAAAGCAATTTAAGCGTTCTGATAATAGATGAAGGCGGAGATGTAGACCAGAGAGTTTGTCCAATGTATGAGCTCGGCTACTGTATCGGTTGTAAGCCATGCCATATAATGAGTGGTGTTGGTGGTGCTGGGGGTCTAAGTGATGGAACAGTAAACTTAAGGCCCGACATTGGGGGAGATCTAACGGAACTAACAAACGATGAGAACTATTCTTGGCAACTTGTTTGGGAGGTTGATCAGATTCTCTTAAGGCATGGAGCTCCAAGGAATCTTTACAAGGGAGATCCAGATCAGATAAGGTACTGGGAGAGAAAAGCAGCCCAAGCTGGAGTTAAGTTCATTCCAATAATTCAGAGGCATATTGGAAGCGACCACACTCCCCGTGTCATAAAGAGCATAAAACAACACCTTGAGAGCAAGGGGGTAAAGTTCCTTCTTTGGACTAAAGCCTTAGAATTCAACAGGGGCTGGGTTAAGGTTAGGAGAGGAAAGGACGTATTCACAATTGAAGCGAAATACATAATAGTGGCTCCAGGAAGAGGAGGGGCTGAATGGTTCCATGATGTTGCGAAGAAGATAGGACTCAAGGCAAGGCATGGCCCAATAGATGTTGGAGTAAGGGTTGAAGTTCCCGCGATAATAATGGAACCAATTACAAGCATAAACCATGATCCAAAGTTCCACATATACACAGATACTTACGACGACTTCGTCAGGACGTTCTGTACTAACCCCTACGGTTTCGTCGTCGAGGAGAGATATGATGGTTATGTCGGTGTAAATGGGCATTCTATGAGAGAGAAAAAGAGCAACAACACAAACTTTGCCTTTCTAACAAGGATAGAGCTAACCGAGCCAGTAGAGGACACTACTGCATATGGAAGGAGCATAGCCCAACTAGCAACAACAATCGGCGGTGGAAAACCCATAATTCAGAGGCTCGGCGACCTTAGAAGGGGGAGAAGAAGTACATGGGCGAGGATTAGGAAGAGCAACATCGAGCCAACGCTTAAGCATGTAACCCCTGGAGACATTGCTATGGCTCTCCCTCATAGGGTCGTTACAAACATAATCGAAGGGTTAGAGAAGCTTGATAAGGTGATACCAGGAGTAGCAAGTGACCACACACTTCTATACGCTCCGGAGATCAAATATTATGCTATGAAAGTTGAGGTAAATGAGCTCCTTGAAACTAGCATAGAGAACGTTTTTGCTGCGGGCGATGGAGCAGGATTGAGCAGGGATATAGTTAATGCTGCTGCAACGGGCATAATGGCGGCACGTGGGATCCTCGTCAAGGAAGGTCTGTATAATCTCAAGGATTTCAAGAAGCCCGGAAACTGGAAACAAGTTATCGAATCTCTGGAGGCCGAAGAATAGTCAACCTCTTGAGAAGGCCCACTTAAGGAGAAATGGAGTTATAAGGGTTGTGACTACCACCATCGTCACGGGAATGGCAAACAGCCCTCTGTCAAAGACACCTTCCCTGAGGGCTATGTTAGCCATAATTAGGGCAACTTCCATCCTAGGCACCATGCCAACTCCAACCTGAAGGGCTTCAATGGGCTTGAACCTCATTAGCAATGCCCCAAGTCCACACCCAACAACCTTGCTGACAACAGCAACGAGAGAGTATAAGATTGCAAACATTCCAGCATGTAGAAGAACCGTTATGTCGCTCTCAATCCCTATGCTAACTAAAAATATCGGAATGAAAAGCGAATATCCTATGGTTATCATCCTATCTGTTATTTTCTTTGCTTCTTCAGTAGTTGCAACTAATATCCCGGCCAGATATGCCCCTGTTATTCCAGCTATCTGAAACTTCTCGGCCAAATAAGCAAAGAACAGCATTATAGCTATTGCAAACGCAGTAACCGTCTCAGGAAGAGTTATCCTTTCGGAGATCCTCAAAGCTTCCCTAACAGCCGGATGCCCAACGAAAATTCCCGCGAGGAAGAATAGAACAACTTCTACTAATATTATTGCAACGTCCAGTACCCTAACACTCCCCCTAACGTTCATCGCCACAAGAACAGTGAGAATCATTATTCCAAGGATGTCATCCACAACCGCTGACGCAAGTATCGCGGTTCCAACTTTTGTCCTCAGCTTTTTCATCTCCATTAGAATGCTCGTCGTTAGTCCGACGCTAGTTGCCGTTAGAACTCCACCAAGGAACAAAGCCTGAATGTCACTGTAGCCAAACGCCAGACCAAGAACATACCCAAGGAGAAGGGGGAAGAAAACGCCCATAACAGCGATTATAAATGCCGAAAAGCCAACGTGCTTGAACTCCTCAACATCAGTCTCAAGACCAGCCAAGAATAGGAGTATAACAACCCCAAGCTCTGCTAAAAGCCTAACCTCCGGGCCATATGCAACTACATCCAAAATCGAGGGGCCTATTATTATTCCACCTATGAGCTGACCAAGGGCTGCAGGAAAGCCCAGCCTAAGTGAGGCATATCCGAAAATTTTTGCAACTATCAGGATTAGGGCTAGCTCAAGGAATACATCCATCGGAACATATTTGTATAGTATAAAATTTTAAGGGTTTTCACGAACTCGGAAAGGGGAGAGGAGTGAGGTGTAAGTTCTGCTCGAAGGAAGCTTACATAAAGCTCCACTATCCAAAGATGTATCTATGTATTGATCACTTCAAAGAATACTTCGAGAGAAAAGTTCAGAGAACAATCGAAAGGTACAACATGCTCAAGAGAAATGAAAAGGTACTTGTTGCAATAAGTGGAGGAAAGGATTCTGCAGTAACCGCTTACGTGCTTAAGAAGCTCGGCTATGATATAGAGTGCCTTCACATAAACCTTGGCATAGGAGAATACTCTAAGAAAAGTGAGGAATACGCCAAAAAGCAGTGCGAGCTCATAGATGCACCCCTCCATATTGTGAGGATAAAGGAGCTCCTCGGCTACGGGATAGGGGAAGTCAAAACAAGAAGACCTACATGTTCATACTGTGGCCTCACTAAGAGGTATATAATGAATAAGTTCGCATATGACAACGGCTTTGATGCAATTGCTACTGGCCACAACCTTGATGATGAAGCCAGCTTTCTTCTGAACAATTTACTCCACTGGAACACCGAATACCTAGCTAAAGGCGGCCCCATACTTCCGGGAGAAGGAAAGTTCGTTAAGAAAGTTAAGCCCCTATACGAGCTGACGGAGAGGGAAGTTGTTGCTTATGCCCTGGCAGTGGGACTGGAATACATAGTTGATGAGTGTCCCCACGCTAGAGGTGCAACGACCCTCGACATGAAGGCAGTTTTAAACGAGCTGGAGGAGAAGAGACCTGGCACAAAGTTCAACTTTGTAAGGGGCTACCTAAGGAAGAAGAACCTTTTTGAAGTTGAGATTAAAAGGCAAGAGCTGAGGGAATGTAAGATATGCGGAATGCCATCAAGTGGAGAAATCTGTGCATTTTGTAAGTTCTGGGGGCTAAAAGAGCCGCTGGATTTTAAGGTGAGGAGATAATGAGAGTAATATCCACCGTTCCAGGGAGAAGACAGAGACTGTTTAAGCTTTTGAAACTACAACTTATGTTTTTAATAATATCCTCGGGGCTCTGCTTTTATTTCGTAATTTACTTCTTCTATAAGGATGTCATGATTAAATCTCTAGCCTACCTAGTTGGAGGGTTCTTCTTTCTTGCCTCGTATTTAATGTACAAGGACTTTCTAGACACTATTAGAAAAAGCAGGTTTAACTACTATTGGAACATGTTCAGGCAGTATTCTCCCCCCTTTGGGGCATACGGTAGCATGTACATCCTAGTCAGCCTAATTCTGTTGATCGGAGATTTCTTGAGGGGCGGATACTTTGCCCTCGCAGTTTTTCTAGGCATAAAGGGATTATTTGAGGTTGCCCTCTCAAAGGAGATTAGAAGCATAATGGCCCTTTCATACCTGCATTTCGAGCTTACTGGAGGTAATTTGGATAGACTAGTTATCCTTGATTCCTCTTTTCACAGAGTCTAAATTTCAAGGGCAAGGTTTCAGTCCGCAAGGGGAGTTGAGTGGATATTCACTGATTAGGGATATAATTGAAAGGTTTCCACATTCTAAGTGAACCTTCTTGTCTTTTCCCAGTGCAACTTGCCAACCAAGAGTCTAAACAGTGCCCTTAATGTGTAGATTACCGAGGCCCCAACGAATATTATAAAATACATCGGATATAGAGCAACGTAGTACCACTCCACATGGAAGCCTATTCTTTGACTTTCAACGTAGTTTGCATAAGCTATTGAAAACCAGAAAACAAGAAATGCGATCAATGCATTAATAATAGAAACCTTTGGAGGCAAAATGCCCACCCTAGGTATTCCTGAAATCAGAAGATACGAGTTTAGAACGACAGATAAAAACCAGAATACAGGCACTAGATAGCTCATTAAGTAGAAGTGCTCAATGAACATCTCCTTAATGCTCGTTGCCCCTCTAACAACGGACCAGTAGTAGTCCAGCATTACCTGAAGGTGCCCCTGGGCCCATCTGCTCCTCTGTCTTATGTAACTCTTCATATCCTCTACAGCCTCCTCCCATCCAATAACACCATGGTAGTACCAGAACCTGTATCCAGAAAGAAGGGCCCTGGCCCACAACTCAGTGTCCTCAGTGACAACGTCTTCATTAAAAAATCCGAGACTCGCAAGATGCCTATATCTAAGGAGCGCGACTGTTCCACCGTATTTCCCATTTTCATTGAGCTTCATGTCTCCTTCAATTGCAACATTAAAGCCAACAAGCCTCTCCAAAGTTATAAACCTCGTTATAAAGTTCCTATTCCAATTCCTTGGCCTAACATTGCCCTGAATTCCTATCACGTAATTTGGAGCATTTTCTAGGATTCTAGCTAAAGTCCTAATAGCATCTGGTGGCAAGATGTAGTCGGCATCAAGGATAAAGATGAACTCTGGCTCCGGAAATGCTATGCTTATTATCTCGAGGGCGTAATTAAGGGCCTTTGGCTTTTTCCTTCCCCTTCCGGGTGGGACGTTTATCACGACTATTCTTTTATCTAGCTCAGCATACTTCATCATGACTTCAAGGGTGTTGTCAGTCGAGTTGTCGTTGATAAGGAATATTTTCATGTTAAGGTAATCCTGGTTAAGAACAGATTTCACAGTTCTTCCTATCACCCTCTCCTCATTGTGAGCGGGTATCAGAACATAAACTAACGGGTCAAAAATTGATGGCCTTTCACGTTTTAGTTCATGGGCATTAAATGGATAATCTCTCCTCGTTGCCAATATTAGGAGGGAGTAAAATATTGTACCCGAGAAAACCATGAAAAAGAGGAACAGGAGCGTACCCTCGAGTATCCAGGGTAAGGGGACGATTTCCAGTACGACTATGATGACTAAAAGGTACAGATAAACCACCGCCTGTATTTTAACCGAGTGCCTCATAAACTATCGATAGATTATTGAAACTTGCTGGAATATAAAAGGTATGTATGGCAATAATAAAGATAACCGGAGCCTCCCATCATATGGTCTTGATAAGAGAACTCACAAATGAATATGAGGTTAAGGAGAATCTCGGAAGGGAGAGATATGTCGTTGTTAGCGATTTCTTCAAAATAATCTACGAATTTTCTACGGGAGAGATAGTTATATTTGCAAATGATGAAAAGTTTTTAGAAACATTAAAAAAATTATGTGGACTCGAAAGATATCTAAAAAATGCAATAATAGTTGGATTTTCACATGAGCTAGAAACAAAAACTGAGAGCGGTTTAGAGCTCAGAAAACGGCCAGAACTTCGAATAAGGTTTATAGAGGCTGGTGAAGAACTGTGGATAGGAAAAGGAGAGGATGGCTGCTACTTTTCAGGCACAATAAATGGAATAAAGGAACTTACAGAAATGCTATCGCAACGGTAGTGATTCTTGCATATTCAATAATGGTTTATGCATACTACCTCAGAGCACCCTATCCGCCAGCCCTACCCACGGATGGAAATGGGCACCTGTTCAAGATAGCAAAACTTATGGAAAGCGGATGGCCCCCATGGATAAAGGAATGGTACGAAGGTTATCCGTTCTTGAGATTTTATCCGCCACTCTCCTATTTGGTTGGAGCATTCTTTGGAAGGCTTTTTGGATCGCCCATTAAAGGATACGGAGCTGCCCTGATATTTGCGAGCTTTCTCGGTGGGATGGGGATTTATTCACTAGGAAAAAAGACTACACGGGCTCTTCTATCTTCCCTAACTTTCATAACACTCGTAGCGTTTTCAATCTCAAACATTGTGGAAGGAAATTTTCCAAGAACATTTGCATTAGCTCTATCCCCGCTAACAATAATAGGAGCACTAAAGATTGCAAATGGTTCATGGAGAAACATAATTGAAGGTTCAATTCTGATTAGCTTAGTTTTACTCTCCCACCACTCCATCCTAATACCCCTGACCATTTTACTGTTCATACTATATTTCCCGGATATTATAAAACCCAGTAGCTGGATTAGAACTCTTGGGACAGTTTTTCCTTTAACTGCATTCTTTTATATCCCATTCCTTGCTGACAGAGAGTATTCACATTTCTGGGAGATCTCAAAAACATTTCTCTTCAAGTTAAATTCCATACATCCGAGCATGATGCTGAATTTTCCATTTTCCTTATTAATTGTGGGATTTTTTGTACTCCTGTCGTTCATGAAGAGAGGGAAGATGGTTAGATTCGCAACAGTAGGACTACTGTCCCTCTACCTGTCCCTCGGGTACTACTCTCCAACCTCCTTTCTCTATGCACATAAGCCTTTTTCATTAATTCCCCCCTATAGATGGCTTGATCTTTTAATAATTCTACTACCACTCGCAATTCTTGAAGTTAGAGAGGCACTAGCCATCACCACATTCATAGCGGTGCTCCTGGTTACAGTGCCCCACTATCCAGCAGTACCTCCCCTCAATAAGGACTACATGGAACTTGCAACATACCTCCATGGACAACCGGGTGAGGACTGGAGGTTCTTCATTAACGGCAAGTCTGGAGCCTCTCAGTTCCCATTTATAGCGATATTAGCAAAGAAGAACTCCCTAAATGGCTGGTATCATGAAGGAAATCCCGCCGAAGACGGTTACAATAGGATGTTATACCTGGGACTTAAAGGAGACCCAACAGTTTATTTAAAGGCATATGCAGTAAAATTCTATATAGCCGTCTCTACTGAAAAAGTATATAGGCCAAACAGAAAACCCGACATGAAAATTGGAGATTTTGAAATATTTATCCTCAATTCATCGTTTTTTAGTCCTATAAATATGGTTATGGCGGGGAAATTCTATGATATCCCAACAAAAGCGTACGTGTATTTCAAAAGGATTCCGGCTGATATTCACCCGGATGTTGTTGTGTACACATCAATTCCCACTAAGGAAGAGGAGAGTGTCCTCATAGAGCTTTTAAAAAAGGGTGTGAGAGTTGTGTGGGTGCCCGATACAGGAGGTAAAGCGTTCAATATAACGCTGAAGATGAGGAAAATTCCCCAGGTTCCAGGACTAATGCCGTTTAACTATTATGGAAAAGCATGGTACGGCCCCCTTGCCGAGGGCAACCTGACCCCAATAATTAATACTTCAAAAGGTATACTAATAGGAGAGAGGAAGATAGGAAACGGAACTCTGTACTTTTTCGGCGGTAATCTGCTCTTCCATGCACTTTATTGGAACTCTTCAGAAGAGTTGGAGATGATACTGTCCTCAAAAGCAGAAGAGGATATAGCGAAATGCACGTACAGTAATTTTTCAATGACAGATTTGATAGTTAAGGCAGAGATAAACTGCTCCAAAAGAACTCCTCTCCTAGTTTCAGTAGCCTACTACCCCTATTGGCACATCTACATTGATGGAAAAGAGATCCCAAAGTTCAGAGACAACAGAACCGGGCTAATTGTTGTTGAAATGCCTGCGGGAACGCATATGTTCTCTGCGGTATTCAAAGATCCATTTATAAAGCTTAGGTACTACTCCCTGGTGGCTTGGGTTATGGGAATATTATACCTCACGACTACTAGAAGGAAGAAAGTAAAGGTTTATCTTAAATCCGATGAGGGTGTCTTTCGGGCACTGAACGGTGATGAGGGCCTCCCTATCCGAGGATCAAACCTCTAAAAACTTTATCCTTATTTTTTCTTCCTCACTTGGCCTTAAAATTATTGTATAGCTTACCCCTTGCTGAATTAGATCCCAACCGCTCTCACTTTGACTCAGTGTTTTTACTGGAAACTTCCACAGCTCAACCTCTCTATCAAATTCAAGCTTGAACTTCCCAATGGCATACTTGTCATCTACGAGAAGTTCCCTTGTCTTCATGACCTCAGGTTTCTCCATGAGGCTCTGAACAGCAACATTAAGCTCAATGCCAAATACGACTTCTCTTCCCTCTACCGAGTAATCAACGACGAAACCGTTCTCAAGGAACCTAAAGCTCTTCTCCACTTTGACATTTTCTCCTTCCTTCCAAAGGTTTATGCCATTCTCAAAGATCTCAAAGTCATACTTACCCTCAAGAAAGTTCTCAAGTTCAGTAAATCTTGCCATTCTAAAGTCGTCAAAATTTATATCCAATGGAAGAACATGATCTTGAAGCATAAACCTCCTGAACTTATCGTACGCGACCTCTCCTCTGAGATGTTCTGGAAGCTTCTTTTCAAGCTCATGTATACTAGCCACACCCCCTCCATCATAAGCTGAGTCAAGCGAACCATGGTAGTGCTCCCACCTTCTGGGGAGGACATCAACGTAATTCACAAACCTTCTCTTGGAAGAGAACTCAACCAGAGATCCTCCATAGCTCGGTTTAAACACAGCGTAAAAGCCTTCACTTTCCAAGAATACCTCCTCATGCCCATCAAAGTCTACATCTCTTATCAGGGTTCCAACTTTGGCATATGTATTGGCCTTTATGAGATTACTCCAAACGGCCCTTCTAAGGTGGGGGAGATATATTCCACCGAATAGACCATGCCAATATGCATCGTTGCATTGTGCCCTAAAGAGATACTTTCTAGCCTCTGGGAGATGCCTGATAAGCTTGCTTACCATCAACATTCTCTTGTGCATATAGTTGCTTTCCGGATACTTGTAAAAGAAGTTCTTCCATATTCCTCCTCTAACGAAAACCCTGTACTTTTCAAAAACTCCCCTAACCCTAAGGTCATTCACGAATTCAACGAACAGTTGGGCTTGTTTAGCTGGGAGTGACCATTCGCTCATCTCAAAATAAGAGGCTATTGGGAGGTAAACTAAGCCCCTAGGTCGAAATCTTTCCAAATATTCGGTGTACAAAAGGAGATTTATCTTTTCATCACTTGAGATTTTGTCAAAGAATTCCTTGAGCCAACCCTTCTCGTAAACCCATTCGTAAGTACCGGGCCATATTCCAAATTTTTCTCCATCGTCATGAAAAACCGCAACTTTACTCTCATCTCCGTCATCGAGAGAGTGAAGGTAATCCAAAACCTGTTCAACGGGCCTAAAGGGGATTAGATATCTGAGCTTTTCATCGATTGGAAAAACAACGATAGTTTCTCCTCCATCCTCAGTATAGTATGGCCAGAATAGGTCTTCCTTACTTAACCCAGCACTCATGAAGTGGTAATCATCAACCACCACGTACTCTATTCCGCTTTCTTTTAGGGTTTTGACTAGCTCTGGTTGCCAAACCCTTTCAGTGAGCCAGACTCCCCTAGCCTCAAATCCTAGCCCCCTTGCCCATTCCTTCATGAGCTTTATCTGTTCAAGTCGGTCTTCCTTCGGTATAGCTGCGAGAACAGGCTCATAAAAACCGGCGACAACAAGTTCTACCTGTCCCTTCCTTACAAGACTCTTTAGTAGATCAAAATATTCCGGCCTGTTTTCTTGTATCCACTCTATTAGAGGGCCACTTATATGAATCGCAACTTTCATGTTTGGATAGTTCTCAAGTGTTTCGAGGAAAGGCCAATATGCCTTTTCATAAGCCTCCTCAAACACCCATCCAAAGTTTCCAAGAGGTTGATGATTGTGAATCCCAAATATGAAGTTCACCATCCCTACCACCTATAGTCACTATGAGTGGTGAACCTTTATAAACTATTTGTTGCCCACAAAATATGACTATCCTTTTAAAAGCGAAGTGCATAAAGTCTATTTGGGGTGTAAGATGGACAAGAAGCTCGTAGCAATACTAGTGATATTCCTAGTTTTTTTAGTGTACGCACTAAAAACCGCCCAAATACCTCCAGCAAATGTTGAAGCTTCAGCTGAGGTCTTCTATCTGAATAATCAGACAGTAACTTTCGTGGAAAATGACGGCTGGGGATTGTTTACCTTAACAATAAAACCGAAAATATCAGGATTTACATTTGAGATAATATTCCCTGAGGGTACAGAATACTTGATAAAAATTAACGGAGAGGAGTTCAAGGGAACGACGAAATTCAAAACAGAGATAACCAAAGATACTGAAGTGATAGTGAAATTCACTCTCCCCAGAGATGATGTAGAAAAGCTCTACAGGGGAGAAGGAGATTATTTCATAACTATAAAAACAACAAAATTGCCAATATGGCATGCAGAGTATAAAGTAAAGCTAATACCAAGAAAAGAAGAAAGCTAAAGAAGCCTTTTTCTTATCTCTTTTATAGCATTCTCTGCTTTTCCGATGTCTTTTACCCTTCCCTGGGCTAGTTCCTTTTTACCTCCTCCTCCCCCTCCAGCGACACTTGTAATAACCTTTGCAAGTTCTCCAGCGTTCAGATTGACACCATCTCCCACAGCTACCACAAAGTGACCTTGGTTACCTATGAGGACAACAACTCTGTTCTCTTTTCTGAGCTTGTTGGCAGCTTCTCTCAGATCATCCATTGTTCCATCGACAATAGCCCCTATGAACTCAACATCTCCAACTCTTTCAACCTTCCCCTCAAGCTCATAGACTAGTAATTTAGCTAGCTCCTTTCTGAGCTTTTCTACTTCTTTTCTTGCCTCTTTCCACTCATTGAAGAATCTCTCCGCAGTTTCCGGCACTTTTTCTGGTGGAACTCTAAGTATCTGACTGGTCTTCTTAAGGAGATCTCTCTCCCTCTGCCATTCCTTTACGGCAGCTTCTCCACAAGCGAATATTATTCTCTCCACGCCATCTTGAATTCTCTCAGTTCTTAGGATCTTTATTGGACCTACAAGGCCAGTATATGGCAGGTGAGTTCCACCACAGGCCTGAACGTCCCAGTCCTCTATCTTCACAACCCTTATCTCCCTTCCAGGAACGACGCCACCCTGATAAAGCCTGAATCCATACTTCTGCTCAGCTTGGGTTCTTGGAAGCCATTCCCAAGTAACCTTCCTGTTCTCCATGACGATCCTGTTTGCAAGCTCCTCAATCTTCTTCAGCTCTTCTTCCGTTATTCTCTTGTAGTGGCTTATATCCAGCCTCGCCCAGTCAGTGCTCAGCTGTGAACCTGCCTGCCACACGTGCTTTCCAAGAACCCTGACCAACGCTCCCATTAGAACGTGCGTTCCAGTGTGATGCCTCATGTGTTGTATTCTCCTGGCCCAGTCAATTTTACCCCTGACTTTAATTCCCTCCTTGAACTTCTCTGGCCTCTCGACTTTGTGAAGAATTACCTTTCCGACTTTCTGAACATTAACGACCTTAACTGCTTCTCCATTAACCTCAAGAACCCCAGTATCATACGGCTGTCCACCGCCCTCTGGATAGAACGCAGTCGCATCTAAGATTACCCAGTCATCTACTACCCTAAGAACCTTAGCCTCAAACTCCTTCATGAAGGGATCCTCATAATACAGTGTTCTCGTATCTGGAAGGTCTTTTACAAGCTCAAAGTCTATGATTTCTTTCTCTTCCTCCTTTATTTGCTTTTCAGCTTCTTTTGCCACCAGACTGTAGAAGTTGTCTGGAATCTTCACATTCACCCCTTCTTTCTCAGCTATTTCTTTGACTATTTCCGGAGTCAGGCCATGGCTTTCGTAGAACGTTATCAGCTTCTCAAGAGGAATTTCATTAATCCCTCTCTTCTTCAGCTTTGCAACCTCTCTTCTAACAAGATCCGAACCTCTCCTGAGTGTTTCAGCATACTTTTTCTCCTCAATGTCTATTATTTCAAGGATTATATCCTCCATCTCCTTGAACTCTGGGAAGGTCTTGTGTAGCTCCTTTATGTGCATTGCAACGATCTCCGACAATGGAACTTCAAGCCCAAGCTCTCTCAGATGCCTTATGCTCTTTCTTATGAGTAGCCTGGCAAGATACCCAGCCTTAACATTGGAGGGGATGACGCCATCGGCCAACATGAATGTTAGGGCCTTTGTGTGATCAGCTATGGCGTATATTAGCTCATACGGCCTTATAAGTCTCTCCAGCTCGTCAACGCTTATTCCGACCCTCTTGGCTACTTGTTCTCTGAGATACCTTAGATCTCCCATGTCTTCAATGTCAAACATTCCTGCAAGTCTAGAGTTCTCCATCAAAATGCGCTCATCTATTTTTTCAACTCCTGCCATCTTCTTCAGAGGTTCTACAACATAGCCAAGAACGGCATCGTAAGCTGTTGGAGTTCCCTGGCTCATCCAAACGAGCCTTTCTAGTCCATATCCAGTATCGACAACTTTGGTTTCCATTGGAACGTACTTCTCTCCCTTTATTATAACCACCTGATCCTCGGGAGCGTTTTCTGGAGCTTTTTTGTACTGCATAAACACTAGGGTAGCAACCTCAAGCCCCCTGTAAAGAACTTCAAAAGCTGGTCCAGCGTTTCCTCCACCCGCCCATGGATTCTCTTTAAACGTGATGTCCTCAGGTTTCATCTTCAGTTCCTTGGTGAAGAATTCAAATGCTAGCTCCACAGTTTCATCTATCCAGTATATTGGCTTCCCAGGATAGTTGAATGCATGGTGAGCCATCATTTCAAATATCGTAAAGTGCCTCCCTGTTATTCCAACGTTATCTATGTCGGTAAATCTTATTGAAGGCTGACTTATTGTCAATGGGTTAGCGGGTGGGTCAGCTTCCCCACTTATGACCCAAGGCTGAAAATCCATTATTGAAGCTCCAACAAGAAGGACATCATCCCTCCACCTTGGAAGTACTGGATATCTTTTCACTCTTCCATGCCCCTTCTTTTCAAAGAAGCTCAGGAACTTCTCTCTCATTTCATCCAATGTATACTTCTTTGGAATTCCTGGCTTCCCTATGAACTGGTACTCGTCACATGGAGGATCGCCACACGTCTCCCTGTCTGGATCCAGCGTCCAGAAGGGTTTACCGCAAACTTTGCAAGTCTTCCTAATCCAGCCTTCCTCCTCAAACATTCTTGTTTTTATCATCCTTCCCACCTAAGAGATTTAAAGAAAGTTAGCTCTGAAAAGTATTTCGTTTAAGTAAAGTTCAACAAATCATTTAATGAAAACTGCCCATATCCTCCTGGGTCTCTCGGACAGCTTTCTTTGATAATCCGAATATATACTAACCTTTTTAAAAATCGTCTTCCCTATAAGGCTCATCTCCCTAGGAGTGTAAAGATTAAGCTCATCATCCACAAGAAATGATTTAGTTGTTCCATCAGGTTTTATAATCTGAACAACTCTCCTAAACCTCATCTTTTGGATTCCAGGGAAAACTTCCCTCCAATCAATGAGTATAAGTTTTTCTTCTCCATGAAACTCACTCCAGATTACAGGATGGTTAGATTTAACAGAGAACCACATACCAAAATCTGCCACAAATACACCTCCCTCTCTTAGGGCCTTGTAAACCCTGCGGAGCAACTCAACAAGACTGTCCTCATCGAAGTATGCTATGCTTGAAAATAGCATTGTCACGGCATCAAACTCTTCTGAAAAGCTAATCTTAAGAGCATCTTCCCTGATAAACCTTATGTTGAGTCCCAATGACTTTGCTTTTTCCCTAGCTATCTTAAGCATTTCCTCATGCAGATCAACCCCAACAACCTCATATCCCCTCCTCGCTAGCTCTAGACTCGGAATACCTGTCCCACATGCCAGATCAAGAACTCTCCTAACTTCTCGTTCGGCATCGTTCTTAAATATCTCCTCCAGAAAGTCAATCTCCAACCTTATCTCCTCAATCCTTCTCCGATATATTGAATCATAATATCTGGCGAGGACTGTATACAACTCATGCATTCCCAACCACCGCCAAAATTTATGCTTTTGCTCTCATATTTTAATATTTGTGAGTATTAAGGATCAGAAGATGTATAAGAGATGAACTTAAAAGTCTCCCAAACTAAACTTTAAACATGGAAGACGTTGCCTCCCCAGAATCAAGACCCAAAAGAAAAATCCCAATAGCTCTTGTTACTATACGACCAGCTAAGTTATTTGACATAGCATACATCATGAGAATAGAACATCTATCATTCAGGGAGAAATACCCAAGAGGACTGTTCCTCACATTCCTCGAATCAAACCCTGAAACTTTTCTTGTAGCTGAGTATAACGGCCAGGTTATAGGTTACGTTATGGGCTATTTAAAGCCGGATATGGAAGGTCATATAATGAGCATAGCAGTTCATCCAGATTATAGAGGGAATGGAATAGGAAAGGCCCTAATGGTTGCCGTTATAAATAAGCTGTTCAAGAAGGGAGCAAGGTGGATAGGGCTTGAAGTTAGAGTAAGTAATGAGAGAGCAATAAACCTCTACAAAAAGCTTGGCTTTAAAATAGTCAAAAGGATAATAAGCTACTATTCCGACGGAGAAGATGCATATTATATGATATTAAGGCCAGAGGATTGGGAGAGGGTGAAACTTGCATGAAGAAGGTCATAGAATTCTACTTAAGTGGAGACAGAGTTTACAGCGAGAGAGAGAAGGCCATAAATCAGCTTCATAACAACAGAGGTTATGGAGAGGTAAAAGGAAAAAGGCTATTTCTATCCCTAATTGAGGCAGCATACCTTATAGAAAGGGGATGGATTAAAGTTTTAGACAATGGAAGAGAACTCACCTTTGATGAAGTGTTTTCCCTAGGAAAGAAAAGGGATGAAGACTTTGATATCAAGTTTCTCGTCTACAAGGATCTTAGGGATAGGGGATATATTGTCAAATCTGGCCTTAAGTTTGGATCGCATTTTAGGGTTTATAGAAAAGGAGCTGAGCATTCAGACTGGTTAATTTGGGTTCTCAGGGAAAACCAAAAACTTTCACCAAACGACATTACGGCAAGGGCAAGAGTTGCTCACGGAGTTAGGAAGAGCATGATAATGGCAATCGTTGATGAGGACAATGATATAGTATATTACAAAATTGAATGGACGAAGTTTTAATCTCTCCTAAAGGCTGACCTCCTCCCCGCCCTAAAGGGCAAGGCTTCCACCCCGCAAAGGAGGGAAGATCCTTGAAGTTAAAGGTGTTCATGGTATCACTCCTTATTATCCTGGGTCTTATCTTCATTCATACCCTCCAACCCTACTTAACTGAAGAGGAGAACCATCGACTTCAACCACATCAGATAATCGGGTATGCGTACTTGACCACGGAGGAGTTCCTAAGGCTAGAAGTTCACTGGTGCTTAGAGAATGAAGAGAGTGTTGAAATAAAATTTCAAAACATCAAAGAAATAGCAAAGCCTACAGACATGGATATAAAAGCTGGCGAATTGGAGAAGAGTATAATAATAAAGCCCACCGGAGAGGTACAAGGGAATATCCTTGCAGTCTCAAATGCATCGAAAGCTTCAACAAAAGTCGACATTAAAGTTGAATTTGGAAGTAGCTATCCAGTTATTTTCACAAACAACGTAACAACATCAATAACCCTCTATGTTGATGAACCATACCTAATTCCATACACAGCCGAAATTATCAATCCAACCAACAAAACAATCAAAATTAAAGATGTTGTTTTTCCAATAAAAGGCGTAAAGATACTTGCTTTTGGATTTTGGAATGAAAGTATTTTTAGTGTTCCTGCAGAACCAAGAGATCTTCCAAAAACAATGCCTCCAAAAAGCAAGAGGATACTTGTAATATATGTCCTAATAGAAAAGGAGGTATCTGGATTGGTGTTTAAGCCTAAGGTAGTTCTTGAGGTTAATGGAAAGGAATATGCACTTTCAATACCTGAGATGATGTTTAAAAGAATAATTTGTAAGAAAGAAGGATAGTCACTTCAAAAATCCGGTCTTCTTTCCAAGATCCTCAAAGGCATCTATAACAAGCTTAAGATCTTCCTTTGTGTGTGCGGCAGAGGGTTCGAGCCTTATTCTTGCCGTGCCAAGTGGAACCGTTGGATACACAATTGCCTGTGCGAATATGTTGTACTCTTCAAACAGTCTCCTTGAGAACTCCTGGGCAAGCTTCTCATCATAAAGCATAACAGGAGTTATTGGATGCTTGGTGTTTCCAAGATCATAGCCAAGATCACGTAATCCTTTCTGTAAGTAGTGAGTGTTGTCCCAAAGCTTCTTAACGAGATCATCACTTTTCTGGAGGATTTCAACAGCGGCTATCGCGGCAGCAACGTCTGGTGGGTTCATTGCACTTGAGAACAGGAACGGCCTAGCCCTCTGCTTTAAGTACTCAATGGCTTCTTCGGGGCCGGCAACATACCCTCCTATTACTCCAAAGGCCTTACTGAGGGTTCCCATTTCGAAGTCAACTTTGTCGTGGAGGTTGAAGTGGTCAACTATTCCCCTTCCATGATCCCCCAGTACTCCTTCCCCATGTGCGTCATCAACATAAACTATTGCATCATACTGCTCGGCAAGCTCAACTATTTCTGGGAGTGGAGCAAGGTCACCATCCATTGAAAAGACACCATCGGTAACTATTATCTTCTTCTTTTTGTCCTTGTTTTCTTCTAACTTCTTCTTCAGATCATCCATGTCAAGGTGCTTGTAGATTACCTTTGGTGCTCCACTAAGCCTCATTCCATCAATTATGCTTGCGTGATTCAACTCCTCACTAAGGAATACACCATCCTCACCTTTCCTTAGGAGGGCACTTATTGCTCCAAGATTAGCATTGTAACCGCTTTGGAAGAGTATCGCGGCTTCTCTCTTCTTGAACTTCGCAAGCTTCTCCTCGAGTTCAACGTGGAGATCCATTGTTCCAGCTATCGTTCTAACAGCCCCAGCACCTACTCCATAATCCAGAATGGCCCTTATTGCTGCCTCCTTAATCTTTGGATGTGCGGCTAAGCCGAGATAATTGTTTGAACACATGTTCAAAACTTTCTTCCCGTTGACAATTATCCATGGCCCCTGAGCGCTCTGTACGACTCTAATAGTCACATAAAGGCCTTTCTTCTTAAGTTCTTCAAGTTCCTCTTTTATCCAGTCAAGCTTTCCCATAAGAACCACCAGCCAATATTTTATATTTCATGCATATAAAAGTTTTCGGACATATTACAATATTCAGAAGATTTTTATTTAGATTTGGGTAAGGGCAACGGGAGATTAAGATGATAGAGAGGGTTAAGGGAACTCGAGACTTCCTACCCGAAGATATGGTAAAGAGAAGATGGGTATTTGAGAGAATAAGGCAGGTTTTTGAGAGGTACAATTTTAAAGAAATTCTAACTCCAGTGATGGAATACACAAAGCTTTTCGAGCTTAGAAGTGGTGAGGAAGTAGTTAAGCAACTTTACGCATTTAAGGATAAAGGAGGAAGAGACGTTTCTCTAAGACCGGACATGACCTCAAGCGTTGCGAGATTATATGTTAACTCATTTCAGAACGCCCCAAAGCCAATAAAATGGTACTACATAGCAAACATGTTCCGATATGAAGAGCCCCAGAGCGGAAGGTACAGAGAGTTCTGGCAGGCGGGAGTAGAACTGATAGGGAGTGAAAAAATAGAGGCAGATGCAGAGGTGATAAGCTTATTCGTTGAAAGCTATCTCTCTACTGGGCTTAGAGATTTCACAGTCAACATAGGAGATAGGATACTTTTAGACGAATTCGCCAAGATGCTTGGAGTTAAAGACGATATAGGATTAATGAGAATAATAGATAAGAAAGACAAGCTGACGAGGGAAGAGTTCGTAGAAGAGCTCAAAAAGTTTGGCCTTGATGAAGCAAAAATCGAGAAAGTTCTAAGCCTTATAGAAATAAAGGGCAAGGCCAGTGAAGTTCTACCAAAAGCTGAAGAGCTATTTACAAGTGAAGAAGCTAAGAAAGAAATCAAAAAACTATATTCCCTTATAGACCTGCTTGATGCCTATGGAGTGTCTAAATGGATCAGAATAGATCTTGGTATAGCGAGGGGCTTTGACTACTACACCAGTATAGTCTTTGAAGCAATTGCTCCCAATGAACTGGGGATAGGCTCCATAGGGGGAGGAGGAAGGTATGACAATCTTATAGAGGTCTTTGGAGGAAAACCAACCCCCGCCACAGGTTTTGCAATTGGAATTGAAAGGCTAATCCCAATTCTCGAGTGGAAGGGGTTAATACCGCAACCTAGACTGAGTCCAGATGTTTACGTTGTTCCCGTAGGGGGAGTAAACAAAGAGGCAATAATGATAGCAGCTTCCCTCAGAAAGAGTGGCATAAAGACAGAAGTAGAGCTAATGGGAAGAAAGTTGAGAAAAGCATTGGACTATGCAAACAGAATTGGGGTAAGACTTACAATAATAGTTGGAAAAAAGGATCTCGAGAAGGGCGTTGTCACGGTCAGAGACATGGAAAGCGGTGAACAAAAGGAAATCAGCTTAGAGAAAGTGAGTGAGGAAATTAAAAACCTTTTAAAGTCCTAACACCATATTTTTAATGGAATGATGAGCGCCATCCGATACTGAAAGGGGATGACCGGATTCCTGGCTGACCTTAATTTTTTTCTAAACACTTTTCGAGAGTTTCAAGGAGCTCTTCTTCTGATTTGAACTTCATCACTATTGACAATAGCTTTTTTGCTATTTCATTCCTCTTCAACGCCATCTGTATCTTTTCCCTGATTTCTTTTGCTTCCTCACTATCATCGTTCTCAACTTCTTTCAGAGCTTTGAGAAGGTTTTCTCTAGTCTCCTCTATATCTCTCAGTATATTTTCATAGAACGCAGAGCTTCTCCACTCTCCGAAGTTTTTCGTTGCAATGAAGTAGGCTTTCCTATCACCCGGCTTCTTAATCCTCTGAACAAGCCCAACTCCCTCCAGAACTTTCATGGCAGAACTAACGTGTGAGAGAGAATAACCCGTTATTGAAGAGATTTCACTCAAGCTTAAGGGTTCTTTAGCTAAAAACAAGGCACCATAAATGTAACCTATGAGCTCGCTCTGACCCAATCTCCTCGCCGTGTTTGCAAATGTCTCCATTATTATCTTCTTTGCCTCTTCAATGCCCATAAATGACCACCATAATGTTTTTAAATTTTGGAAATTATAAAACTTTCGGAAATTTCCGAAAGTTCGGTGAGTACCAATGCTAAGGAAAGTGGCTAAGGTAATAGTAGTGTATAGGCACTCACTGGCTGTAATCACCCTATTCCTCCTGATACTCTCAGCTTATGGGTTAACTCAGCTTAGATTTGAAAGTGATCTATCAAAGCAGCTACCAAGCGATTTAGAAGCTGTTAAAAGCTATTTCACACTGCAGAACGAATTTGGAGCAGGAGGTTCAGCTCTCATATACGTAAAGATAAAATCAACCGAAGAGGTTTCCGACATAAGGGATCCTAGGGTAATACAGGCAATGTACAACCTTGAACAGAGACTGAAGCAAAGAGAATACGTGACGAGTACTTTTAGCATTGCAGACCTGTGTGTTCAAATTCTCGGAAGGCCACCAAAGAACAAAGAAGAAGTTGAATTTGTCCTAAATTTCCTTCCTCCAGAGGCAAGGAATGGTCTCATAAGCAGAGACTATTCATCGACGATAATAATAGTCAATCTAAACAGGGAAAGAAACCAGAAAGCTCTCGTCAGAGTATACAGAGATATAGAGAGTGACATAAAAAGAGCTGACTTTCCCGAGGGCGTTGAAGCAGTCTTGACTGGAGACCTGGGAATAACGTACAGGATTCTAGAAATGTTACAAAACGATATGAACAGAACGATGATGGTCGCCGGAGTGATAGTAATTTTGATTCTCCTTTACTTCTACAAGTCTCCAATTAGGATGCTAGTTCCTCTAATCCCGCTCATATTTGGCGTAGTCATGACTTTAGGGTTTATGGGACTACTCGGAATTCCATTAGATATAGCCACGAGCACTATTGGAGCAATGATCATAGGAATGGGAATAGACTATGGAGTTCACGTCACGAATAGATACTATGAAGAGAGGTCCAAGGGCAGGCCACCGGAGATAGCAGCAGAAGAGGCTATCGCAGAGACAGGAAAAGCCCTCTTGGGAGCAGCACTAACAACTATTGCAGGATTCCTAGCGTTGTCAATCTCGATACTACCATCCCTAAAGAGGCTAAGTGTAACCCTAGTTATGGGGCTCGGACTAACGGCACTGAATGCTGTGATAGTAACCCCCGCACTTGCGATACTCGAAGAAGACTTCAGGAGAATTGTCTTGAAGAAAAGTGAAATAATTTCAATTGGTGGAGGTGAAAGTAAGATATCAGGGCTGTTTAGAATATGGGGAGCCTGGATTAAAAAGTTACCCTGGATAGCACTTCTAATAGCCCTAATAATCTCAGGAATCTCTTTTTATGGACTTACAAAGGTTACAACAGAAGTCAGGCTTGAGAAAATGATACCTATGGATCTTCCCGAAATAAAGGCACTCATGGATATAAGATCAGAATTTGGAGGGCAGGATGAGGTGTACGTTCTTATAAAGGCCGAGGACGTAAGGGATCCCACGCTTGTTAGGTCAATTCTTAGGTTTGAACGGGAAGTAAAGGCTGATTCTTATATAAACAATGTCTTTGAAGCCGAAAGCATTGCCGATGAAGTTCTAAAGAAATACGGCTACATACCCCAGGATAAAGAGAAGATAGCAGAGGCGCTCAAGGATTCTTCTCTTATTTCTAGTGATTACTCAATGACGATAATAAAGTTCAAAGGTAATTTTATGGGGGTAACACAGAGCGAGTTCAACAAAATCATGGAATATTTTGAAGAAGAGATAAAAATGGCTAGTTTTCCCCCTGGCACTAAGGTAGAACTAGCTGGAGATGCCTACCTTAATTACGTTCTAAACAATCTCGTTAATGAGGAACTGGGAAAAATATCAACAATAGGAACGATGATAGTAGTTCTCGTTGTATTCCTCATATTCAGAAGGCCAACTGTATCAATTGCAATGATAATGCCTATGTTTCTCGGTGCTCTGTGGACAATCGGCTACATGGGCTTAGCTGGAATTCCATTTTCCCAAACGCTAGCCGGAGTAGTTTCCATGATAGTGGGTCTAGGTGTTGACTATGGGATGCACATAACACACAGATTCTTAGAAGAGCTAAGAGAGGGAAACAAAACGCCAATAATTGCAGCGATGGGAAGTGTAGGACCAGGAATACTTGTCGGAGCACTAACGACAGCGGGAGGATTTTTAGCTCTTTTAACAGCCCAGCTTACAGCAATTCATGACTTTGGAAGAGTTCTTGCTGTCGGAATATTCGCCTCAATGTTTTCCGCTTATCTCGTAACCCCTGCAATCCTCCAGCTTGAATTTGGAAGAAAGATTAAGGGGGTGAGGAAATGAAAAGGCTAATTATCACATTTATTATCTTGACAGTTATCCTAGCTCCTCTAGCTTCATTCGTGACCGCTCAAGGTCAGGGAGAAGGACCGGAGTTACTATACGAGGGATACCTTAACAAAGGGGACTATCTCCTAATAGGCCCACTAACTCTGATTATTAAGGATGTCGTTTACGACATAAACGACGGGGAGTGGAAGGTTCTATTTATCGTCTTAGATGAAAAGCTAAATCCCATAGGCCCAAACCTCACGTTAATCTATGTTCCAGACGAGGAAAAAGTTAGAGAGCTACTCTCAAATCAAACATTCCTAAGGGCGATGGCAGAAACTCTCGGATATAATCCGGATGATCCAGCCCAATACGCTGAGTTCCTCAGGTGGCTTTCAACTGCATCCCAAATGGAGGTTTGGAATGCTATTGTAAAGACAATAGAAGAGCATCCAGAACTTGGAATTAAGCTTGAAGACATAGCAAAACCCTACTATGTACCAAATGCACAGCCAGTAGGCGTAAATGAAACTGTAAAAATTAAGTATAAAGGGGAAACATTGTACATAACTCCTTTATTTGTCTATCCCAATGGAGCGAAGATCAGCATAAGTGGACCAATTACATGGAGAGTCTCAATGGTTCAGGGTTTACTACTTTCAAAAATTGATGTTGACGGCCCTGTAAGGCCCGGCCAAATTTTTGAGGTGAAGGTTCACTTGAAGAATATAGGGTCGAGAAAAGTTAGATTCGTCACGGTGATACTCTCCCCAACCCCGGTAATTCCAGAAACCACAAGCAAAGAAGAAAGTGCCGCCTCGATAATACCTCAGACACTCTCTCAAACTGGAATCGCCCAAAGTAGCCTATACCCTGTCTCAACGACAATGAAGTACGTTGACTTTATAGAGCCGGGAGAAGATAAAGTTATAACATTCCTTTATAAGGCCAACGAGAACGCTAGGCCAGGAGATTATCCGCTGTACTTGACAGTAATATACTTTGCATACACTACTGGAGAAAATCTCAATCAAAGAGTCCTCTACGATTCTAGTGTAGTGACAATATCCAGGGATTACGAAGCAACATTCACTATCTCAAAACAGGAAATTCCAAAAATAGTTCATCCTGGAGAAGATTTCACCGTCACAGTTACCCTCGTTAATAGCGGTATAGACACGGCTAAGGACATAAGAGGACAGATCATACTTGAAGATATAAAGGGGAGACCGTTTTCCCCTAAGTCCCCAAGTTCCTTTTACGTTAAGTTTGTTGAACCGGGTATGAACATAACGAGAACCTTCCTCCTTCACGTGGATGAGAGTGCAAAAACCGGAACTTATGTGTTTAAGCTTAGGTTAACTTATTACTCTGGAAATAGTCTCCAACAGGTAACGCAAGAGTTTACATTTTCAACAACTGTGATTAGGAGAAGGGCAGCATTCATAGAAATAGAGAACGTAACTCTAAAGCCAGAGAAAATAGAACCCGGAAGTTCATTCAACATGACCCTAGTCCTGAAGAATGTTGGTGAAGGATATGCAAAGGGCCTTCAAGTAAAAATAATTCCAACGGAAGTTCTAATCCAGAGAGAAATTAAAAAAGTCGACCTGTCACAGCTCGCTACACTCCCACTTCCTCAAAGCGAGAAATTATCTGAGAACTTGCAACTAGCAATAAATCAGCTCATGCAGGGGCTGGCCGTAGAAAGAGCACTTTCTTTCCTACCAATAGGGGAGGACAACGTTAGGTACGATGGGATAATACTTCCAAATCAAACAATCAAGATAACATTCCAACTTAAGGCAAACAACAGGCTGGAAAATAATGTTTACCCTCTTAAGATACAGCTCACTTACCTGTCCTCCCCCAATGATGAAGCATTTTCAGATGAGAGAATAGTCGGAATAGAGGTTACTGGAACGGAGATGCTTGTTATAAGCAAAGTTTCTACATCCCCCTCAAGAATTCTCCCAGGCACATCAAACGTCGAGGTATCGTTTTCCGTTGAAAATGTTGGGAGTGGTGAAGCAAGATACATCTTGCTCAAACCACTCCCGAGCTACCCACTAAAGTTGAGTGAAACTAGTGATCAAATAATAAATATTGGAACTCTGAGACAGGGAGACTCTGCCCAGGCCTCATTTAAGGTTGATGTAGATAAGAATGCAAAACCAGGAAGATACAATATCCCAATAGAGGTAACATATAAGGATCCAAGTGGAAGATTCAAGAAAATAAAACTCGACATTCCTATAATAATTGCAGAAAAACCAAATATAATTGTTGTCAATGTTACATACAAGCCCAAGCCCCTTCAAGGAAAAGACGTCGACATTTATATAACGCTCAAAAACATTGGTGGAGAAAAAGCCGAGAGTGCTGTGGTTGAAGGAGTTGTTAGATCGTCCCAACCCTTCACAGTCGTTAAGAGGACTGACTATGTTGGAACACTTGAGCCGAACCAAACTGGCCAAGGTGTTATAACACTAACAGTAGACAAAGACGCCATTCCGAAGACCTACAACATCCTGATAAGGATCAGGGCAGTCGGGGACAGGGATAAAGGAGATGATAACGTGTATATCTTTGAGCATACAATAAAGATCCCAGTGTATGAAAACGTTGAAGAAAAAGAGAAGCTGAAGAAGATGGCTATTGGAGCTGGAGTTTTAGCGATATTAATAACCCTACTAATATACTTTAGGAGGAGAAGCTAGTCTTTTTCTTCCCAGCTTTTTACTTTTTCCCTTAACTTTATACCGACCAGAACGCTAATTGCGAGATCTATAGCCACTATGAAAATCCCCAGAAATATATCTCCTGGAGTCTTTTTTATTAATGGATTTGAGTACTTTGTTATCATGTCTATAACTTTCCAGAACGCTGGGAGCATTATAATTCCGGTAATATAATACCAGATATGCGTATTACGACGCAGGTATTCCTGAATCGTCTTGCTGAGAAGTATTATTGCAATTCCTAAGATGGCATAAGGATTAACAGCATTCAGGTATATCAACACCGCTATGAGGTCACTGCTTGGAATGCCACCTATCATCTCCTGAGAGATACTTTCAAGAGTTAAGTAGACGTTAATTGCACCTCCAAGGATAACTATTAGTCCCGTGATAAGGCCAATAAAGGTGATGAATCCCCTGCTTATCAGCTCTAACGGTCTTATCTTAACCCCCTTTATGAAGAAGTAACCGCCAACTATCAGCATAACAATCCCACTTACCGTTGAGGAAACTATCTGAGCACTTGGAGGATACTTGATGGAGACCAGCTTAGCGATGCCATACAGGAGAACTATCAATCCCGGTATACCTAAAACAACTTTAGACACTTCAGGATCGTTTAGAAGCTCCTTCATGTACCTCACAATGATGTACCACGTAGTTTCTATCCCTGGGCTTTGCTTAACAACTACTCTCCGAGTGCTGATTATCGGAACTTTTGAGGTTATTATTGGAAATATCTGCTCGTCCTCAGCACCATCAGTTACGGGGATTACACCATCAGCGGGGAACTGTTTAAGGACTTCTTCAAGCTGTCTGCTGAGTTCCATATCACTCTTTACTCCAACGTTATGATGCCCTGTTATCAGGGCAACCTCAACGTCCTCAAACTCACCACTTTCCTTTAGTTCATCGTAAAGTTTTATCGCCGCATAGAGCGTATTTGCGTCGCTATCTTCTGGATCAGCCAAACTAAGCTTTATAGCGGCATCCAAACATTTATCTCTCCCAATAACAGGCCCTTTAACCCCAGCCTTGACACCAAAGTCATCGTCTCTATCAATTGCCAGCACAAGAACTTTCATCTCTCACACCTTATTGTGAGGAAAGCTTCTCCATCACAGATTTAACTTTGTCTTCCATGTGCCTCTCTTTGTCCCTCCTTTCGTCGATCTTTATATACGTGACAACCCTCTTAATTCCCAGCTCGAACATTAATTCATGGGCCTCTCTAATTACTTCTAGTCCCTCTTTTAGATTATCAACCTCGATTATTGTTCCCATCGGAGTTAACTGATATTTGACGCCTTTTTCTTCTAGTAACTTTATTGCCCTAGCTATGTACTTACTAACGCTCACTTCTCCCAAGGGAATCAGGGAAAACTCTATTATTACACCCATTTTTTCATCCCAAAAGACTTTACCACGAGTTGATTTAAAAATTGTGCTCCAACATCTTTAAATTTTAGACAGCCCTAATTTCGACAGAGGTGGTGAAATGTTCAAAATTGACAGGCTGAGATTCGGCACGGCTGGGATTCCTCTTTCAACCCCAAAACCCTCCACGATAAACGGTATTGAGAGAGTGAGAGAGTTAGGATTGGATGCTATGGAGCTAGAATTCGTGAGAGGAATTAACGTGAAGCCCGAACTTGCGAAGAAAATAAAGCACGTTGCAAAAAAGAATGACGTGGTACTAACAGCTCATGCCCCTTATTATATAAATCTAAATGCCAGGGAGAGAGAAAAGATTGAGGCAAGCAAAAGGAGGATAATTCAGAGTGCAGAAAGACTTTACGAGGCCGGAGGATGGAGTCTAGTTTTTCACGCTGGTTACTACCTAAAACAACCTCCCGAGAAAGTATATCAAACTATAAAATCCGCCTTGGAAGATATAGTTGAGGAACTAAAGAGTAGGGGAATAAAAGTCTGGATCAGGCCAGAACTTACCGGAAAACCTACTCAGTTTGGGGATCTGAGGGAGCTCATCTCATTAAGCCAGGAACTCGACATGGTTCTTCCAGCAATAGACTTTGCACATGCGCATGCTAGGAATAAGGGGAAATGCAATTCAGAAGAAGAATGGAGGGAAATGCTGACCTTAATAGAGAACGAGCTAGGTAAGGAAGCACTTAAGAATATGCACATTCACATAAGCGGGATAGAGTATTCAGACAAAGGTGAGAAAAGACATCTTAACCTTCAAGAGAGCGATCTTAAATGGGAGGATTTATTGAAAATCTTAAAAGAATTTGGAGTTAAAGGGGTTGTTATAAGTGAAAGCCCAAACATAGAGGGAGATGCAATTTTAATGAAGAAAAAGTGGGAAGAGCTAAAAATTTAAAAGCATTAACTATCCACCACCCCACGATATTTCTGTTGGAGAAAATCCAAGCAGGGGGGAGTGTGAATGAACCCATTCCATGACCTTGAACCCGGACCCAACGTTCCAGAGGTAGTTTATGCCCTAATAGAGATACCAAAAGGCAGCAGAAACAAATATGAGCTCGATAAGAAGACCGGGCTCCTAAAGCTCGATAGAGTTCTCTACAGCCCCTTCTTCTACCCAGTAGACTACGGAATAATCCCAAGAACATGGTATGACGATGACGACCCATTTGACATAATGGTAATAATGAGAGAACCAACTTATCCACTAACCATAATAGAGGCAAGACCTATAGGCCTCTTCAAGATGATTGACAGCGGAGACAAGGATTACAAAGTTCTTGCAGTCCCAGTAGAGGATCCATACTTCAAGGATTGGAAAGACATAGACGATGTTCCAAAGGCCTTCCTAGATGAGATAGCACACTTCTTCAAGAGATACAAGGAGCTTCAAGGTAAGGAGATCATCGTTGAGGGATGGGAAGGAGCAGAGGCAGCAAAGAGAGAAATTCTTAGGGCCATTGAGATGTATAAGGAGAAATTCGGAAAGAAGGAGTGAGTTTCTTTATCTAAAACTTTTTTCTCGAGGAGGAGGAAGTTATGTATAAAATAGTCACGGTAAAGGACGTTGTTAGGATTCCTCCTAGAATGTTCACAATGGATCCTAAAGAGGCCGCGATGATAGTGCTCAGGGAGGCTTATGAAGGAACTTATGATAGAGATGAAGGTGTAATATTATCAATAGTCGAAGTTAAGGAAGTCGGAGACGGAATAATAGTCCCAGGAGATGGGGCAACGTACCATGAAGTAGTATTTGATGTTTTGGTATGGGAACCAAAGCTCCACGAAGTCGTTGAAGGAACTGTCGTTGACGTTGTTCCCTTTGGAGCTTTCATCAGGATAGGCCCAATGGATGGCCTAGTACACATCAGCCAGCTTATGGATGACTACGTAGTTTATGACGAAAGGAACAAACAGTTTGTCGGCAAAGAGAAGAAGTACCTTCTCAAACTTGGTGATCCAGTAAGGGCCAGAATCATCGCAATTAGTCCGAAAAGCAGGATTATTAGGGAGAATAGGATAGGATTAACAATGAGACAACCTGGCCTTGGAAAGTTTGAATGGATAGAGAAAGAAAAGAGAAAGGAGAAGGAGGGTAAGAAGTGAGTGAAAAAGCCTGTAGGAACTGTCATTATATAACGACAGAAGACGTGTGCCCGGTTTGTGGAAGTAGAGATCTAAGTGAGGAGTGGTTTGATTTAGTTATAATTATTGACGTTGAGAACAGCGAGATAGCAAAGAGGATTGGAGCAAAAGTTCCAGGAAAATATGCGATAAGGGTGCGCTGATGAGAGTCATTTTCAAACTTCCACTCTCCTTAAGGCATGAGCTGAAGAAGCCAATGGGTAAACTGATAAGGGGAGAGATACCAAGACCGTATTTAGAAATTAGGGACAAAGTTTCAAATCCCCTAATAACTGTTGGTGATGTTGTTACTGAAAATATTTTGAAAGTTGGTTTAACTCCAAATTTAGCAATTTACGATCACAAAACTGAGAGAAGGGAGTACCGCCCAGATATTAAGACAAATGCAATAATGTTAACCGTTAAAAATCCCCCTGGAATGATAACACTCTCCCTCCTTAAGGCAATAAAAAAGGCCTATCTATTAGTTAATCGAGGTAAAAATGTTCACATAATTATAAATGGAGAGGAAGATTTGGCAACAATTCCAGCTGTCCTCTATGCCCCCTACAATTCATATGTTATTTATGGCCAGCCCCGGGAAGGCATAGTGCTTATAAAGGTAACTCATGAATGCAAACGCAGGTGCGCTGAGATAATGAGAAAGATGGAGGTGGTGAGGAATGGAGATTAGAATAACGGAGGTTAAGGAGAACAAGCTAATAGGAAGGAAGGAGATATACTTTGAGATATACCACCCAGGAGAACCAACGCCAAGTAGAAAGGACGTCAAGGGCAAGCTCGTTGCAATGCTCGACTTAAACCCAGAAACTACAGTTATTCAGTATATAAGGAGCTACTTCGGAAGCTACATTTCAAAGGGATACGCAAAGTACTATTATGATAAAGAGAGAATGCTCTACATCGAGCCAGAGTACATCTTGATTAGAGATGGAATAATAGAAAAGAAGGAGGAGGGTGAGTGAAATGGGTCAGAAGTGGAAGCTCTACATCGTTAAGGATGGCAAGGTTATAAGAAAGAACAAGTTCTGTCCAAGATGCGGGCCGGGAGTATTCATGGCCGACCATGGAGATAGGTGGGCTTGTGGTAAGTGTGGCTATACAGAGTGGAAGAAGTGAAGGTGGCCCCATTGGGCCTCTTTTCAAACATTATTCTGAGAAAGTTCCGAAACATAGCCCCGAGATATGAAGAAATTGTTAGGGCATATAAGGAATTCCTTCTTACGGAAGAAGAGTTTACGATACCCAAAATTGAAGAAATAATACTCCCCCTTGATAGATATTCAGAAAAACCTACCGAAACTGTTCTTGATTATGTCTCCGCATATCCAGGTTCCCATATACTAATCTTGTATGTAATAGATGGCGAAGTATGCAGGCTTATTAGAGAGACGATTGGAGAAGAAGAAGCAGAACTGTTCAGAAAAAAAGAACTCGAAAAAGGAGAAAAAGCTCTAGCTGAAGCTAAGAATCTTATATCTTCTCTCAATATGGAATTTTCCATCGAGCTAAAGCTGAAAACTGGAAATAAAGCTGAAATAGTTGAGAATATTGCAGATAATTTTGATTTAATAATAATATCAAAACATTATGGTGCTGAAACAACAAAGACGCATCCTGTTAGTCCAATAGTACTTAGAGTGCTCCAGAATGTTAAAATTCCAGTCTTGCTATACTAGGGGGTCCAACTTATGGAAATCTCAGAAATCATTGCACTCAGCGTATTCATAGCTGTATATGCAGCAATAATAAGCGAAAAAATTCACAGAACAGTAGCAGCCATGTTTGGGGCTTCGATAGTCCTACTCCTCGGAATAGTTCCGTGGGAAAAGGTTTCTCATTACCTAGACCTTAACACGATCTTGCTCCTCGCTGGGATGATGGTTGTTGTAAACGTTAGCAGAGAGAGCGGACTTTTTGAGTATATAGCAATAAAAACAGCGAAGCTATCTAAAGGAGATCCCATGAAAGTTCTTCTCTTCTTTTCCATTGTCACAGCCCTCGTAAGTGCATTTCTTGACAACGTCACAACGGTTCTTCTTCTAACTCCAATGCTACTCTACATAACCAGGCAGATGAAAGTTAATCCCGTTCCCTATCTCCTAGCAGAAATCTTTGCCTCGAACATCGGTGGAACGGCGACCCTAATAGGTGATCCACCAAACATAATGATAGGATCAGCAGCAAAGTTGAGCTTCAATGAGTTCATAAAAAATATGACCCCCATAGCCTTCGTTGATCTAATTCTCATGATAGGTCTAGTCTACGTTTTATATAGAAAACAACTGAAAAAAGCAAGGGAAACCGTAAGTCTGGCAATAATGAACCTTAGAGAAGAAGATGCAATAAGGGATAAGAAGCTGTTTAGGAGATCAATAATCGTCATATCCCTCGTCATGCTCTCCTTCTTCCTCCACGATACCCTGGGTGTCGAACCTGCGGTAATTGCACTAGCAGGAGCATCACTTCTCCTCCTATGGAGCGGATACTCCCCAGAAAAGGCTTTAGAAAAAGTCGAGTGGGCGACCCTATTCTTCTTTGGGGGCCTGTTCATAATAGTCGGTTCCTTGGAAGAGACGGGCTTTATTGCTCAAGTTGGAGAGTGGATAGTTAGGCAAATACACAATGAAACCGAGGCAATCCTCTTGATTTCCTGGTTATCAGCACTATTGAGTGCAGTAATAGACAACATTCCATTCACAGCGACCATGATCCCCCTGATAAAAAGCATGGGGTCGACATTAAACACCTACCCCTTGTGGTGGGCATTAAGCTTGGGAGCATGCCTAGGGGGCAATGGAACCGCGATAGGTGCAAGTGCCAACATAGTTGTCCTTGGAATTGCATACAGGGAGGGAATAAGAATAACATTTAAGGACTTCCTAAAAGTCGGGTTTATAGTTATGATGCTAACAGTTGGTGTAGGTTCATTAATTTTGATCCTAAGATATGGGTGAGGAGCTATGAGAATACTAGTACTTGTAGATGGAAGCAAATGGAGCCAAAAAGCAGCTCTTTATGCGTTTTCAGTTGCTAAAAGGAAAAACGCAAAGGTAACATTATTTTCAGTTCTAGATAGAAGAGAAGCAAAGGCCCTAGCATTTCACCTGAGCATGAGAAGTGAGAGTCTCGAGAAAATACAGGAGTTCGAAGAAACAATATGGAAGGACATGAAGAAGAGCGTTAAGGAGGTCATAACAACCTTACTTGAGCTGGGACACAGGGAGGGAATAAACTGCTCGTTTAAAATAGTTGAGGGCCACGCTAAGGATAAAGTGCTTGAAGAGGCAAATTCTGGAAACTACGATATGGTTGTCATGGGAGCATATGGTAAGAGTGGAAAGACAAGAATAGGATCCTTACTGGAGGACGTTGTAGGAAGAATAGTCGTCCCGGTCATGATAGTCCGCTAGCGCATATTCTCAACATAAAGGAACAGGCATTTGAGGTATTCAGTATCCTTGGACGCCATAAGTATGGGGTGGTCTGGAGCTTGGGTTCTGTAAGGTTCTAGCATCTTGAGGAACTTTCCAGCCTTGGCTCCTGCTGCTATTATCATATCTTTAAACATCTGGAGATCCACGTGCTGAGAGCATGAGCACGTAACTAGAATCCCACCATCCTTTACTAAGTTAAGACCAGCGAAGTTTACGTTAAAATATGCCCTCAATCCAGCTTTAAGGTCTTTTTCATGCTGAACGAATGCTGGAGGATCGAGAATGACTATGTCAAACTTCTCTCCCCTCTTTTGTAACTTTTCCATTTCCTCAAATGCACTCCCCACAATAAACTTAACCTTGTCCTCAACGCCATTCAATTTGGCATTTTCTTTCGCGGTCTCTATAGCCCTTGGAGATTTATCAATTGCTATAACTTCTTCAGCCCCAGCAATTGCTGCATGAATTGCAAATCCACCTGTATATGTGAAAACATCCAAAACTCTGTCCCCTGGTTTTACCCATTTTTCTAGGGCAAGTCTGTTTTCTCTCTGATCTAAGAAGAACCCCGTCTTCTGACCTCTCATATCTACAATGAACTTGGCCCTTCCTTCTTGTATTATTGTCCTATATTTTTCCTTCCCTAGAAGAACCCTCTCTATTTCTGGCAATCCTTCTCTTCTTCTGCTCCTTCCAGTATTCTTCTCGAATACAGTTTCAATCTCCGGCTCAACTTCCATTATAGCCTCCGCGACATCCATCTTAAATCTCTCCATGCCCGCACTGGATATCTGTAGAGAAGCTATGTCGTTAAATCTGTCCACTATCAATCCTGGAAGGTAGTCAGCTTCACCGTATACCATTCTATAGACGTTTGTATACCTAAGAACTTTCTTTCTGTAGTCGTTTGCCTTTTTTATCCTTTCCCTAAAAAGATCCTTGTTTATTTCAACGTCCTTATCCTTGGTAACTATCCTCACCATTATGTTAGAGTTTGGATTCGCAAAGCCCTTTCCTAAAAACTTTCCGCCACGTGTGTAAACTTCTACAATGTCACCTGGCTTTACCTCACCTTCAACCCTAACGACACCCTTCTTGAAGACTATCATTGCACCTTTTCCTATGGCTCTCGCAGCTTGGGCATCAACAACTACCCTCGCCATCTCAACCCCCAATGCAGAATAGAAAGGGGGATTTAAAAAGGCTCACCTAACCTCGCATCATCATAGCTCAGCAAGGAGAACGTCGATCATCGCCTCTAAATTTCTTCCTTCACTGTAACAAAGGAAACCATTGTCACAGTCTGGCCAACCCCTTTAATCTCTCTGAGCCTATCTATTACTATCTTACCAATTTCCTCCGCATTAGAGGCTCTAACCTTTAATAGAAGATCCCACTCTCCAGCGATGATGTGTACTTCATAAACTCCCGGGATTTTAGCTATCTGCTCAGCTACTTCCCTTTGAGTCAACCCAGAATCTGGATCATATCTTATCAAGATGAATGCTGTGGTTCCAAGGTTAAGCTTCTTGTAGTTCGGCTTTATAGTGAACTTCTCTATTATCCCCTCTTCAACTAGCCTTTTGATTCTGTAATGGACAGTTGTCCTGGGTATCCCAAGCTTTTTACTTAACGCGGCTATATTTTCCCTCGCATTATTCTTTAGTTCTTCAAGCAATCTCCTATCTACCCTGTCTAAGATTTCAGCCATAATCACCACCTTTCTAGTTATTTGGCGAATGTTCAGTATTTAAGGTTTTCTTTTAACCATCTATGAAATTCTTTTAAAGCTTTTCCCCTGTGAGAGATAGCGTTTTTCTCTTCAGTTGTCATTTCGGCGAAGGTCTTCTCGTAACCATCTGGAACGAATATTGGGTCATAACCAAACCCATGTATTCCCCTCTTCTCAGTGCTTATTCTGCCCCAGACGATTCCCTTAAATATATGGAGTTTCCCATCGTAATAGCCAATTACACTCTTAAAGTAAGCTCTCCTATTTTCCACATCAGAAAGAAGCTTCAATATCCCGTCGAGGCCTATTGTCTTATAAACGTAAGCCGAATACACCCCTGGAAAACCATTAAGAGCTTCTATAAACAGACCAGAATCCTCTATCATAAAAGGCCCATCTAATATTTCAGCAAGCCACTTTGCCCCAAACTCAACTACCTCTTCCAAAGACCCAGCCTGTATCTCCGGATACTCAATAGTCTTTTTGATTACTTCAACGCCTAAAGGTTCTAGGAGGGCCTTAGCTTCTCTGACTTTTCCATCGTTTGATGTGATAAAAAATATTTTCATAGAAGAGCCCTCAGTCTATTTTGTATCCTATTTTCTCGACTAGCTCCCTTCTTTCCTTCTTTTGCTCTTCAGTTTCTATCTTGTTCGCAGCCTTTCCATCCACTACCCCAATGACAGCCCTTCCGAGTTCAGTTTCCGCCACTATTACTTGGAATGGATTTTCACTTGCCCCATACACCATTGCAACTGCTGGGTGGTTCTTGATGGTGTTCAAGACGTTAATTGGATAAGCATTCTTCATTAATATCACAAATACATGCCCAGCTCCAATTTTCACGGCATTCTTAGCCGCTAGTTTTTCCAACTCTGGATCATTCCCCGTGTACCTCGTTAGCTGAGGCTTGGCTTCGTTCATTGCTATCCCAAACTTTATCCCAGGGACGGCCGTTAAAAGTGCCCTCGCTAAGTCGTCGACAGTAAATATCGAGAAGTTCCCTTGTCCTATTATTACCTCAACGCCTTCTGGCTTTTCTATATCAATAACTTCAATCCTCACCATGCCACACCACCATTTGATCTTTAGCAAGGATCCTTCTTTTATTTCTTTTTCCTTCCCCTAGTAGAATTATCGGTTCTAAAGAAACCCAACCATAAGAGTTTTTAGTCGTGGTAACCAATTTTTACTGATGTTATATGCCCTCAATAGATAAAAATGAGGTCGAGTGGTTGGCTGAAATTCTTAACAAGTATCCAAGGGAGAGCTTAAGAAAGATAGCGACTTCCGAGGGTATTGATTACCATAAAATAAAGAGAATATATGACAAGTATTACGGAAAGTATGTTTTTGTTAGTGCAGTATATAATATAGTCAAGTTAGGACTGAAAAGTTACGTCGCATTTCTCAATGTTCCAAAAGTAGAACTAACTACAAAAGCTAAAGAAATGCTAAAAAATCCTTTCATTGCTCATATAACACCGATATTTGGATTCATAAATGGAATACAGGCTATAATGCACATTCCAGTTGATCAAGAAAAGTACATTCCTGAAATGCTCTCAAAGTACTCGGACAACTTCGAATTTTATGAGGTTTGGGGAAGAAAAAGAGAAAACGTTGAGTTTGGGAAATGGGAGTATCCCTATGAATATGCAGTACTTCTTGACATACTGAAAGTCGATGCCAGAACACCGATGAAAGATCTTGAGACAAAACTAGGAAAAAGTCGACCAACAATAAAGTTTATGATAGACAAACTCATTAGAGATGGCGTCATTCTTGGCTTTTATGCATACATTGAAAACATTGAACCAATTTACGACAGGTCATTCATTGGAATAGCCTCCAATGCGAATATAGAAGAACTATTGGAAAGATTTAAAGATATCGAGATAAAGTTGGGAATATTAAAGCCAAAAGGGTATTACATAGAATGGTTCTTCTCTTCAAAAGAAGATCTGGGAAGAAAAGTCCTCGAATTTAGCCCATATGTTGAGAAACTCGCAATAGGCTACTTGGACATGTTCGCGGAATTAAACAATGAGCACATGAAAACGAGATTCTCCAGAATGGTTAGAAAAGATGGAAAGGGATACAAATCAATATTGGAATTCTAGAGCTAAGATGATCTTTTTTCTTTGAGTATCTTGTTGAACTCAGAGTAATCAGTTACGACCTTAACTCCATCGAGCGTTTCAAAGTACACCTTCTTTATCTTAATCTTCTTCGCCTCCGTATACTTCATTTCAGGCGGATCGTACTCACCCGGTTCAACAACTTCATCTTCAATTACATAGGTCTTTAATTCAGGTTCTCCAACATATTTCCAAACCTCATAGAAAACCTCAGGCTCGAGGTGTATCTCACCCTCGAGCTCAATATAATCTGCGCCAATGTCCTCTAAGAACTCCTTGACTACTTCAGAATTCATCTAGAACCACCTCCATATTTATTTTATTCTTGGAGGTTAAATACCTATCGCAAACCAAAAGGTTTAAATTTTTGTTAAACCTTTAAACTCCCATGCTCGGTGGTGGTTTTTGGACTCACTAAATTCCTCTCTTCTGCAATCCTTAAGCTAGCTAAAGCTATTAGGAGGTGTTCTAATGGCAGATGAGTTCAAAGTTACACCCTGGGACGTAGAGGGTATTGTAGATTATGACAAACTGATAGAGCAGTTCGGAACGAGCCCCTTAACTGATGACTTGCTTGAAAGAACAGCAAAGCTGACAAGGAGTGAATTGCCAATCTACTTCAGAAGAAGGTTCTTCTTCTCCCACAGAGACTACGACAAAGTCTTGGATGACTATGAAAGTGGAAGAGGCTTTTTCTTATATACGGGTAGAGGGCCAAGCGGACCAATGCACATAGGACATATAATCCCATTTTTCGCAACCAAGTGGCTACAAGAGAAATTTGATGTAAACCTGTATATTCAAATAACAGATGATGAAAAATTCTTGTTTAAAGAGAAGCTCAGCTTCGAGGATACGAAGTACTGGGCATATCAGAACATACTTGATATAATTGCGGTTGGCTTTGATCCAGACAAAACGTTCATCTTCCAGAATAGTGAGTTCACAAAAATATATGAGATGGCAATTCCAATAGCGAAGAAGATAAACTTCTCTATGGCTAGAGCCGTTTTTGGATTTACAGAGCAGAGCAAAATCGGAATGATATTCTTCCCTGCAATACAAGCAGCCCCAACATTTTTTGAGAAAAAGAGATGTTTAATCCCAGCCGCGATTGACCAAGACCCATACTGGAGACTCCAAAGGGACTTTGCCGAGAGCCTTGGCTATTATAAAACAGCCGCACTTCACTCAAAATTCGTTCCACCCTTAACAGGTCTGGAAGGAAAAATGAGTGCCTCAAAACCAGAGACAGCAATTTACCTGACAGATGATCCAGAAGAAGCTGGAAAGAAAATATGGAAGTTTGCCCTCACAGGAGGTCAACCAACTCTTAAAGAGCAAAGAGAAAAGGGTGGTAACCCAGAAAAATGTGTTGTATTCAAATGGCTTGAAATATTCTTTGAACCCGATGATAAGAAGTTAATGGAGAGATATTATGCTTGTAAAAATGGAGAGTTAACTTGTGGGGAGTGTAAAAGATACCTGATCCAGAAGGTTCAAGAGTTTTTGAAAGAGCACCAAAAGAAGAGAAAGAAAGCAGAAAAGCTAGTAGAGAAGTTCAAATACACAGGAAAACTAGCTCAAGAGCAGTGGAACAAGGCAATTCCAGAACCATTGAAAAAGTAACCCAATTAAAGCTAAACTGTTCCTTCCTATTTTCTTTTCTTTAGAGTTTCATCCCCTTTAAGGTTCTGGTGAGCTTAGATTACTTCTCAGTTATTTTGCGAATTTGGAAATTATAGAAAAACTTTTTAGCTTATTCCAAATAATCACTACTGGGGGTTTAGTAACCTTGAGTAAATGATTGGGGGTGATATTTATGACAGATGTTGAGGAGAGGATCAACCAAATCATCCAAGTACTTAGGGAACAGGTTGTCCAAGATACAGTTGTTCCAAGAAATATTAGGAGGGCCGCCGAGCAAGCTATTGAGGCCCTTATGAACAAGGAAAAAGAACCTGCCGTAAGGGCTGCTGATGCAATTGCAATACTTGAAGAAATTAGTGAGGATCCAAACATGCCCCTTCATACGAGAACAATAATTTGGGAAGTTCTTGGAGCCCTGGAGCAGATAAAGTGAATATTGCCCTCTTCTTTTCTTAACTTTAAAAGTTGAATTTATATAGGTTAAACTCCTTTTTCTCCCTTGGGAGACCTAATGAAAGGGCTAATAGTAAGGCAGCCCTACGCAAAATGGATAGTAGAAGGGAAAAAGACTTGGGAAATAAGGAAAACTCCAACTAAAATAAGAGGGAAAATAGTGATAATTTCTGAGAAAAAAGCTCTCGGAGTTGTTGAGCTCGTTGATGTTCTTGGACCATTTACTCCAGAGGAGCTAGCAAATCATGAGAACAAACATCTTGCCAGCTATGACTTTCTTAAAAAATACTCCAATGGAAAAAAGCTTTACGCGTGGGTTCTCGCAAATCCAATAAAGTTTGATCCGCCTATAGAGGTTGATATCCCAAACGGGGCTCAAATCTGGGTAAATTTAAAGAATTGGAGGTGGTAAAGTGTTTGTTATTGGTAGTGGCGCCCAACACTTAAAAAAGGAAATTGAGGGGAGTGCAAAAATAATTAACGTCGAGATAAAGAAATTTCCAGATGGAGAAAAGTACGTAAGAATACTCGAAGAGGGAGAAGAAGCAACCGTAATCCAGTCAATGTACAGACCCCAGGATGAACACATAATAGAGGCAATCCTCATAGGAGATGCCCTCCGGGAAAGGGGATATAAAAGGGTAAGGATAGTTGTCCCATATCTCGCCTACTCCAGACAGGACAGGGTGACCAAAGAGGGAGAACCAATAAGCGTGAGAGCCATAATGAGGATGCTCGGCTTATATTATGATGAACTCTACGTGTTCGACATTCACAATCCAAAAACATTGGAATTCTTCCCAGGGAAAGCAGAAAATGTCTCCCCTGCCAAAGTCATAGCGGAATACTTCAGGGAAAAGTTAGGAGATGGAGTAGTAATGGCACCCGACAAGGGAGCGCTCGAGAGAGCAAAGAGCGTTGCTGAAATATTAGACCTCGAATACAGCCACTTTGAGAAGAAAAGAATATCACCCACAGAGGTTCAGATGACTCCAGTAGATGTTGATGTAAAGGGGAGGAACGTCCTAATTGTTGATGACATAATAAGCACGGGCGGAACAATGATTAAAGCTGCAAATCTTCTCAGGGAACTAGGGGCTAAGAGGATATTCGTCGCTGCAACACACGGAGTTTTTGCAGAAGGAGCCATTGAAAGGGTAAGCAATGCCGTTGATGAATTAGCAGTAACAAATACAATCCCCACACCCGTTTCAAAGATAAGCATAGTTCCTGAAATACTTAGGCTTTAACGCATGATTTTTGTACTTCCTCATACTTACCCTTCTAATTGGGGAAGTACAATGAAGGCCGTGATTTTAGCAGCCGGAAAGGGAGAAAGATTAAGGCCACTAACAGATGATAGACCAAAGGTAGTGCTTAAGGTCGCGAACAAGCCGATAATAGAGTATGTAATCGAAAACCTTGATCCCTTCGTCGACGAGTTCATTATAGTAGTTAGATATATGAAAGAAAAACTAATCGATTTATTAGGAGATGAATTCCACGGAAAACCAATAACCTACGTAGATCAAGTCGAAGGAGAAGGAACGGCAAAGGCGATATATTCTGCAAAAGAATTTATAGAAAAGGGAGAGGCGTTCTTCGCAGTCAATGGGGATATATATTTTGAGCAAGATGCCATCAGAGGACTCTTACATACCTTTAGAAAGAACAATGGAGACGCAGCTCTAGTAGTTAAAGAATTTGAAGACCTCAGCCAATTTGGAAAGGTAGAAGTAGAGGGAAAATACGTAAAGAAAATACTTGAGAAGCCAGGAAATGTCAAGGGCTTTGCAAATCTCGGAATTTATATCTTCAAAGATGATGTTTTTGAATTCATAGAGAGAACCGAGGAAAGCGAGAGGGGCGAGTACGAGATAACGGACACAATAAATCTCATGATTGAAGCGGGAAAGAACGTCGTTTTCTACAAATACGAAGGTTATTGGAACGATATCGGGAGACCATGGAATCTCCTAGAGGTTAACGAGTACATCCTAAAAACCAAGCTAAAACACGAGATCAAAGGCATCGTTGAGGAGGGAGCAACTATAATTCCTCCAGTAGAAATTGGGGAGGGAACAGTCGTTAGGGCGGGAAGCTACATAATAGGGCCGGTGAAGATTGGAAAGAATTCTAGGATAGGGCCAAACTGCTTCATAAGGCCCTATACAAGTATAGGGGACAACTGCCACATAGGAAATGCAGTCGAGATAAAGAACTCAATAATAATGGACAATAGCAACGCCCCACACTTGAACTATGTTGGAGACTCAATAATAGGAGAGAATACAAATTTAGGAGCAGGAACGATAACGGCAAATCTCAGACACGACAAAGGAACGGTAAAAGTTGAAGTAAAAGGAAAATTAGAGGACTCAGGGAGAAGAAAGCTCGGGGCGATAATAGGCCATAATGTGAAGGTCGGAATAAACGTAAGTATATATCCGGGAAGAAAGATAGGGAGTAACGCCTTTGTAGGTCCCGGAGTCATAGTCGACAAGAACATTCCACCAGGTGTTCTTGTTGTTGTCAAGCAAGAGAAAACGGTGATAGAAAAATGAGCTCTATAATCCCCCTCCTTAATTTATTGTCGAGGGGGATACTGTTTGGTGTTGCAACGTATAAAGCTATAAAAACCAAGGAAAAAGGCTGGACAATACTTTCCGTTGCATTTTTCATAGCAATGCTTGATATTGAAAACTACATATTGAAGCCATTAGGCATAACGATAGACCCTCACATATACCCCATTGTCAGCAAAATACCAAGTTTCTACATAGGAATACTTCTCTTAGGAGCCGCGTTTATGTTAAAGTATGACACAATAAGACCGAGACACATCACAATAATTGGGATAGTTCTAGTGGCATCATATGCATGGATATTTGCAATGGCAGTTGGCATGTTTAGAGGAAACTTTATGCTATCCTCCTTGTGTCCATCCTTAATCCTTGGAGGTGCTTTGGTTTACCTGGCATTCATCTTATGGGAACATGTTGTGGAGAAGAGAAGTCTTCAAGCTTTATTTCCACTTGGAATTGCCGGGGTAGGAGTATTAAACCTGACTTACCCATTTACAAGGCATGTAGACTGGTTCTATCCACTAGCATTCCTCGGAGCAGCAATCTTCAGACTAATTGCGGCTATAGGAGCCTTAAAGATGGTAATATTCGTCCCTAAAACCCCACAGAAAACCCCACATTTAGTTATAAAGCCAGGAGCCTATTGGACTACCGATGAAGGGAAAGCACTGGACATAGCCTCAAAGATGAACACAGTAATGATAACTAGGAAGCACCCAACAAATGAAATAAACAGTTCAACGTTAGTGTATTGGGTAACAAAGGTTAGGGAAGGAGAAATAAGAGAGAACGTTTATGCTATATCACCAACAAAGATTGACATTCTAACGGATCTTATTGCAAAGGCATTCAAGGTTGGGTATAACTTACTGTATATAGATTGCCTCGAATTTTTGATTCTCGAAAATGGATTTAATCCAGCAATGAAATTCTTATACACTGTCAAAGATATTGCAATAGAGAACAACGGGAGCATTTTACTTGTCATAAACCCCAGAGTCCTTGATGAGCATCAAATGAAAATAATTGAGAAAGAATTCCAAAAACTCTAATCAGAAAGCTCCTTAAGATATAACCCATACTTGACTAAGGCGTACACGGCGTCAACTCCATCCTCAACAGTTTCGAATACTGGAACTCCTTTCTCTTCAATTCTCCTTGCCATTTTCTCAGGGAACTCTCCACCCGGAGCGACGAATACTATAGGCTTTCCGTACTCCTGAACCCTCTCCATCACATCAACTATTCCCTCATCCAACGCCGGGCTTTGGAAGAGGGCTATAACTGCCACTATATCAACGTTTGGATCCTCAAGGGCGTATCTAATTGCAAGCTCATACCTGCTTGAAGGAGCATCGCCAATGACATCAATTGGGTTCCTGTAGCTCATGTGTTCTGGGAGCTTACCTTCCTCTATAGCCTTTCTAAACTTTTCATTAGTTTCTTCACTTAGCTCCGCAAGCTTGAGGCCCACCTCAAGGAGGCCATCACTCATCATCACTCCAGCCCCGCCACCATTGGTAACTATCGCAACCCTATCCCCGCTAGCGGGCTTCTGCATGGCCAATGCCTTTGCATAATTGAAAAGTTGCCTCATGCTCTTGGCCGAAAGAACACCAGTCTGCTCGAATGCTGCTTCATAGATCTTATAACTTCCCGCTAACGAACCAGTGTGGGAAGCGGCAGCTTTTGCTCCAGCCTCAGTCCTTCCAGCCTTGAGAACTATAACGGGTTTAACCTTCGTAGTTTCTTTAGCCGCATTGAAGAACTTCCTTCCGTCCTTTACTCCCTCAATATAAGCAGTTATGACCTTTGTTTTTGGATCATCCTTCAAGTAGAGCATGAAGTCACTCTCATCGAGGTCGGCCATGTTTCCAAGACTTATGAACTTGCTCATACCAACTTCGTGCCTCGCTGCCCAATCAAGAATTGCTGCACCGAATGCTCCACTCTGACTCATAAAGGCTATTGGCCCAAATTTTGGTCTTGCCTGCCTCTCGGGCGGGTTAAAGTTACAGTCAAAGCCGTTCTCAAGGTTTGTGACTCCAAGACAGTTAGGACCAACTACCCTTATTCCCCACTTCTTGGCCCTTCTAACGAGCTCCTCCTCTAAATCAGCCCTTCCAGCCTCCTTGAAGCCAGCAGATATTACAACAACTCCCTTTACCCCTTTCTCCCCGCACTCCTCAACAACATCTGGAACAAATTTTGCAGGTACTGCAATTACTGCAACATCGACTTCATCTGGAATATCCTTGATGCTCTTGTAAACTTTGAATTTCTTTCCGTTGACCTCAATCTCACCACCCTTTATGTTCACAGCATAAACCTTGCCCTTGAAGTTCGCCGTGATTGAACGCATTATTGCATTTCCTATTTTCCCAGGGACGTGAGAGGCCCCAATTACTGCAACGCTCTTAGGGTAAAATAGAAAATCCAGCTCTCCAGCCACCTCTAACCACCTAACATGGGGGACCAATTTTACATATATAAAATTTTCCAAGTTGGATTAAATGTCCAATAATTCCTTTAACTCCTTGACCTTGTTAGTATACTTTGGAGAGTAGATTAGGGTCAAGAAGTTTAAAAAGTGGATTAGCGTTATTTCATCAAGGTCTATGGAGGATATCCTTTCTATAAGTGGTTGAGAGTCCGACTCTATGCCATGAAAAACCTCTTCAAGGAGTTTAGAAAATCTTTCCTTGTCTTTTATTCTTATTCCAGCCTTTCCAAGAATCTCTATTAACTTCGCCATTTCTCTCATGAGATAGGTTCTTCTGAATTCCTCGGTATCCTTATCAGGCCCAACTCTGACTAAAAACAGCAAAGCTACTCTTCCATAAACGGTTTCATTTCCAACCTTCTCAACCTCCTCTACCAGTCCAGCATCTTCCAAAGCTTTTATATGCCTATATATTGTAGATCTGTCCTTTCCCAGGGCCTGTGCTATTTCTGAAACTGTCATTGGGTGATACCTAAGAAGGCCTAATATGCTTATACGGGTTGGATCTGACAACACTTTCAACTGCTTTGGATCTGAGATTATCATAACATCTTTCCTACACATCCTAATATTCCTCCAGCTTATCCTGGGGGGTTTCTCCCTCTTCGACTATTTTCTTACCCGCGGCAACCATGTCAATACTGTGAACAACGCCTCCAAACTCCTCGATTGTCCTAACTATTTCCTCATAGTCCAGATTATCACCCACAATCGTTATCTTTACGTTTTCAGTTTCTTTATCGATCTCGACTAGCGTAATATTCACTCCTTCCACTCCCTCAAGTTCGCTCAGTCCTAGGGCAAGCTCTGTAACTAAGGGTTGATGGGGCTTCAGAACATCTAAAACAAGGAGCCTTATCCCCTTGGCCATCTTCTCCCCGTCACCTCTTAAGAATTTGACTTAGCTTTTTAAGTAATTCTATGTATTCCTCATCTCTTCCCAATTCAGCCATTGAAAGCCATTCAACAGCATGTATTATATCCTCATTGGAAAACTCCTTTAGAGCTTCCTCATTTTCCTCAATCTCTTTCGATATCTTAACTTTTGTCTCATATTCCTTCATTAGCATCTTATCCATCAAGTCAAGCAACTCTTCGTCATTAAACTTATAACCAAGCTTTTTGAAGATATCAAGCTTTGTCTTCAATCTCGAACGGGCAAAGTACCTTAGCTCCTCATCGCCAAGATACAGGTTTATATAAAATACGTCAGCAGTTCTACCATAGTATTTTTCAACGAGGTTCCCTTTCATCTCGGTTCTTTTAACCTCAACTAAGCCCGCCTCCTTGAGTTTCTCTATATGGTGATATATTGTTTGGGGAGTTTTTCCAAGTATTTCACTCAATTGGGATATTGTCATTTCTTTATTTCTCAAAAGCTGGAGAATTTTCCTCCTAGTGTCCTCAAGCATTATTTTAATGACTTCTGGATCTGTAATTACCTTAACCTTCTTTGCCATTCTCCGCCCCTCCAATTTTAACGTTCTGATTTAGGTTTACATGAAAAGTTAAAACTTTTTCTATTTTCTTCCATCAGTTTTAGGAGATTATTCAAAGCCCCCAAAACATATTTTTTGTTTTTTAGAAATTATCCTTCCCAATAACAATCACCTCATAATCTAAAGTCTCATATAACGAGATAGAAAATGACCTTGAATGAACTTGAAAATAGCCTTATAATAAAACACTTCAACGAGTAATATTAGGGGTTGAATTATGAAAAACGCAAATGAAAAACACTTGCTCTGCTACATAACCCTTGTGACAATCCTAATTACTCTTCCCTACTTCTTAACGAGGAAAACTCCGCCAGGGTATATCATAGGTGGAGACACACTCGTTCATACAGCAATAGCCCGAGGAATATTACTTGGAAGGAGTCCCTTCCTAGATCAGACCTATAACGTGTATCCGAACTGGTACCCGTTCTTTTACCATTTCCTCGTCGCGGGGATATCGTGGGGATTTGGCTTCCCAATTGAGAAAAGCATGATGATACTACAGGCGGCTCTGGCACTCTCAACAATACTAGTTATGTTCCACGTAGCCAAAGAACTTTGGGGAGAGAATGCCGGAATAGCGGCGGCATCTCTCTCCTTAATGCTATTAACCGCTCACATTTACCCTAATCCAAAGGAACTCGCTCCACTGTTTGGAGTACTGTCTCTTCTCCATTTCATCAGGCGGCAATGGGTAATCTCAGGCATTTTAATGGGTCTCGCTCTGTGGACCCACTATGCGTTCGTGCTGCCTTTACTCGCTCTCCCTATAGTGGTCGGGATTCTAAAGAGAGAAAAGCGGGCATTGTTGACATTCATCATAGCATTAGCCGTCTTCTCTCCCTTCATTATTAACGCCCTTATTCATGCCGAAACTGCACCTCAGATCGAAGATATATACAGGTTTTGGGAAACGGACACCTTGGAAAGGAAACTCACTAGCCTGCTCCCTCCTCTTTACCTTATTCCATTTCTCGGGCTGGCTATTATAAACTGGAGAAAGAGGAAAGAAACTACTGTTACAACGTTGCTCTTATTCATCGGACTTATATGGGTTGCTAGACTTTCTCCGGAGCTTCTCAAACCCCTTGGGATAATACTGTGGTCGTCACGATTCAGTGGCTTGCTTCCGTACACTTATACCCTCCTAGCGGCATATGGTGTCTCCATCGTTGAGATATCTTCTAGGAAAATGGCCACAATGCTCCTAATCATCATGGTATTCCTCTTCCCTGTGGCCGGGGCGTTGAATTTTTGGGACTCCATTAGGAGAGATCCTTTTGTGAAAGTTTCTGGAGTAGACTTCTCCAATTATTTTCCAAGAGAGCACTTTCTAGAGGTCAGAGACTGGATACTGACCAATACCAACCGAGATGATACGATAGCAACGAGCGAAGAGGCTGGAATGATGTTAAATGCATTAACTGGAAGACCGATTATAGCCACGATGTATGGACATGGGAACACTTTTCTCGACAACGAGCAAAGGAGAAAGGACTTAGAAAAGCTGTTTACAGGAGATTGCAATGAGAAAAAGCTCATTATCAAAAAATACCATGTTAAGTATATTATCCTCGAGCCCTTTATTCACGAACGGTGGGGACAAGTTAATATGAGCTGCGTGGCATCTCCAATTTACAGGATTGGAAACGTGACAATTATGAGGGTGAAAAGATAAGACTGGCCTTTCAATGCTTGATGTTAGTTTGATGTACCGTCTACTAAGCCTTGCATACTTTGTAACAACTGTTCTTGCGTTCTTTGTTCTAAACGAACTAATCAGAACAACATACTGAATCAGAGTGCTTTCAATGATAATATTTTCCAGGTTCAGATGTTTATATTTTTGGTAAATTTATTGTTTTGACTATTGATGGATCTAGCTACTAATTATGATTTATTCATGAAGGCCAGTCTAGATACCATAATCAAATTGCCAAAAACATTCCAAATGAACACTTGGAGAAGACGAAGTGTATGGAATTTGGTATTAGAAGAATGGCGGGCCCGGCGGGATTCGAACCCGCGACCTCCGGCTTAGAAGGCCGGCGCCCTATCCTGCTAGGCTACGGGCCCACACTCGGGGTTAAGTTATGATGTTGATTTATAAATTTTGCTTAACCATCCTCACCCAAATACCACTCTTACCTACCTTTTTGAACCCAAACTTCTCATATAATTTCATTGCCCCAAAGTTTTTCTCCCCAACCCATAATTCTATTGTGTCATTATATTTCTCAAGAAAGTCCAAACATGTCTTCAGCAACTTCTTTCCAATTCCTTTACCCTGCCACTCTTTATCTATAACAAATTCGTGAATCGCACCAACGATTTTTCCCTCATATCTGCTAAACCAATCTCTATCACAAACGATAAACCCGACTATTTTATTCCCAACCTTGGCCACAAAGAACCCGTCTGGAGCCCTCTTCCAGCACCAAAGAATGTAATCTCTCGCATACTCCTCCCCTTCCCCTCCATACTCTTCCAGTCCCTTATATCCACTCATGTAAACCTCAATGAGCTCCCGGAGAATTTTTTCATTAATTTCTTTGAGCCTCTCTATTGTGACTTCACTCATCGAAGAACAGATAAACTGCCGGTTTTAAAAAGGTATGGGGGACGAAAATGCTCGAAGAGATAATTGTGAAGCACCTAGGGAGTATTAAACCAGAAATCCAGAGAGCAATAGAAGTTGCAAAAGAGATGCTGGGGGAAGGTAGTCACGGCCTCTCTCATACTGAGAGAGTGTTAAAGCTGGCCCTAGAGATCGGCAAAAAAGAAGGTGCAGATCTAGAAGTTTTAGCTTTAGCAGCGATTCTTCACGATGTTGCAAGGCCACTAGAGGAAAAAGGATTGATCAAAGATCATGCCAAAGAAAGCGCTAAGATAGCCAGGGACATACTAAACAACTATCCGAAAATTGAAGAAGTAGTCCACGCAATAGAGGCCCACAGGTTCTCAAGAGGTGTGGAGCCAAGGACATTAGAAGCAAAAATCCTTAGTGATGCAGATAAGATAGACGCACTTGGAGCAGTAGGGATAGCGAGGGTGTTTATGTACTCTGGCGAGCACGGCAGAAGCATAGAGGATTCAATTAGACATTTTGAGGAGAAAATACTGAAACTAAAAGACCTCATGTACACAAAAACTGGAAAGAAAATTGCAGAGGAGAGGCATAAAATCGTCGAGGACTTTCTAGAGGAGTTAAAGAAGGAAATCACGCTATTTTAATGTCTATTATTTCGTTTAAGAGCGATATTATCTTTTCATGAAGGCCGAGAGGCAAACCATCAACACTTGACTCTCTCTTTTTCGTTATGCCATCGATTAACCCGGCTTCAACGAGACTAGTGACAACAGACTTTTCATCAAATTCTCTAAGCAAGTTAACTCCCTCTCTGATCGAAAGCTCTGCAACAAGGCCATATGCCCCCCAGTTTGATACTCCAGCAATTACTAACTCCGTTGTTCTAACCGTAGAATAATATCTGCCTTTAAGCTCCAAGTTGCCCATCCCTATCTCATTTCCTCCATCCCCAATTCCTATTGTTGGTATTTCCTTCTCTGAGGCATTAAGAAAGAGCTCATCATAAGGCCTAACCCTTATTTCTAGGCCAGAGAATGAGTAATATTTCCCATCCCTGGCCCTACCAGGAGTTTCTATGCTTACTAAGCACGAGTATTTCTCGATGTTTGGAAATTTTGTGATAACATCCCTATAAAAATCCTTTAACGCATCTGCTACAATATCCTGCGTTAGGATTGTTGCACTTTTCCCAAGTGATGTTAGAGCTAATGCTAAGGCAAGGGCTCCTGGGGGCCCATCTGTTTCAGGAGTCATGGAAGGGGGTATTGGAAAGTCAGACACTATTAAGACTCTCTCAGAACTTAAAAGAATATTAGCTGCATTTGAAAGGTATTGAGGTCTCTTTAGCTTATACTTTAAATATAACTTCTCTACTCCCCTCCCTCCTATGTCTGTAGCAATAAGGTGATCAATCACTTCCATCTACCTCATACACAACTATCTTAACCCTCTTACCCTTAATCGCCTCCTTCAACTCCCACCACAACCTCGTAGGATTCTCCTCTTTATGGAGCAGCACATCATCTCTTGCCGTTTTGACTATCTTTTCTTTGTACTCTACGAAAATTCCTTCCTTTTCAAATATCTTCTTCATTCTCAATCACCTCTAAGATTCTTGGAAGTTCTAGAATCGATTTTATCTCAAAATCCGCAATATTATAACTGTTGTCATTACTGGGGTTTATCCAAACTGCTTTCATGCCAACTCCTTTAGCCCCAAGCACATCCTGCTCCAAATTATCTCCCACCATAAGGGATTCTCCAGCCTCAACTCCAGCCTTTTCAAGGGCTGCAATAAATATTTTAGGGTCTGGTTTCACAGCTTTTACATGATCACGCGTTATAATAACATCGAAATACTTGCGGAGATTTGTAAGGGCTAGTTTTAATTCTTGATACTTAGGTCCACTTGTTATTACTCCTAAAATGTACTTCCGAGATAAGCTATCAAGGACTTCTGGAACACCAGAGAAAACCTCAATGCGATCCGGGTATCTAAGTAAGAAGTCCTCAAATTTGAAGGGCAACTTAAAAAGCTCAAAGAAGAAGTTCCAGTCGTGCCATTCATATGTGCCTTTTCGGTTTTCTATCTCCCTTAAGAATATCTCCCTAGCCTTATATTTTGGAACTCCTATTTTCTTCGAAATCTCAGAGTAAACTATTGGAAGAAATGTCATCACCAGGGGCCATTCACTCACTAACGTTCCATCCAAGTCAAAGAATATTGCTCTTATTCTCACCATTTTCTCACCAATAGTGCCAGTACTTCTGTACTTTTGATACTATCATCCATCTTGACTCCCCATATTATGTCTTTTTCCTTTAATATCTCTTGGAACCTTTTTAGAATATTAATCACGTCTTCTAGTGATGTACTGCTATTTGCGAGTATATTGATCAACCCCCTCTCCCATATACCCCAGTGCCAATTGAAATCTACGGTTTTCAATAACCGCAAAATTCCAACGTTTCCTCCTTTGATTATTTGAAGAAAATCTGCCAGATCAACATTTACCAGCATTTGATTGTCAAGGTAACTGTAAAGTCGCGTGAACATCTCCCCTATTGATGCAGATGCCTCAAGATAAGCCTGCCAAATTGGCTTATCTTCTCGACCTTTTAGAAATTCCCAAAAGGAGTCATAGAAGACTGTTTCAAAGTAATGCACCCACTCAGGTTTTTCTTCAAGTACAAGCTCTCTACCGGGGATTAAAACATATGCAATCTTCATTAAGTCTGAAGGTGAGTTTTCTAGGATATGTGATAGTATTTCCAAATTTACTGATTTTGGCTCAAATATGAACCATATCTGAGCTTCTTTCTCAATGCTCCAGAACACTTCTTCAAGCTTTTTTAAGAAAAGTTCCTTTCTAAAAAGGTATAGAGTAGGGTTAAGGAAGAGTTTTCTAGCCTTACTATATTTTATGCTCCAAACCACCTTCATACCATAATTTCCGATGCCCACAAATATGGGCCTCATTGATATTCCTCCAAAATGTGAGAAGGAGAGAAATATCAAAGAACTACTCTATAGTGGCATGCTTTCTCCTCATGTCCTTCTCCGTCTTCTGGAATGTAGCCATGAGAAGGGCTATCACACCGTCAAGGAACACCATGGTAGAATCTTCAAATAAAGTTCCCATAGGAGCCGTCCACTTATACTGGGTAAGCATTTGCCTTGCTATGTAATCGGTAGGTAGATCCGTCTTAGTCCTTCCTGGTATTTCTACCACAACATCCGCAAGCCTTCCAAGTGTTGAGTCCCTATAGGACGTTATCGCAACAACTTTTCCTCCCTGCTGCTTAGCTATCTCAGCGGCATCTACTATCGTTTTTGTCTCACCAGAACCACTTATGGCTATGAGGAGGTCACCCGGTTCAAATGCTGGGGTTATCGTTTCACCAACAACATAAACATTGAAGTCGAGGTGCATTAGCCTCATTGCAAAGGCCTTTCCAACGAGCCCGCTTCTTCCTGCTCCGTATATGAATATTTTATTTGCCCCTATCATTGCATCCACTAATCCCCTAACCTCCTCAAGCTTAAGCTTCTCTGCAACTTCCTCGATGTGCTCGGTGATGTCCTTCATTGCCTTCCTTATAGTTTTCATGTATTCATCCCAGAACAGGTCTATTATCTTCCTCGTTACTTCCTCCGGATCCTTGGCCTTTGTTATTGCACTACCAACTATTATGATCGTGGCTCCAAGCTCTATAACCTTCGGAATTGTTTCAAGGTTTAAACCGCCTGCAACGGCGACTGGAACCTTAACAGCCTTAACAACCTTCTCTAAGTCTTCAAGTGGACTTTTTCCTTGAGCTTGCTCATCAATCCCAGTGTGGACTAGAATGTAGTGAACTCCCATCTTCTCAAGCTCTTTGGCTCTCTTGACTTTATCCTTAACTCCAATCAGATCGACCATTACTTTTACTCCATATTTCCTCGCAACGGCTAAAGCATCCTTTATTGTCTTATCATCTGCAACTCCAAGAATTGAAACGACATCGGCTCCATGCCTGGCAGCCATCTCCACTTCCAAGGCTCCAGTGTCCATTGTCTTTAAATCTGCAACGATTTTTCTGTCAGGAAACCTTCTCTTGAGAAGTTCGACAGCTCTCATCCCCTCTTTCTTAATTAATGGGGTTCCAACCTCAAGCCAGTGAGCGCCGCCACGAGCAGCTTTCTCGGCTATTGAAATGGCCTGCTCTATGTCAGTTAAATCAAGAGCAACTTGGAGGATCATCTCTCACACCCGGTGATGAGTAGAGTTACCTTCTTTTAAACTTTATACTAATTATATTCCGATGGAGATGAAGGTAAGGAAAAAGATTTATTGGACAAAAGACTTTGACAGCAGCCATTTTCTTGAACTACCTTACGAAAGTAAATGCCTCAGAATACATGGACACACATACAGGGTGGAAGTAGAAATTGAAGGAGAACTAAACGAGAACGGCATGATATTCGACTTCAACCACCTTTCAGAGCTAGCAAAGCTTCTGGATCACAGAATAATAGTCAGCGAAAGATGGGTAAAAGCTTCGAATGACAAAGTGCAGATAGAGAGGAATGGGAAGAAAATAGAACTCCCAAAAAATGAAGTAGTTGTGATAGACAAGCCGAACGTTACTGCAGAATACCTAGCAGAGTGGTTTGCCGAGAGGATTCTCGAAAAAGCTGGGAAAAATGTTGAGAAAATCAAAGTGAGGATATGGGAAGATCCCAGAAGCTATGCCGAGATCACTCTAGAACTTCAAGGATCTTAGCCTTTACTATTCCCTTTCCACCAGTGGGCTCAACTAGCGTTGCACCGCACACCAAGCACCTAACCCTTGTTGCTGGGTGACTAAAGACTATCTGTTCATTTCCACAGTCAATGCACTTAACCCTAAGGAACCTTGACCTCGGCATGGGAATTATGTTCTTTGGGAGAGCCATGGCATCACACCTCCACTAGCTCAAACCTCTTAACCCTGAATCCTCTACCTCTAGTGTGGGCCTTTCCACAAACAGTGCATCTGAACCTAAGGTCAAGCTTCTTAACTGGCTTTTCTCTTCCCTCTGGCTTTGGTCTTGGGAATCCACCGTAACCCTTAAGGATTCTCCTGAACCTTCTCTGACCCGCACTAAGCTCACTCCTAGGCCTCTTCTTCACTTTCTCAACTTTGTGAATAGTGTGCCTCTTACAAAACGGACAGTACGTCCTTATCTGCTTCGGATACTTCATATTTTCCACCTCCCTCCAGGGCCCGGAGGGCTCCTTTCACGGACACCCCCGAGCCATGCTTAGTGATCATGCATTCAGTGGTGGAAGGGGGGAGTTTAAAAATCTTTAGTTAAAAGTTTAGTCCGATGGTAATCTTAGCATCTGCAAGCCCCCGGAGAAGAGAAATTCTAGAGAGATTCTTTGACGTTAAAGTAGTCCCCAGCAATGTTGAAGAGACAAGCATGGCAAGTTCACCGGAAGAAAGGGCTATTGAGATAGCTAGGAGAAAAGCCTTTGCAGTCGCAAAGAGGTATCCTAAGGAGATAATAGTTGCCGCCGATACTACCGTGGTTCTCAATGATATGATCCTAGGAAAACCCAGGAGTGAACACGAAGCAAGAAAAATGCTCGAGTTATTAAGCGATAATATCCACAAAGTTATCACAGGGTACTGCATAATTAAGGGAGAAAAGAGAATAGAAGGGGCAGAGATTACAGAAGTTAAGTTCAGAAAGCTGAGCAAGGAGCTTATAGAATGGTACCTCAAAACAGGAGAATGGAAAGACAAGGCAGGAGGGTACGGCATTCAAGGGTATGCATCAGTTTTCGTGGAATGGATAAAGGGAGACTACTATAACGTGGTCGGCCTGCCCATTAAGGTAGTTGTCGAATTGATGAAACTAGGCCTCAAACCAAAGACATGATTTTTAAGGATGGAAAGGATATCACCTTTGGTGGTCGAATATGGAGAACCCCTATGAGATTACGGCTGTAGTTGCTAGAGAAATACTCGACAGTAGGGGGAATCCAACAGTTGAGGTTGACGTTTACACAAATGTCGCAATGGGAAGAGCAGCAGTCCCAAGTGGTGCATCAACAGGAACACACGAAGCAGTTGAGCTGAGAGACGGGGGAAAGAGATATCATGGAAAGGGAGTAAGAAGGGCCGTTGAAAACGTCAATAAGATAATAGCGCCAGAGCTCATTGGAATGGACGTTAGGTGGCAGAGAGAAATTGACATGCTCCTCCTTGAACTTGACGGTACTGAAAACAAAAGCAACCTCGGTGCCAATGCAATACTTGCAGTTTCACTGGCAGTTGCAAAGGCTGCTGCAAACTCCCTTGAGCTACCACTATATCAGTACCTGGGAGGAGTAAATGCCTATGTTCTCCCAGTTCCCCTCAGCAATGTCATTAATGGAGGTGTTCACGCGGGCAATGAGCTTGACTTTCAGGAGTTCATGATAATGCCGATAGGAGCGGACTCATTCAGGGAAGCAATAAGGTGGGTCAGCGAAACTTACCACGTTCTCAAAAAGGTTATCATGGAGAAGTACGGAAAGAACGCGGTAAATGTTGGTGATGAAGGCGGATTCGCGCCTCCAATGAAAGAGGTCACGGAACCCCTTGACGTCCTAATAAAGGCAATTGAAGAAGCCGGATACAAGCCAGGGGAAGAGATAGCCCTTGCATTAGATGCAGCGTCTAGCGAGTTCTATAACGAGGAAATTGGGAAATACGTGGTAGGAGGAAAAGAGTACGATAGGGGTGAACTTCTCGAGCTATACAAGGAGCTGACTTCAACATATCCAATAGTCTCAATTGAGGACCCATTCCACGAAGAAGATTGGGAAGGCTTTGTCATGATAACCAAGGAGCTCGGAAGCAAGGTTCAGATAGTTGGTGATGACCTCTTTGTCACCAATCCAAAAAGACTCGCCAAGGGAATCCAGATGGGAGCAGCAAATGCCCTTCTCCTAAAGGTTAACCAAATAGGAACACTAAGCGAGGCCATTGATGCTGCATACACTGCCTTTAGAGCAGGATATGGAGTCATAGTTTCGCACAGAAGTGGTGAGACTGAGGATTCAACAATAGCAGATCTTGCAGTAGCCCTGAATGCGGGCCAGATAAAAACCGGAGCACCAGCAAGGAGCGACAGAAACGCAAAGTACAACCAGTTAATTAGAATAGAAGAGGAGCTTGAAGGAGTCGCAGTTTATGCTGGCAAGAAGTTTAGAAAAGTCTTCTTCTGAAGGTTTTTAAACCCTTTTAAAATTCTTTTTTCATGCTTCCAAGGGCAGAAAGCTTCATTGAGGAGTTCAGATTAAAGGCAAGCTTGAGGGCTCTCGAAAGAGTTAAGGCATTCATCTCTCATGAAGCCTATATCGGGCTAAGGAACCTTTTAGAGATGAGACTATATGGGAAACCTTTTGAAAGAAAGAATATATCCTCAAAAGTTGCAGTTGCATACTCTGGAGGTAGTGACAGTACAGCAACGCTTGAAATACTTAGATGGGCAGGGTTTGACGCTATCCCAGTAACGGCCAAGCTTCCTCAAATGAGTGAAGATACTATCAAGAAAATCAAAGAAAAAGGAGCAATACTCGTTGATGTACCAGGATATTTAGAAGAGATGGAGAGACTCATGAACAAAAGGGCTCCAATATGCGGAAGATGCCATTCAATGGTCATGAGCGCCGTTGAGAAAAAAGCGAAAGAAATTGGGGCTGAGATATTGGCCAGCGGAGACATGCTAAGTGTTGGAAGTGGTTCAATTTACTACAATGGAAACATTGTAATTTTAAATCTCCCAGCTTTTCTAGCCTTAAATAAGAAGATACTCCTTGAAATACTTGGATGGAAGGATTATAAGTTATCTTATGGTTGTCCTCTCTGGAGAGAAGCAGTAAAGAGAGCCCCCATAATGAAAAGGTTTGCAATACAAAGGGTTTTGAGGGAGCTCAGAGCCGGAGCACTAACAAAGGACATGGCGAGAGAGCTGATAATCGATATCCTAAAAGCCTAGACGAATCTAGCCGGCCTTAAAGTCTTGACGGTTATGTCCTTTCCAATGGTTACCCTAAACCCCTCCTTCGCGACGTACGTTTTGACCCCTGTTACATTTTGAATGAACTGGGCCTCCTTATAAGGGCCCGCGAAGTGCATCTTCATTCCAGCGTGAGTCATTATGAGAACCTCTGGCTTCTGCTTCATTGCTTTGAGCATATAAACAATATCCTCCGTGCAGAGATGGTAGGGAATCCTCATGTCCCTAGGCCTTGTTACAGAGGCTATCAAGACCCTAGCCCCATCATGCCACTCAACGAGCTCTTCGAAATATTCCGTGTCCGGGATGTAGGAAATATCCCCATAGGAGGTCTTAAGCCTAAATCCTATGGTCGTAGGGTCGCTATGAATAGAAGGAGTTATCACCATCTCTTCCATCCCAATTTTGAATCTGTCACCCGGATTTGGAGCATGAACTTCCTCAAGTGCATCTAAATGGTACTTGCTCAGGGCAGGTGTATGATTTTCATCACCATGAACAACACTTCTGGAACCTATTAGAACGCCTCTCTTTTTCGTAACCCCATATGTCATCCCCTCAACTAAAACCTCGGCATCGTTGCAGTGATCTGTGTGCCTGTGAGATATAAAGAGGACATCTATTTTCCTGGGATCTATCTTATACCTCCACATCCTCACTAATGCTCCAGGCCCAGGATCCACGTATATATTTTTACTGGCCTTTATGAAGAAGCCCCCAGTAGCCCTTGCTTGAGTTATAGTAACGAACCTTCCTCCGCCCCCTCCAAGAAAAGTTATCTCTATCATCCCACCCCTCCGCAATAAACTCACATAAGTGGTTTTTAAGCGTGGTGGAAAATCTTTTTTGAAAGCGTGTTCTATAGTAATCTTGGTGTGAGGGATGATACTTGACGCTGACTACATAACCGAAGATGGAAAGCCCGTTATAAGGCTCTTTAAAAAGGAAAATGGAGAATTTAAGATCGAATACGACAGAACGTTTAAGCCATACATCTATGCCCTCCTTAAAGATGATTCAGCAATTGATGAAGTTAGAAAAGTAACGGCCGAGAGACATGGGAAAATAGTTAGAATAATCGATGTTGAGAAGGTAAAGAAGAAATATCTCGGAAGACCGATTGAGGTCTGGAAGCTGTATTTTGAGCACCCACAGGATGTGCCCGCAATTAGGGAAAAGATCAGAGAACACCCAGCAGTCGTTGAAATCTTTGAATACGACATACCCTTCGCCAAGAGATATCTAATAGACAAAGGAATAGTCCCAATGGATGGGGATGAAGAATTGAAGCTTCTAGCATTTGATATAGAGACCCTCTACCACGAGGGGGAAGAGTTTGGAAAGGGTCCAATTCTGATGATAAGCTACGCAGACGAAGAAGGAGCAAAGGTCATTACATGGAAGAGAATTAATCTGCCATATGTTGAAGTCGTGTCGAGCGAGAGAGAGATGATAAAAAGATTTCTGAAAGTCATTAGAGAGAAAGACCCGGATGTAATAATAACTTACAACGGGGACTCCTTCGATTTTCCATATTTAGTTAAGAGAGCGGAGAAGCTTGGAATAAAACTACCACTCGGAAGGGACGGAAGCCCACCAAAGATGCAGAGACTTGGGGACATGAACGCGGTAGAGATAAAGGGAAGAATACACTTCGACTTATACCATGTCGTCAGGAGAACCATTAACCTGCCAACCTACACACTCGAGGCCGTTTACGAGGCAATCTTTGGGAAGCCTAAGGAGAAGGTGTATGCACATGAAATCGCAGAGGCATGGGAAACTGGAAAAGGACTAGAGAGAGTTGCCAAATATTCAATGGAAGACGCCCAAGTAACTTATGAACTTGGAAAAGAGTTCTTTCCCATGGAAGTTCAGTTGACCAGGCTAGTTGGACAACCTCTCTGGGACGTCTCACGGTCATCAACTGGGAATTTAGTGGAATGGTATCTTTTAAGGAAAGCTTACGAAAGAAATGAGCTTGCCCCAAATAAGCCCGATGAGAGAGAATATGAGAGGAGGCTTAGAGAGAGCTACGCTGGCGGATATGTGAAAGAGCCAGAAAGGGGGTTATGGGAAAACATAGTTTATCTAGACTTCAGATGTCATCCCCCTGATACTAAAGTCATTGTTAAGGGTCGCGGGATTGTTAATATAAGCGAAGTCAAGGAAGGAGACTACGTCCTTGGAATCGATGGATGGCAGAAGGTACAAAAAGTCTGGGAATACAACTACAAGGGCGAGCTCATCAACGTAAACGGCCTTAAATGCACTCCCAACCACAAACTACCTGTAGTTAGCGGAAACGGTAAACAAGCGTTGATACATGATATTCTTGCAAAATCCCTCCTAACAGAGGGTATCAAGGGCAAATTAATAACAACACCATTCTTTGAAAAGATTGGAAAAATTGAGGAAACCAAACTACCTGAGGAGGATGTACTCAAAGGAGAACTGGCCGGAATAATACTTGCTGGGAACAAAGGAACAACTTTTCACCAGAATGGAATAGAGATAACAATTAGAGAAAACGGAGAGGAAGTTATCCAAAGGATTACATACATCCTCCAACGTCTGTTTGGAGTGACCCCCACTGTATTACAAAAGGACGGATCCAACGCGATGACTCTAAAAGTTGCCAAAGAAGAAGCATACTCCAAAATTAAAAGGCTTATTAATGATATCGAGAAACTTCACGCTCCTTCGGTACTCAAAGGATTCTTCGAAGGTTGTGGGATAGTTGATAAGACCGAAAAAAGTATTGTTGCAACTCAAGAAGCAGAAGAGAAATGGAAATTAAGCTTAATATCAAAGTTACTAGAGAAGCTTGGGATTCCGCACAGCATATCCGAGCACACTTACTCTGAAAATGGAAAACCTTTAACAAAGTACATCCTGGAAATCAAAGGAAAGGACAGCCTCATACTCTTCCAGACTATGATAGGGTTCATTAGTAAAGCGAAGAACCAGACCCTTGCTGAAATTATTAGAGAGAGCAATAATATTGGAAACAACTCCTTCTATAAACTCTCAGACTTTGAAGTAACTACCGAATACTACGAGGGCAAGGTATATGACCTGACACTCGAAGGAACTCCTTATTACTTTGCAAACGGCATTTTGACACACAACTCTCTATACCCCTCTATAATAATCACACACAACGTTTCTCCAGATACACTAAATAGGGAAGGCTGCAGGAAATACGATATTGCTCCAGAGGTCGGACATAAATTCTGCAAGGATGTGGAAGGATTTATTCCAAGCCTACTCGGCCATCTCCTTGAGGAAAGGCAGAAAATAAAGCGGAAGATGAAAGCTACAATAAACCCCGTTGAGAAAAAACTTCTCGATTACAGGCAGAAAGCTATCAAAATCCTTGCAAATAGCATTCTACCAGACGAGTGGATTCCCATACTTGAAAATGGAAGACTAAAGTTCTACAGGATTGGGGAGTTCATTGATAACTTAATAAAAAGGAATGCAAATCTTGTCATTAGAAACGGCAGTACAGAAGTTCTCGAGACCAAAAACATTATGGCAATATCCTTTGACAGAAAAACAAAGACCTCAAGAGTTAAGCCGATCAAAGCAGTTATCAGGCATTCTTACTCAGGGAATATTTATAAGATAAAGCTGACATCCGGAAGGACAATAAAAATAACTCACGGACATAGCCTCTTTGTCTTCAGAAATGGGGATCTTATTGAAGTGAAGGGTGAAGAAGTAAGAGAAGGAGACCTAATAGCCGTTCCAATGAGGATCAAGCTTCCCGAAAAACCCGAAAGAATTAACATCGTCGAGATTCTTCTCTCCCTCCCGCCCGAAGAAACCTCGGATGTCACCATGACAATCCCCATCAAGGGAAGAGAGAACTTTTTCAATGAGATGCTAAGAACCCTACGCTGGATTTTTGGGGAAGAAGAGAGACCTAAAACAGCAAAACGCTACCTTGAGCATCTTGAGAGACTTAACTACCTAAAGCTTACGAAAACAGGGTACAAGGTCTTGAATGAAGACGCACTCAGAGAATACAGGAAACTCTATGAAAGGCTGGTCAAAGTGATTCAATACAACAAAGATAAGGGAGAATACCTAGTCAATTTTAATGCAATCAGAGATGTCCTTCCCCTAATGCCCGAGAAGGAGCTTAAGGAATGGTACATAAGTAGCAACAATGGCTTCAGGATGAAACCCTTTATAGAACTCGACAACGACTTTGCAAAGCTTCTCGGTCACTATGTAAGGGAGGGAAGTGCAGAGAAGCTAAGGAATAGCCAGAACTGCATGGTGAGGCTATACAGTAGAGACAGCAAAGCTCTTAATGACATAGAGAAGCTCGCGATAAAGTTCTTTGGAAAGATAAAAAGGGCACAGGATTATATTGAAATTCCTGAAAAGACTGCATATCTGCTGTTCAAGGGTCTGTGTGGAAATCATTTAGAGAAAAAAATCCCAGAACAAATTTTCACATCTCCATATAACGTTCGCTTGGCCTTCCTTGAGGGGTACTTAAATGGAAATATTCACACCAGCAAGTTTTTAATCAAAAGCGAGCTTTTGACAAATGAAATTATCTTCCTCCTAAACTCCCTAGGCGTTTCGTCAATTAAGATAGATAAAGATAGCAACTCCTATTCAGTTTACATAAATGAAGAACTCTCAGAAAAGAAGAACGCATACAATCCCTACTCCCTTCCAAAAGACGTCCTTGAGGAAGTTTTGAGAAAGACATTAAAGAAGGATATAGGGTATGAAAAAGTCCAGGAACTCATTGAGAGCGGAGAACTTGATGAGGGGAAAGCAAAGAAAATTGAATGGCTCCTAAAGGGGGACATAGCACTAGACAGAGTCAAGAGTGTTGAAGTTGAGGATTATGAAGGATACGTGTACGACCTCAGTGTTGAGGAAGATGAGAACTTTCTCGTAGGCTTTGGCCTTCTCTATGCCCACAACAGCTACTACGGATACTACGGCTATGCAAAAGCTCGCTGGTACTGTAAAGAGTGCGCAGAGAGCGTTACAGCGTGGGGAAGGGAGTACATAGAGCTCGTGAGAAAGGAGCTCGAAGGGAAGTTCGGCTTCAAGGTGTTGTACATAGATACAGACGGACTCTACGCCACGATACCCAGAGGAGATCCAGCAGAAATAAAGAAGAAGGCTCTAGAGTTCGTGAGGTATATAAATGAGAAACTGCCAGGTCTTCTAGAGCTCGAGTATGAGGGATTCTACAGAAGAGGCTTCTTCGTGACAAAGAAGAAGTACGCACTAATTGATGAAGAAGACAAGATCATTACAAGAGGGCTCGAGATAGTTAGAAGAGACTGGAGCGAGATAGCTAAAGAAACACAGGCAAAAGTCCTTGAGGCTATTCTCAAGGAGGGTAACGTTGAAAAGGCCGTGAAAATAGTAAAGGAAGTTACGGAAAAGCTAATGAAGTATGAAGTACCTCCAGAGAAGCTTGTGATATATGAACAGATAACAAGGCCGCTGAATGAATATAAAGCTATAGGTCCTCATGTGGCAGTCGCCAAGAGGCTAGCAGCCAAGGGAGTTAAAGTAAGACCAGGAATGGTTATAGGGTATATCGTGCTACGTGGAGATGGTCCAATTAGCAAGAGGGCAATCCTTGCTGAAGAGTATGATCCCAGAAAGAATAAATATGATGCAGAATACTACATCGAGAACCAAGTACTCCCGGCCGTCTTGAGAATCCTTGAGGCCTTTGGCTATAAAAAGGAGGATCTTAAATACCAGAAGAGCAGACAAGTAGGACTAGGAGCGTGGATTAAGGTGAAGAAGTGACTTCCACCTTGCTTTGGGGCCTCTAGATGTTTTTACGGGGATCTCATACTACCCAGGAACAAGGCTTTCAAAAGAAAAAATTTAAGGATTAACCATTTGCTGGACTGTGGCTGAACTAATTTCCTTCTTAAACTCCCCATGATTAGCTTTTTCTGTTTTATTGAAATCCACGATTTGCCCCTGGAAGAACTGTTGTCGCCTGAGGTATTTACTCTGTTCCAAACTTTAGCTCCGGCGTTGACGCCCAAGAGGAACCCCCGCCCTACAGGGCGAGGAGGGGGTCAGTGTCCCAAGTTTTCTAATAAAGACTCTTAACAGCACTTTGGTTCAGAATAGTGAACCTGTAGATATCCACTACCACTCTTTCCAACCTCTTCCTGTGAAAGAAAAACTGAGCAGGTATCTCTATTGATGTTGTTAGTCTGTGCGTGATTACGAATCCGTTGTCCCGAGCGAATTTTTCAATGAACATTCTAACCTCTTTCTTCCCAAGGTGAATTGAATAAACAACATCAGCTATTTCAAATGCTTTAAGTAGAAATGGTCTGTCAGCATGTCTCTTCTGACTTCCAAAGGGGGGATTCATAATGACGGTATCAACTCTTTCAAAGAATTCAGAAACATTGGAGTTAAGAATGTCAACCTTATCCTCAAATCCCAGCTTCTTTAAATTTCTCTTAAGAATGCGAACTGCATCTGGATCAACTTCAACCGCATAAACCTTTTTTGCACCTAATAAAAGGGCCCCAACTGTTAAAACTCCCGTCCCAGCACCTAAATCGGCAATTGTTTTCCCTTGAATATCCCCAAGTGAATATGCAAGCCATAATAGCTCTGAAGCGGCTCGTCCTGGAGTTCTATACTGCTCTAAGTGGGGCTTTGGATTCTCAAACCCTTCAAGCTTTGAAAGGATTATTTCAAGCTCCTTCTTCTTCATCATTATTAACGTTTGTGTGATTATTTTTTGGTATTTTTGATTGAAAAATGCAAGTTCCACAGTAAACTAACAAAAATTTTGTCAAATTTACTTTTTTTGTTGCGTAATTTTCTTAAGTATGAAAATATTCTTTCATAGCTGGAGGTGACATCGATGACAAAGATCGTCTTGACCACAGACGAAACGTTGACGAGCACATATCATGACGTCCCTCTACTCGATTTTCTCGGGTGTGCACCATATGATAAGCTTCCAAAATGGGTGTTCAGGCTTCTCGATTCACAACTACCAGATGAAAATGGGAAACTGACGCAAGCACCTTATGGACTCAGAAAAATTGAAGCGGCACTCTTAAGATGCTTTTCACGGGAAGATGTTGTAGTAGCACATCCAAAGAAGGTTGAACAGTTTATAGATGAAAATACTGAGATAGTGGCTCTCTATGAGATGGATCCCTTAGGGTTGGGCCCAGTAACAATGATGTTTACCAACGGAGGGCAGTGGAAGAGCTATACTTCGGTTAAATTCAGAGAACTTGTTGGAAGACTCAACGCCATTAGGAAAAGGAAAAATTTAAAGTTCAAGATAGTCGTTGGCGGTCCCGGAGCATGGCAGTTGGAAATCAGAAAAGAAGAGCGTGAAAGACTAAAAATAGACCACGTAGTAATTGGTGAGGGAGAACATGCTGTATGCGAGATATTTAAAAAGATAATCGAAGAAGGGGCTGAGGAAACTATTTTCATAAGAGGATGGCCAAGGATCGAGGAAATCCCCACAATCGTCGCGCCATCTTATAAGGGGCTTGTTGAAGTTATGAGAGGATGCGGGAGAGGGTGTAGATTCTGCGAACCGAATTTGAGGGTGGCGAGGTTCATTCCTCTGGACAAAATTGAGGAAGAGATTAAAGTTAACGTAAGCGCTGGGATAGACCATGCCTGGCTACACAGCGAGGACATATTCTTGTACAAGGTAGAGGACAGAAAGAACTTCTATCCAAATGCAGAAGCTGTAATTGAGCTCTTTGAAATGGCAAGAAAGTACACAAGGAACGTCAACCCAACACATGGAACGGTTGCCGGAGCATTGGCAATTCCCGGGATGATAGAAGAAATTTCTAGGATAGTTGGTGCAAATGAAAATCATTGGATTGGAATACAAGTTGGAATGGAAACCGCAGACCCAGAGATAATAGGCAGGCTAATGAACAATAAGATGAAGCCCTTTTCACCAGAGGAATGGCCTTGGGTTCTACTCAATGGAACTTACGTTTTTAACAAGAATTACTGGTTCCCAGCGTATACTACAATCCTGGGCCTTCCAGGAGATAATGACGAAGCAGAGATTATGACCGCAAGGCTGATAATAACTATGGAAAAAGAACTGGAGGAAAAATTAGGGGATAGAGCCCACTTCACAGTTACCCCACTTGCATTTGTACCAATGGGAGTCCTAAAAGGGGAAGAATTCTACAGAGTGGAAGATATGATAACATACGGTCAGTTCCTCCACCTCTACTACGCATGGAAGCATATGGCCAGGGAAATTCTTAAGGGGCTACCAAAGGTTATGAGAGGAAACCCATTCCTAATCCCCTTCTTCCCACTAGCAAGAATCGGCGTTAGAATAGTTCTAAGGCAGATAGAGAAGTGGGGAAAGAGGAAGGGATTTGAAGTGAAGAATCTTGAGCCACTTGACATAAAGATAGAAGTTGATGAACATAGGTGGGAGTATAGACCAAGCCTTGCCGAGGCTTATTGAAATTTTCTTTTTGCTTTTTGTAAATGAGAAGCCTTAAGTAGTTCTAATACATTAAAAATTTTTAAGCATATTCAAGTTCGAGTTCGTGAGTTTATTCTCACGGCTTGGGCTTGAAAGTGGAGGATTAGATAATGAGGAAACTTATGTTTGGAGTGCTCTTGTTAATTTTGGTGTTTATAAGTGGGTGTATCAGCCCTGAAATTCCCTACAAAACTCAGGGAGAAGAGAGGAATAGTAAAGAGACGCAAACTTCTTCCGAGCACCAGCAGACAACGTCAACACAGTCCCCACCCTCTCCAGAAAGCTCAGGCAAAACTCAAACAGAAACAACATCACCGACAACAACCCCAGCCCAGACACCCGATGAACACCGGGAGGATGTAGAAACTGAAACTCCAACCCCCACAAAAACCCAGACAAGTACAGAAACCAGAGAAAACGAAAAAACAGAAACCAAAACACAAACTCCAACTCAAACCCAAGAGCCGAAAGAAGAGGAAGAAGTTCCAATAGAGCTCCCAGAAGGAGTTGAGGTTATTGAAGGGATAAACATGGGTATTAAGCTGGAAGATTCCATGGTGCCAAAGTTAAACAGTATAATCATAACTCCAGGGAAATATGTGAGCATTTTGAAACCAGAACAACTGACGGATGTCGGTTCAGTAGCCATTGCACCCAACGACACATCGATAATAGCTTCTGTAGGTGCAAAAACATCACTAAAAAATCCAGGAGCGGAAGTTACGCTAACGTTAGAATTTGCAAACGAGAGCCTCCCTACTGACTGCATCCACATAGAGAAGCTCTACATGCCGGGAGGAAAAATCATATCTCCTGAACCTACGGTCGTTGAGATAACCACGGGGAGAGAGTTTGGAAACTCCTGGAAGCTTGAGCTGTATTCTGGATTAATATCGCCCTCAGGTCACTACATTTTAAAAGACGCCTATGGGGAGGAAATTCAAAGGGGCAACATTACATTCAAAGGGAGATACGCAACTCTAACTATCAGAAATTATTCGGAAGTATTCCCGCAACAGGTGTTCCTTAAGATAAGAGGGAATTGTGGAAAAAGCAGACTATCCTATCCAAAAAGCGGATATCTCCTCTTAGAAGGAGAGAGGGGATGGATAACTTACTACACATCAGCCGGATATTATGAGGAAGTCAATGGTTTCGAAGGTGTAACTTTCAAGGCATACTCATACGGATTCGGCATGATCTTACACTTTAAGGATGGAAGCACATTTCACAATAGCATGCCGATGAAGATGTACATAGACACCGACATGGATGGCAGTGAAGAGTACTACATCTCCATAAATGGGCTGGTATGGAAACTCTATAGGAAGAGAGATGGAAAGCTACTCAGTTCCGGAAGGGGGAAAATTCTCAGCAGGGGAGGGACATTGAGAGTAGACTACACATTTGAGAATTCTTTTAGATACATCGGGAAGAGGGAATTTCTTACATGGATATCAAGCCCCCGAGCCAATATAAGATTTCCAAAGAAAAGCAACATTATAGTCGATGCCAGGGAGGGAATAGTGGTAGATAAAGACGTTGAGAGGTACCTCGTTATAGTAGTGGAAGACATATACATAAAAGGCAACAAAGACGACAGAGAGGGAGAAATTCAGATAGCATCATGGGCTTACGCTTATGGACACAAAAACGGTCCAGCATTCACATATGGACCCGTCTATACTTTTGGATATCCAATGGTTAGATGGGTGGAAGCAGAGGATAAAAGCAGACTTCTCTACCACGTTCCACAGGCCTTGGGGAACATAAGTTACCGGTTTATAAACGGATATCCAGTTTTCTCAATGCCACTAAATGAAACCTCAGAGTACAGATCCATAATCCTGAAAACCGTTGCATGGGACAATGACGATCCCGGAGAATATGTAACGCTCGGAGCGGGAATGCTAATAGATCTAGCAGTAGGACTGGCAACTGCTGAGCTAGGAACAGCGGCAAAGTGGGGATATGATGCTGCAAAAACAAGTTACTTATTGGCATCTGGGCAAGGCATCAGTACAGAGTGGGGAAATGTCTTTAACTGGCTTATAGGGGCAAAACCTGATAAAGTTGGAATAGCCAGCACGGGAATTACTGCTGGCAGGTATCCAAATGGAAGAGAGATAGAGGTCATTTCCGACAATGGAAACATGTTAGTTAGGTACTTTATATATGAAGTCGAAGTGCCAAGAACCTTGAAAAAGACTGCTGCAAAAATAACTCTCCACAGCGTTAGGTTCATCAAGGATACGGACGAGTTTGAGGATGAGTATTACTTCTATACTAGAGCCTGCACAGGGTTTGAAAAGCTCGAAAAATACAAGAATATACCAGACTCAAAGGTTCATGTCTACCCACTCGTTCCCTCAGGTACGTCCTACGTATTTCCACGCTACGAGAAGGTAATGCTAAAGAAAGCCAAAAACACAGTATTCAACATTTCATCGTTTTCAGCCGGCAAATGTGTTCTCGAAAAAGGCCTAAAAAGAGGGATAGTTGAGGGGAATAAGGGAGAGTTAAAGTTCAATGCAACGATTTTAGACCTCAATGCTCCCCAGACCCCGTTCATTTACTTTGAATACCAGGGATGGGAGGAAGACCTTGAGAAGTGGGGAGACGATGATGACCCAATGGGTGGGATCGGATTTACGATCCTGCTAGATGATGACTACTTCGATTGGGACTATGACTCTGGAATTCCCCACAAATCCTGGACGGCACTTTTCAGACTCAAGGGAGTTTCAGGTGGGAAAACAGACATCATTCTAGGAATTAACATTGGAGAGTGAGCCCTCTTTTTTACCTTTTTGCAATGCTCACAGCGTATTCGACAAGTTTACCAGCAATATCTGCCTTTGTAGCCTCATAGGCAGATTTGAATTCCATTGTAGGGTTGACCTCGTTAACGAGTAAGCCCTTCCTGCTCTCAAAGATGTCAATAGCTAACGCTCCCTCACCAAAAGCTTCCCATGCCTTAATAGCCAGCTCTCTAACTTCCTCATCTTCACAAGGTTCAGCTTTCGCCCCCCTAGCAGCGTTGGTTATCCAGTGACTTGAGTAGCGATATATTGCCGTTACAAACTCGCCCCCAATGACTATTGCCCTTATATCACGACCGGGCTTCTCGACAAATTTCTGAAGGTAATAGACTTTATAGAGCGGATTACCCATCCACTCCCTATGCTCAAATATCCCCTCTGCAACATTGTCATTTTCTATCTTAGCTATTAACCTTCCCCAGCTCCCAAAAACAGGCTTCGACACTACAGGGTAACCAAGCTTTCTGGCAGCAATCACGGCACTTTCTTTGTCAAAGGCGACCGCCCACTCCGGAACTGGGACTTTTTTGGCGAGTCTTAAGGTTGCGAGCAATTTGTCCCCCGCTTCATAGATAAGCCAGTGGGGGTTAACTGTAGGTATGCCATTCTCCTCAAAGAGCTTGGAAATGTAGAGAGCCTTGAAATGGCTAACATCTCTAACTATTACGACATCCACATCAAAGTCACCAGGGAACACAATCTCCCTATCATTAAGCATTACAACTTCCCCAAACTTCTCCGCCCTTTTTTTGAGCATGAGCTCCTCCTTTCTGAGTATTGTGAAAGTTATCCCTATCTTCATTATTTAACCTCCCCTAGCCATGACATTTGTAAGATTTAAATCACTTTTGTAACTTTTTTTGTTATATTGTAATTTAAATGTTGCAAATATAACAAAATAAAGACGGACATAACCTATATCTCCTTCAATTTTCTAGAGTCTTCCTCCAATTTTTTCTCGGCCCTCCACAGGAAATTTTTAACCTGTTCGGGATCTGGAGACCCCAAAACAGGCTTCAGAATGCCCTCCTCAAGTGAAACATCTATTCCATACTTTTTAGATATTCTCGAATAGAACTCCTCTACACTCTCAGAATCCCGTATAATCGAAGCAATCTCCACATAAACATCCCTATATGGTTTCCCAGTCGCTAAAGCAATTTTTTCAGCAATGTCCGTTGCGAGTATTGGGAACACTTTCGAGTCCCTAATCATGTTTTCTGGATTAATCTTAATTCCCTCGAAAGCGTTTTTAAATATTCTGAGCGTTTCAAGGGTTCCCTGCAGTATTTTGAGGGCATGCTTGTTGGCTTCCTGCATGTCCAAGTTGTATCCAGTCGGAAGACCCTTTAATATTGTCATCAAAGCCACGAAGTGACCAAGTGCCTCACCGCCCCATGCTCTGGCAACCTCCATTGTAACGGGATTCTTCTTCTGGGGCATCATACTACTAGTCGCTAAATGCTCCCTGGGAAGTTGGATGTAGTTAAAGTTGGGAGTTGAAAATATAATTAGATCCTCAGCAACCCTGGAAAGGGATATTGACAGTAACACATCCGCAGAGCACGCCACGGCTAGAAAGTCTCTACTACTTGTGGCATATATAGAGTTCTCAACTACACTAGAAAATAATAGCTTCCCGATGTATTCCCTGTCGAGCGGTACCGTGGTTCCACCGATCGCTCCAGCTCCAAGGGGTGATTTGTCAACTACTTTCAGTGCAAAGAAAAGCATGTCCGTATACATCTCAAGTGTTTCTACTATAGAGCACAGATAGTGAGCAAAGGTTGATGGCTGGGCTGGCTGAAGATGAGTAAAGGAGGGCATCAAAGTTTGCAAGTTCTCCTTGGCCTTTTCAATTAGGACTTTTCGAAGCGAGAGAACTTCTTTTATCTGCTCTTTTAGGATTTTCTTTGTTTTAAGCCTAAGAGCACACGCAACGTGATCGTTTCTACTTTTGCCAAGAGGCAGATAGCCTTCATCTCCCCCTATTTTCTTTTTTAGATATATCTCAACCGCCTCATGAATGTCCTCAGCCTCTATCGAAAAGAGAGGTTCAGGATTCTTCTTAAGCTCTAAAAGTTCCATTAGAATGAGTTCGCCCTTGTCTGGAGGTATTAGCTCAGAATGAAGTAAACCTTTAACATGAGCAATTAGACACTCTATAACCTCTCCCACGATTTCCCTGTCTTCTTCCATTGAAGAGATATATTTAAGAGCAAGCTCATTTGTTTCGCCCAGAAGAGCTTTCCGGTACATTGTATTCACCACTGCAAAATATTTAGAAGTGAAAATAGTGCATCAGCCAGCAAGCTTTTCAGCTTCCTTTAAAGCTTCTTTGAGCTCGTCTATTGTTGTTATAGTTTTAACCCCGTGCATGACATTGTAGGCCAGAACACTCTGCATTCCAAAGAGCTCAATAAAGCCCTTGGCGAGCTTCTGATCAAAGCTACTGAACTTCTCGTAGGTTGCAACTTTTATATCATAAAGGGCGTTGTCTGATGTCCTTCCCACTACTATCGCATTGCCCTTCCAAAGCTTCACCTTGACTTCTCCATTAACAGCCTTCTCGGCCTCCTCTATGAACCCTTCTAAAGCATGCCTGAGGGGTTCATACCAGAGCCCATTGTAAACCAGCCAAGACCATTTTGAATCCACGATGTCTTTAAACTCGATGAGCCACTTGGTTAGTGTGAGCTTTTCAAGGTCGTAATGGGCCTTTATTATAGTAACTGCTGCTGGTGCTTCATAAACTTCCCTGCTCTTGATTCCAACGGTCCTGTCCTCAATGTGGTCTATCCTCCCTACTCCGTGTTTTCCAGCGATCTCATTCAGCTTAATGATGAGCTCAAGGAGAGGCATTTTCTCTCCATTCAAAGCAACAGGTATACCATTTTCAAATTCCAGCATTATATATTCTGGCTCGTTGGGGGCCTTTGCTGGAGAAACTGTCCACTCAAAGACTTCCTCAGGTGGCTCTGCAAAAGGATCCTCCAAAACCCCTCCCTCTATGCTCCTCCCCCAGATGTTCTCATCGATACTGTAAATTTTGTCGCTTACAGGTATTCCATGTTTTTTTGCATACTCCATTTCCCAGTCCCTGGTGAGATTCCATTCTGCAACTGGCTGGAGAATCTCAGCTTCTGGCATGAGGGCCTTTATTCCAAGGTTAAACCTGACCTGATCATTTCCTTTTCCAGTACAGCCGTGAGCTATAACATTGGCTCCCTCTTTTTTGGCAATCTCTACAAGCTTCTCAACAATCAACGGCCTTGCCAGGGCCGTAGCTAGCGGATAAGCTTTCTCATATAGTGCATTGGCTTTTATAGCCTTTGACACATAATTATTTGCAAATTCTTCCCTGGCATCAATGTAATAGTGTTTAACTGCCCCAAACTTGTATGCTTTTTCCTCAATCTTTTCAAAATCGTCTTTCTGACCGACATCTACCGTTACAGTAACAACTTCAGCCCCAAGTTTTTCCTGCATGAGCTTGAGTATTACCGATGTATCGAGACCACCAGAGTAAGCTAGCACGACTTTCATGTTTGTCACCAAAATTTACCAAAAATAACATATTTTTATTTCTTTTGTAATTGATATTACAAAAAGAATTGTAATGTTGCAAATAAAACAAAAAGTTTCATTCGCCAGAATATAGGGCTCCATAAGGTCTCTTGCTTTTCGGCGCCACGACTTTCCAATCGCCCTCAATAATTTCGTCTTTCTCACAACCAAAGTAATTGCAGAACTTCTCTGCAGATTTTTCAATTAGTTTCCAATCCTCTTCTGTCAGTTGAGAGAATGTAGCTTCCTTCGCAAGCTGGTGCTCTTCAACAGTTCCCCTTATTAGTATTCTCCCACCATGCATCCCTGTGCCTATGTATCTAGCCCTGTGCCTTTTAATTCCAATTCCAAACACAACAACCCTTCCACCCGCCATATATTCCCCAAGGAAATCTTGAGCACTTTGTCCTATCACAAGGATTGGGTTTCTTTCCATGTATCCCTTCATGTGGATTGCAGCCCTGTAGCCAACGCCGTCTCGTATGTAAATTTCTCCACCCCTCATGCTCATTGCGACGACGTCTCCTGCCCTTCCATGTACTATTATTTCACCAGAATCCATGGTGTTCCCGACACCATCCTGAGCATTTCCATAAACAACAATCCTATGTCCCGCTAAAAACGCACCTAGGTCGTTCCCTGGGATGCCGTGTATTTCAATTTCAACTTTGATACCGTTTAGAGCAAGCCTTGTGCCAATGAACCTCTGCCCAAAAACGTTTCTCAAAATTATTTTTTTAGCTCCTCTTATGACGCACTCCCTTATTAGGTCGTTGACCTCCTTATGAGTTAAATCCCTTGCATTTATCTCGGCAACGCCACTTTCAAATTTCAATATGTAGGAGCTCAGGTCATCTAACTTCCTCACTCTCTCCAGGTAGGGGTTTACAATCCCAATTTCCAAACTCATTCTCCCGCCCCCTTAATTCCTAAAACTTCAAGCTCCCATTTCTCCAGCCCAATTCCCCTAAGATGTTCTCTATTCCCGCGAAGGCTTTCAACAGCATTAATTCCCATTGCACCAAGCATCTCCTTTATTTCCAAACTCCACGCCTTTAGAAGATTTACCAATCTCTTAGACGCGGCTTTGGGGCTCAATCTCCTCATTAAAACCGGATCTTGAGTTGTTATGCCCCAGGGACACTTGCCCGTGTAGCACTTCTGACACATTGTACACCCAATTGCTATTAGGGCAGCGGTTCCTATGTACACAGCATCAGCACCCAACGCTATCGCCTTCACAACATCTGCAGAATTCCTAATCCCTCCCGAGACTATTATTGAGACCTCATGCCTAATTCCTTCCTCTCTTAATCTCCTATCCACTGCTGCCAACGCAAGTTCGATGGGGATCCCGACGTGATCCCTGATTATCTTTGGTGTCGCTCCCGTTCCTCCTCTAAATCCGTCTATAACTATTGCATCTGCTCCAGCCCTAGCTATACCGCTTGCAATAGCCGCTATGTTATGTACAGCTGCAACTTTAACAAATACAGGCTTTTCATAATTCGTTGCCTCTTTTATTGCATGTATCAAGGTTGCCAGATCTTCAATTGAATAAATATCATGGTGGGGAGCTGGAGAAAGAGCATCTGTTCCAGGTGGTATCATTCTTGTTCTAGCAATTCCCTCAGTAACCTTCTCCCCCGGCAGATGACCTCCAATGCCCGGCTTTGCTCCCTGACCTATCTTTATCTCTATGGCCGCAGCGGAGTTAAGGTAGTCTGGATCAACCCCAAATCTTCCACTTGCTACTTGAACTATTGCATGATCCCCGTACTTCTTCCTGAGCTCAGGTGGCAAGCCACCTTCGCCAGTACTAAACATGGTCCCAAATTCCTTAGCAGCCATCGCTATTGCAAGAAAAGCATTGTAGCTGAGGGCTCCATAGCTCATTCCGGCAAACATTATTGGAGCTTCTATTTCAAGATTGGGAGGAATTTCTGTTTTTATTTCAATGTTCTCTGGATCAATTTCCAACTGCCTTGGCTTCCTCCCTATGAATGTCTTCAGCTCTATAGGCTCCCTTAACGGGTCTATTGGAGGATTAGTAACTTGGGATGCATTCAATAGAATATGGTCAAAGTAAACCTTGTAGGGTTTATCGTTCCCAGTTCCTGTAAGAAGAACTCCCCCACCTTCTGCCTGCCTCTTTATGTCCGTGATTATATCCTTGGTCCAGTAAGCATTTGGTCTGTAGGAGCCAGGATACGGCCTAACTATTAAGGCATCTGTAGGGCAGAACACAACGCACCTCTGACAGCCAACGCACTTGGTGTAGTCAATAAGTATGTCTGTCTTGTCCTCATTCCACTGATGCACTCCAAAGGGGCACTGGTACACACAAGCACCGCACTTTATGCACCTCTCATCGTCCCTCTCAACCAAAAATTCCGGAAGTACGTGGGATATCACGTTATTTCACCCTCTACGAATTTTTTAACATCTTTTTCAAGTCTCGCAACTATTGGTTCTCCACCATAAGGAGTGTAAACTTTGTCAACTTTCGGAAAGAGATACCTTATTGGAGCTTCCTCCGATGATATCATGAACAGACTTCCCCTCTCCGCGGCAGTTAAGGGTCTGAGTCTTATTCTATCCGTAAGCCCGAACATTTCTCCATGTCTGGCGACTATAACAGCCCAGGGGCCATTAACTAGCAACGGTGAATATGTCATCCTGAGAGCCTTGTAGAATTTTCTCTCTTTCTCGGACATCCTTTCTATTTCATCCCACATTGGAGGAGCAAGGATCTTTGCAACAACCTCTATTGGAAGCCCCTGTCTTCTCATGAGGAGGTCAAAAATGTATGCCATAACCTCAGTATCCGTTTTTAAAGTGCTGTAATATCCATACATCTCTAAATATCTCTTATTTGTACCGTAAGAGCTTATTTCACCGTTATGGACAACACTCCAATCAAGAATGCTAAAGGGGTGTGCCCCTCCCCACCAGCCAGGGGTGTTCGTTGGAAATCTAGTATGTGCAGTCCAAATATACCCCCTGTACTCCTCTATCATGAAGAAATCTGCAATATCCTCTGGAAACCCCACTCCCTTGAAAACCCCCATGTTCTTTCCAGATGAAATTATGTAAGCCCCCTCGATGTGTCTGTTAACATACATGACCTTTTTTATTACATAGTCCTCGTCACTAAGGGACTTCTCCGTACCTTTCTTTCTTGGAGCAACAAAATACCTTATAAATTTGGGGGGATCAACTACATTCGCCTTGTCATTTACAGGGATCTCGTCCTCATAGATTATGTCAAAGTTTGCACTTATATAACTGTACACTTTTTCCTTTGCATCTTTGTTGTCAAGCATTATGTGAAGGGCATAGTACTCCTTGAACTTCTTGTAAAGGCCATAAACAGCAAATCCTGCTCCAAGACCATTTCCTCTAACCTTCATTAGAGACATAGCTTCTACTATGAGCTTTCCGCTGAACCTTCTCCCTGCCCTGTCCATTATGCCAAAAATACCGCACGCCGAAAAGTCCTTATCATCGTTGAACCTCATGGCTCTCTACCCTTCTCAATTTATCCCTCATAGTGATACAGGAATATTTTTTATATTTTTCTATTTTGGTCTAAAATATTTTGACAAAATTAGCTAATTAACCTAATAATGTTCGAAAATGTATCGCTGGACATTAATGCACATTAACTTAGAATATTCTCCAATAAATAAACAATATTAACGAAAATTTTTTTAATATGATGATTTCACACTTTTCTTTATTTATCTATCATAAAATGTGCATATTTTAAACATGTATCCAAAATTATACTTTACAAACATCAAGATCTATTGCACATTTTACCAAAAATTGTCCAATAATAATATAAAGTATAATGATATCCGAAAACCTTCGGAGGTGAAATAAGTCGTGAGCACAACAATTAGGGGTCTTGAAAATGTTTACATAGATCAATCGAGCATATGCTATATAGATGGCAGAGGAGGAAGGCTTTACTATAGAGGTTACAGCATAGAGGAATTGGCCGAGCTGAGTACGTTTGAAGAAGTCACGTATCTCCTATGGTTTGGAAAGCTACCAACAAAGAGGGAACTCAAAGAATTTTCAGAAAACCTTGTGAAAAATAGAAAGCTACCCTCCGAACTTCTCGATTTGTTAGAAAAGATGCCCAGAGCAGCCCATCCTATGGGAGTTTTGAGAACTGCCGTTTCATTCCTTGGGAATTTAAATGGGGAACCAAGTGCAACAATGGAGGACGTATTAAAAAAAGGAATCAGCATTACCGCAAAAATCCCCACAATAGTTGCAACTATGTACAGACTTAGGAATGAACTTGAACCCATTGAACCTTCCAAAAAACTCAGCCATGCAGCAAACTTTTTGTACATGCTACACGGAGAAGAGCCCCCCAAAGAGTGGGAAAGAGCTATGGACGTAGCCTTGATTCTGTATGCAGAGCATGAGATAAACGCCTCAACCCTAACAGTTATGACAGTCGGCTCAACGCTAAGTGACTATTACTCCGCAATAGTTGCAGGAATAGGAGCGCTAAAGGGACCTCTTCATGGGGGTGCTGTTGAAGGAGCAATAAAGCAGTTCATGGAGATAGGAAGTCCAGAGAAGGTCGAAGAATGGTTTTTTAACGCCCTGAAAGAAAAGAGAAAGATAATGGGAGCAGGCCATAGAGTCTACAAAACGTACGACCCAAGAGCTAGGATATTCAAAAAATATGCAAAGATGCTCGGAGATAAAAGATTATACGCAATAGCCGAAAAGCTGGAAGCATTGGTTCAAGAACACCTAAGCAAAAAAGGGGTTAGTATAAATGTTGACTATTGGTCAGGTATAGTGTTCCATGCAATGAGAATCCCAATAGAGCTGTACACAACAATATTCGCGATGGGCAGAATAGCAGGGTGGACAGCTCATCTAGCTGAGTATATTTCTCACAACAGACTAATCAGGCCGAGGCTCCAATATGTTGGGGAGGTTGGCAAAAAATACGTTCCAATAGAGATGAGAGAATAACTCCCTCACTCTTCTCTCCATAACTTTTAGGAGGTGGCTATATGGAGCTTCCCCAAGAGGGTAAAATAATCGAAGTTAAAAATGGAAAGCTCAGAGTTCCAAATGAGCCGATCATAGCTTACATAGAAGGAGACGGAATAGGAAGGGAAGTCATACCATCGGCACTAAAAGTTGCAGACAAGGCAACGGAAGTTGCGTACAGCGGAAAAAGAAAAATAATATGGTGGGAGCTTCTGGCAGGAAAAAAGGCGCTAAAAGAAAGAGGAGAGTTACTGCCCCAGGAAACCATAGAGGGAATAGCACTAACGAAGGTTGCCATAAAAGGACCTCTCGAAACTCCAGTAGGAAGCGGACACAGAAGCTTAAACGTTACATTAAGGAAAGTACTTGACCTATATGCCAACGTAAGGCCAGTTAAATATTACGGCGCTCCAACTCCATTTGCATACGCGGAACATGTTGATTTTATAATATTTAGAGAAAACACAGAAGACGTTTATGCAGGAATCGAATGGAAAGCCTTTAGCGAAGAAGCTAAAAAAGTCATGAAGTTTCTTGAGGAAGAATTTGGGATAAAAGTAAGGGAAGATTCTGGACTTAGCCTTAAGCCAATATCAAAATTCGCAACTCAGAGGATTATGAGAAAGGCACTACAGTGGGCAATTGACAAAAAAAGAAAGAGTGTTACGATAATGCATAAAGGAAACATAATGAAGTTCACAGAAGGAGCATTCAGGGAATGGTGCTATGAAGTTGCAGAGAAGGAATTCGGAGATTACATCAGCATAGGAGAAGAAAAACCCGGGAAAATACTAGTAAACGACAGAATAGCGGACAACATGTTTCAGCAGATAATCCTCAAACCATGGGCATATGATATAATAGTGACACCTAACCTCAACGGAGACTACATAAGCGACGCAGCGGCCGCACTCGTTGGCGGAGTAGGCATGGCTGCAGGCCTAAATCTAGGAGATCACATAGCACTCGCCGAGCCAGTTCACGGAACAGCCCCAGATATAGCAGGAAAGGGGATAGCAAACCCCTCAGCAGCTATACTAAGCGTTGCCCTATTACTAGAATATATCGGATGGGAGGAGGCTGCCGATCTCATAAGGAAAGCCGTTAGAAAAACCATAGAATCTGGGAAAGTTACAGCCGATTTGGCAAAAGACAAGCAAAAAGCTTTGAGCACCGAAGAGTTCACAAACGAGGTTATAAAAGCCATTGAGGGGGATGAATGATGTATTTAGAAGAGAGAGAAGGGATTAAATTCTACAGCTTAAATAAGCTCGAGAGAGAAGGATATGACGTCCATTCTCTCCCATACTCCCTTAGAATTCTTGTTGAAAACATTTTAAGACACATTGGTAATGGCATTGTAACAGAGGAACATCTAGCAAACGTCTTTGAGAGGAAAGGAGAAATCCCGTTTTATCCTGCAAGGATAATAATGCAGGACTACACAGGCGTTCCAGCGGTCGTTGATTTAGCAGCAATGAGAGATCACGTTGCTGAGCAGGGAGGAGATCCAACGAAAGTAAACCCCCTAATACCCGTCGAGCTGGTAATAGATCACTCCCTAATAGTTCTGTACCACGGAACCAGATATTCCCTCCGCGAAAACATGAAAGCAGAGTTAGAGGCAAATAGGGAGAGATACTCACTACTCAAGTGGGCATCTAGTGCATTTAAGAACTTTCGAGTTGTTCCACCAGGAAAGGGAATAATACATCAGATAAACGTTGAGCATTTAGCCAGGATAGTGTTCTATGAAAACGGTATCGCTTATCCAGATACGGTCTTAGGAACCGACAGCCACACTCCGATGGTTAATGGAATAGGAGTTCTTGGGTGGGGTGTAGGAGGAATAGAGGCGGAAGCCGCACTTTTAGGTCAACCCTATTATATGAGAGTTCCAGAAGTCGTTGGGGTGATTCTTGAGGGAGAGCCCGCCCCAGAAGTAACCCCCACAGACATCGTTTTGACAATCACCGAAAAGCTAAGGAAAAAAGGAGTCGTAGGAAAATTCCTGGAGTATACAGGAAATCTTGAGGCACTTACATCATTTGACAGAGCTGTAATAGCAAACATGACTCCCGAAAACGGAGCAACAGTAGGATACTTTCCAATTGATGAGGAAACACTTCGATTCATCTCACTAACGAGAGGAAAGGAGAAGGCAGCATTCGTTGAGAAGTATACAAAAATGAACATGTTGTTTAGAGAAAACGAGCCCAAATTCGATGAAAAGATAAGAGTGGACCTATCTAAAGTTGAACCCTCCATAGCAGGACCACATCATCCAGAAGACAGAATACCCCTTAGAAAAGCAAAAGAACAGTTTAAAGATAGCAGGAAGAAAATTAAGATATTAATTGAAAACGCCGAGACTGAGGTAGAGGACGGCATAGTCGCACTCGCCGCAATAGCCAGTTGCACAAACACATCAAATCCCTACAACATCCTCTCAGCGGCTCTCCTAGCAAAGAAAGCTGTTGAACTTGGTCTCAAAGTAAAACCATGGGTAAAAACAAGCTTCACTCCAGGTAGCAGGGTTGTTGTTAAATACTTAGAAAAGCTGGGATTAATGAGCTATCTAGAAGCACTAGGATTCCATGTGAATGGATTCGCGTGTGCAAGCTGTATAGGAAACAGTGGACCATTGAAGGATGAGGTTGAGAAAGCCATAGACAGTGGTCTAACTGCCACGGCTGTCATCAGTGGAAACAGAAACTTTAGAAGGAGGATAAATCCAAAAATAGAGCACACCTACCTAGCCAGCCCACCCCTGGTTGTCGCATTTGCGATAGCAGGAAGGATTAATGTAGACTTTGAAAATGAGCCAATAGCCTATGATCCAAATGGAAGACCAGTATATCTTCGGGACATATTCCCAACTAGGGAAGAGATAAAGGCGTTAGAAAGCGAAATTGGAGAAGACATGTTCAGAGAAGTCTATGAAAACCTCTTTGAGAGCGAAAGTTGGAAGGTAATTAAGGCGAATTCGGGAGAACTGTACGAGTGGGATGAGAAGTCGACGTATATAAGGAAGCCCCCGTTCTTTGAGCTCGAACCGATAAAAGGAGACATTGAAAATGCAAGAGTTCTAATAATGCTTGGAGATAGAATCAGTACTGATGACATAAGTCCAGCTGGAAAGATAGACTCCGAAAGTCCAGCTGGCAAGTACTTAAGATCACTTGGTGTCAAAAACCTCCACACCTACGGAGCTAGAAGGGGCAACCATGAGGTCATGATGCGCGGAACATTTGCGAGGTTCAAAACGGTCTACTGGCCAACCGGAGAAGAGATGAGTGTTTACGAGGCCGCAATGAGATACAGAAAAGAAGGAATCCCTGTAATAATAATTGCCGGAAAACAGTACGGAGTTGGTAGTAGTAGAGACTGGGCTGCAAAAGGACCCGCACTTCTCGGAGTCAGGGCGGTAATAGCCGAGAGCTTCGAGAGGATACATAGGAGTAACTTAGTTGGCATGGGAATACTCCCCCTCCAGTTTAAGGATCCAACAACCAGAAGTCTCCTTAAAGGGGATGAAGTATACACAATAAAAGGACTTAACGACCTATATCCAGGGAAAATCGTAAAGGTCATAGCAAAGAGGCCCAATGGAGAAAAGATAGAGTTTGAGGCAATAGTTAGACTCGAAACACCCATTGAAGTCGAGTACATAAAAGCCGGCGGAATATTAAGATTTGCTCTCAAGGAACTTCTTTCCTCATCCAGAAATTAATTCTAGATGGTCATGCTTATATTCCACTATTTTTTCATATAATTGGGGAGCACCATGAGGATAGAGGACGTTTATATCTGGGACATCAATGCCAAATGGCTTGGAATCACACCGTTTCAACTTATGGAAAACGCAGGAGCAGGAGTTGCAAGGATTATTGAAGAAAAATATGGAAAAGGTCTAAAAATTGCAGTGTTCTGTGGAACAGGAAACAATGGAGGAGATGGTTTCGTAGTTGCAAGGCACTTAAGCTATGAGAACAGTGTAACAGTGTTCCTGGTAGGGGAAGAAACAAAAATAAGAAGCGAAGAGGCCAAGCTTAATTGGAATATACTCAAAAACCTCGACTTTGTAAATATAAGGATACTCAAGGATTCGAGTCAGATAAAAGAGCTGGATTTGAGTGAATTCGATGTTATAGTTGATGCCCTTCTTGGAGCCGGAACTAAAGGAACACCAAGAGAGCCAATAAAGAGTGCAATAGAAAAGATAAACGAACACTCCGGAAAGGTCAAAATCGTCAGTATTGACTTGCCAAGTGGTTATCCAAGCGAAATAATGGTAAAAGCTGATTTTGCTGTCACATTTCAATGGGACAAGGAGGAATACGAAGGGTTTGAAAGGATAGTAGTAAAAATAGGCTATCCCAAGGAGCTCTACCACTTAGTGGGACCTGCACATGTCAAGTTTGCATTCAGAAGAAAGGGAAGCCACAAGGGACAAAATGGAAAGCTACTGGTAATTGGAGGGAGTGAAAACTACTATGGAGCCCCATATTTAGCAGCAAAGGCGGCAAGTTATCTTGTAGACTTAGTGTTTCTTCTAACGCCAGAGAGAGTCTCGCGCAAGATAAATGATCCAGACCTGATAATAAGGGAAGTGAAAGGAGATAACTTAACAGCAAGACATGTTGACGAAGCCCTAAAGATATCAGAGAAAGTGGATGCAGTAGTTATAGGGCCAGGATTGGGCATTAGTGAGCCGACAAAAGCTTTTGTTAGAGAGTTCATTGAAAAAGTAGAAAAACCAGTAGTTATAGATGCCGATGGGCTTAAGATAATCTCAGAACACTTAGAAGTACTTGCGGACAAAACCTTCATATTAACTCCTCATGCAGGAGAGTTCTCAAAGCTTTTCGGAATAAAGCCAGAAGGGAGCCTAGAAGAGAAGGCGAGAATAGTAATGGAGAAGGCTAGGGAGATTAGTGGAACAATAATTCTGAAGGGCGAGTACGATATAATAAGCGATGGCAAGACTTGGCTATACAACAAAACAGGAAACAGAGGTATGACTACGGGCGGAACTGGAGATATCTTAGCTGGAACCGTAGGAGCGTTTTTAGCATTAGGGAACAGCCAACTAAGAGCGGCTGCTGCTGGAACATTTTTGGTTGGATATGCAGGAGATTTAACAAAAGAAGAAATGGGGGAAGCATTCACTGCTATGGACGTTGCTAGGAGGCTTCCTCTAGCATTGAAGAAAATCCTAGAGTTTTAGCAGAGGGAGAAATATGGAAAAGAAAAAGCTCTACCGTCTCTTACTTGCCCTCGTTATTCCCCTAACTATCCTATATACATTCGGGATTCTTGGCTATGTCCCATACCAAGTAAGCTACTACATAACGGTATTTTTCATAGTCCTATTCCTAGCACTAAGATGGTACGAGAGATTCAATCCATGATCCGATATAACTCATTCCAGTAAATGTCCGAGAGCCACTCCAAGCTCTTCTCGACTTTTTCTCTGTTGATTTTAATAGCAAAGCTCTCTCCCCCAACTCTACCAACTACTTTGACCGGAACAAATTCCTTAACAATATCCAAATTTTCTTCAGGAATCGTTAGGAGATATCTCCCATGGCTTTCGCTGAATGCAAAATCTATCGGCTTAAGATCTGTTGAGAATTCCGCCTTAAGTCCAACGTTAAACCACGAAGAGAGCTCAGCCAATGCAATGGCTAGACCACCCTTTGAGACATCATGGACAAAGCTTACTAATCCTTCATTTATCAGCCTTAAAACTGCCTCTGCGTTCCTTTTTTCTTTTTCAAGGTAAACTCTTGGCGCAATTCCTTCTTTAATGCCCAAAATCCTATAGAGTTCAGAACCACCGAGTTCCCTTCTTGTCTCTCCTATTATAGCCACTAAGTCCCCTTCCTCTGGGCCTCCCGGTATCTTCTCAAGCTTGACCTTCCCAAGACCGGCAACTACCGGGGTAGGCTTTATTGGCCTGTCAACAATCTCATTATAAAAGCTAACGTTTCCACTAACATAAGCCAAGCCAAATGCCCTAGCAGCATCCGCAAGGCCTCTAACGGTTTCTCCAAAGGCCCAGTAAACCTCAGGTCTCTCAGGAGAGGCAAAGTTCAGATTATCTATCAAGGCTAGAGGCCTAGCTCCAACACTGACTAAGTTCCTCACAACTTCAGCAACAGCACCCATAGCCCCGTGGTATGGGTTGAGATAACTGTGACCGGGATTTCCATCGGCAACAAAGGCTAGGCCATAGCTGTCGTTTATTTTAAGGACTGCAGCATCAAAGCCGGGCTTAACCACTGTCCTCCCTTGAACTTCATGATCATACTGCTCCCATACCCACCTTTTGGATATTATGTTGGGACTTCTCCATACCTTCTCGAAGGCCTCCTCAAGGCTTATGCTTGGCGTCTCAACTTCTTTCTCAACACTATACGGTTTTGTTGGCCATTTAATTACAGGAACGTCCGTCAGAAGATCTATTGGAAGATCTGCAACTTTCTCACCGTGCCAGTAAACTATGAATCTCGGCTCCTCTATTATCTCCCCAACAACCGTCCATTCAAGCTCGTACTTCTCGAATATCTTTCCTATATCTTCCACGTCCTCGGGCTTAACAGCTAGCAACATTCTTTCCTGGCTTTCGGATATCATAACTTCAATGACATTCATCCCTGGCTCTCTAAGAGGCACCCTATCTGCATAGACTATTGCCCCAAATCCCTTTTTTCCAGCCATTTCTGAAGCAGCACATGTTAAACCTCCACCTCCAAGATCTTTAAGGGCTCTAACTTTGCCTGTATACACAGCTTCAAGAGTTGCCTCTATTAGCAACTTTTCCGTGAATGGATCTGGAATCTGGACGGCAGATCTGTCTTCCTCTTCCGCGTTCTCGCTTAGCTCTTCACTAGCAAATGTTACTCCATGGATGCCATCCCTACCTGTTCTGTTCCCTACTAAAATTAGCTTAAGCCCGGACTCGGTTACATAGCTGTGAACCAAATGTTCTGGTTTCATTATCCCGATGCATGCAACGTTAACTAAGGTGTACCCATCCAGGCTCTCATCAAACTCAGTTTCTCCTCCAACCGTTGGCACCCCTATCCTGTTTCCATAATCCGCTATCCCCTTAACCACATACTCAAAGAGGTACCTATTCCTATCTTTCTCAAGAGGTCCAAAGCGTATCGGGTCAAGAAGGGCTATTGGCCTCGCCCCCATACACAAGATGTCTCTAACTATCCCCCCAACTCCAGTAGCAGCCCCTCCATAAGGTTCTACTGCAGAGGGATGGTTGTGGCTTTCTATACCTGCAACTATCCACGTTTCTTCATCGAACTTTATTATCCCGGCGTCTTCCCCGGGGCCAAGAATCACGTGCTCATTTTTAGTTGGGAGAAGCTTAAGCCACGGCCTGCTCGACTTATAGGAGGCATGCTCGCTCCACATAACTTCGAGCATTGACCATTCCAACTCGTTTGGCTCCCTTCCAAGTCTCTCACGTATGAATTTTTCTTCATGAGGAAACATGGGAAACCCTCCTTTTTATTGACGAATTAATGTAAAAATAATCCCATTTTTAAGACTTATTTTTACAGAAAAATGTCTAATAGAAGTCCTCTGCAAAAAGAATAATGAAAAAATTCTATCTCTTAACCCACTCAACCATACTTCTAAATACTTTAAGACCGTCTTCGCTTCCAAGGAAAATATCACTAGCTCTTTCTGGATGTGGCATCATACCAAGGACGTTTCCCTTTTCATTTGCCACTCCTGCTATATTCATCACAGAGCCATTTGGATTACTCTCCTCATCCACTTTGCCGCTTTCATCGCTATATTGAAAGACAATGCGAACTTTATATGGGTCATCAACATAGTAATTGCCCTCAGCATGAGCTATGGGCATTCTTATTATCTCTCCAGGCTCATATAAACTTGTAAAAGCTGTTTCTGTGTCCATAACTCGGAGATTTACCCATTTGCAGATAAACCTAGGAATTTTATTTGGTCTTAATGCTCCAGGCAAAAGGCCTGCCTCAGTAAGAATCTGAAACCCATTGCATATTCCAAGTACTGGACTTCCATTCTCAGCGAGTTCTCTAACTTCTTCAATTATTTTCTGCCTCGCCGCTATTGCTCCTGCTCTTAGGTAGTCAGCATAACTGAATCCGCCTGGCAAAACAACCCCATCATAATCTTTTATGGACTCTTTGTACCAAACTCTCTCCGCTTCTCCACCCGCCTTTCTTATCGCGTCAACAGTTTCAAAGTCGCAATTTGTCCCGGGGAAAACTATTACTGCAAATCTGGGCATATTACTCCACCGGTTCAATTGTGTATTCCCATGTATGAATTAGGGGGTTAGCCAGAAGCTTTCTACACATCTCTTCTACTTCTTCCTCAGGCTTTTCACTTTCCAAGAAGAATTCAAAGCACTTTGGCACTTTAAGACTCTCCACTCTATAGCCAAGATTCTTCAGTGCATTTCCAATGACTCTTCCCTCAGGATCATTAAGGCCCTCCTTTAGCCTAACGAGAACCCTAACTTTCCACCTCATCTCGCATTACCAAAATCGTGTAAAAAAGAGATGTTTAAAAGCATTATTTTGACATAAAAATGTAAAATAATCAGGCCTTCCATCTTGGATTATCAACGACTTTGACTTCCCCATTCTCCTCAATGACTATCTTACTAAATCCTTTCTCCGCTATTGTCCCATAATCGTGGCCAGCATCTGCAGGATAAATTGCCAAGAATATGAAAGGTTCACTTCCAGTATTTACGGTTCTATGAGCCCAATAAGGAGGAACATAAACTACAGTTCCAGGCTCCATTGGGATCCATCTAGCCTCCCCTTCTGGGGTTTGGAGCAACATTCCGCCCCTTCCCTTGAGGGCAACATATACTTCTGCTCTATCCTTTTTTGCATGGAAGTGGCCCTTCGTAAAGAAGAACTCTTTTCCAACTTTTCCAGGGTATAGAACTGTAGTAGCAAAGTTTAAGTCACCCTCCTTTTCTTCCTGCTCAATCGCATATACTTCATAGACTACTGGATCCTCTTTTTCAACGAGTTCCCTCCACGCATCTTCATCTACAAAGTATCCCTTCATGTCGCTGAGCTTTCTAACTATCTTCTTCGCTCCCTCTATTACCCCAGTTTCAAAGTCCACCCTTACGCCAAGTGGCTCCTTGTACATCTTCACCACCACCAGTGTTTTTTCTTTTCTTCCTTTTGACCTTTTCCATCTCTCCCTGAAGATAGCTCGCGAACCCTAACAAAGAAAGAGCGCTTCCAGCTATCATTACAACAAAACCTACTGGAGAAAGCCAAGAGTATGGATATGAATATCCAACAACAGTTAGTTCATATTTCACATTCCCATCCGTGGTTATTATAGGGAAATCCGTAAGTCCTTTAAAAATCCTTGTTTCATTTTTAAGTTCAAATGAATAATACTTTCCCCTCCATGAAACAGAAACATTAGCATCTTCAGAGAACAGCGTTAAATTAGCATCAACAATTATAACTATATCACTGTCTCCAACTAAGTGCGTTCCGGGAGTAAGCTGTCCTGATAGCGTCTTCTCAACAAGCTCGGATTTCATAGCTGTAAAGGCTATTCCAAGGGATATAAAAAGAAGAAAAAGTCCTACTAGGATCGTAGGATATCTCAAAGCTTTAAGCATTCCCATCTTCGGCACCGTTATATCTTCCCAGCCAGGTGACACTCAACCCAGTGGTTGTGGGAATATTCTATGAGTTTGGGCTCCTCTCTGTCGCAAAGACCCTTCTTGAAGTAGACACATCTAGGATGGAATCTGCATCCCGGTGGTATGTTCACGGCACTTGGAACTTCACCCTTGATCGGTAGCTCCTTTATAACGTCTTTTCTTGTTGGATCAGGCTCCGGAACAGCCGCTAATAGAGCTCTTGTGTATGGGTGTATTGGGTTGTCTATAACCTCCTTGGCCGGGCCCATTTCAACTATCCTTCCAAGGTACATCACTGCTATCCAGTCAGCAAAGTATCTTGCCGTAGAGAGGTCGTGGGTGATGTAGAGATAGGTAACACCCATTTTCTCCTTAAGCTCTTTCATAAGCTCCAGGATCTCTGCTCTAATAGAAACGTCAAGCATTGAGACCGGCTCATCAGCCACTATAAACGTTGGATTCAAGATGAGAGCCCTAGCAATTGCAACTCTCTGCCTTTGACCTCCAGAGAGCATGTGGGGAAATCTGTGAACGTACTCTTCTGGAGGCACTATTTTTACCATTTCAAGGGCCTTGTATATAAGCTCTTCTCTCTCTGCCCTTGTTTCTCCTATTCCATGAATAAGGAGAGGTTCTTCAAGGACATCATATATCCTGAATCTTGGATTCATTGAACTGAACGGATCCTGGAATATCATCTGTACTTTTCTTCTGTATGCCTTAATCTCCTCCTTGGTTCTTAACTCAGTAACATCTACGCCCTCTAAGTATATCTTTCCGTCCGTTGGTTCCAACAGCTTCATTACGAGCTTTCCTGTTGTTGTCTTACCACAACCACTCTCACCAACTAACGCAAACACTTCCTGCTTGTAAACTTCAAAGCTAACCCCATCAACTGCCCTAACGAACTTTGGGGGCTCCCCTCTTAGTGAAGCCAACAGCCCTCTTCTAACAGGAAAGTACTTTTTGAGATTTTCAACTTTAAGCACGGGTTCAGCCATTCCCTCTCACCTCACAGGAGCCAACATGCAGCATAGTGATCTTTATCAACTTCAACAAGCTTTGGTTCCTCCTGTTTACACCTATCCATTGCATATGGGCATCTTGGGTGGAATCTGCATCCGCTCGGTGGATTTATGAGGTTTGGTGGACTTCCAGGGATGAACTCAAGCTTTTCAACATCTTCATGCAACCTTGGAATTGCAGCAAGGAGTTTCTGTGTATATGGGTGGGCTGGCTCATTGTATATCTTCTCGCTGGGTCCTATCTCGACTATTTTGCCAGCGTACATTATGGCAACTTTGTCACTTATCTCTGCGAGAATGCTAAGGTCGTGAGTAATGAATATCATTGAAAGACCGAGCTTCTTTTTGAGTCTCTTCATGAGGTTTATTATCTGAGCCTGAACTACAACGTCTAATGCTGTTGTCGGCTCGTCGGCTATGACAATGTCGGGCTCAAGTAGTAATGCCGTGGCTATAACGACTCTCTGCTTCATACCACCTGAAAGTTCATGAGGATACCGATAAACTATCTCTGGGTCAAGTCCCACCATTTCTAGATATTTCATTGCTTTGTCTAATGCCTCTTCTCTGTCCATTCCCTTGTGATAAATTAGAGGTTCAATCATTTGGTACCCTATTGTATAAACTGGGTTCAGAGCATTCATAGCTCCCTGGAATATCATTGAGATTTTCTGCCATCTAATTTCTCTTCTTAGAACATCTTCTGGAAGTCCGACTATTTCTCTTCCATCGATCTTTATGCTACCTCCAACAATTCTTCCGGGAGGCTGAGGCATTCCCATTAGTGTGAACCCTATTGAAGACTTTCCACAGCCGCTCTCTCCTGCAAGTCCCATTACTTCTCCCTTTTCTAGGTCAAAGGAAACATCATCAACGGCCTTAACTGGACCCCTAGAGGTGAAGTAATACATCTTAAGATTCTTAACTTCAAGGACTTTTTTCGCCATATTACCCACCTCACAATCTCCTGAGTCTTGGGTTAAGAACTCTATCCAATGCAGTACCTAATAGCACGAATGTCAATGCTACCAGAGCTATCGCAAGTCCTGGTGGAATTACCCACCACCAATAACCATTTACTGCAGCTCCTGCATTTTGTGCATCGTGAAGGATTTGTCCCCAAGTTACTTGAGTTGGATCACCAAGACCAAGAAAGCTAAGAGATGCCTCTGCAAGAACTGCTCCTGGAACGCTAAGTGCCATTTGAGCGAATGCGTAAGGCAATAACTGCGGAACCATGTGCTTGAAGATTATTCTACCAGTACCTGCACCAAGTGCTATAGCAGCCTCCACATAAGTTTGCTCTTTGATCTGGTATGCCATACTTCTAGCAACTCTCGCTATTCCTACCCATCCGAACACGGTAAGTAAGAGAACTATTTGCCAAAGCTGTATGTGGCCTCCAAAGTATGTACCAAGTAGGATAAGGATTGGCAAGCTCGGAATTGAAGCCATGAATTCTTGGAATCTCATCATTATCTCATCGGTCCATCCTCCAAAGTATGCTGCAGCAACACCGTAGAAAATACCCACTAGAACCGTTAGAACAGCCGTTGCTATACCAATCGAAAGTGAAACTCTCGATCCCCAGACTATTCCAGCAAATAGATCTCTACCCTTGTCATCGGTTCCTAAATATCCGTAGGTTCTTCCAGTAAATATCACTTCAGTCTTTGATAGATCTACAGAAGTACCTTTTGGAGTTTTGATCTCTATTATGATATGATACTCTCCCTTGAGGGGCTTTGGATTATCTAACATGTCAGGTGATACTTGAGCAAACACAACCTTAAGTGTGTCCAACGTAGTTATTAGCTCAAATTCTTTAGTTGGATCTAACTGAACCCCAGTCTTTTGCTTAACCCAGTTTATTACGGCTTTTCTAACTGAGCTATCCCTCGCAACTTGGACATCAGTTGATCCCTTAATCTTTAACCCAGATACAAGAGTTATTTCCTCCCCGTCAGGTCTCTTAACTTTAAGCGTTAGAGATGGCTTTAGACGTCTATTTGTGGAGTTTCCTGAAATATCCATGATAACAATATCCTGAGGTGGGACATCATATTTCATGTTATAGGGAATGTCTATTATTACACCCCGAGAAGTTGTTGTTATGTACTGCTGAAGCTGATCCGAGTGAATAACGTAGTGAGGAGCCTCTTCAACCCCAGTAAAGAACTTAACCCAAGTTGGAGGAACTGTTTTTGGGTAATCTATCCATATAGTCTTCCACTTATCTGGAATGTCAGGCTCGGTTATGTAAGGAGCACTTATTGCAACAACTATCCAAAATATTAGTAAGAGGATGCCAAGTATACCCGTCTTCTGCCTTTTGAACTCAAACCAAAAGTTTGAAATTGAGTCCTTAAGATCAACCCACCTAACCATTTTACTCACCTCACATCTTTGCTGAGGCACCAACTCTTACTCTCGGATCGAGGAAACCATAGGATATGTCAGCTATTATCACACCTATTAGGTAGAGAGCCACGCTAATGAAAGTCAGCCCCATAACGAGGTTAATCTCGTTTGTCTGGATTGCAATCCAATAAACTCTTCCCATCCCTGGCCAGTTAAATACACTCTCGGTAATTATTGCACCTCCAAGGGAACCAAGGAGGGAGAATATTGTCATTGTAACTATTGGTGGAGCAGCAGCCCTTAGAGCATGCCCATAGATAACCTTCCTCTCTGGAACACCCTTAGCCCTAGCAGCCATTATGAAGTCTTCTTGCATGGTACCAATCATTATGTTTCTCGTAACCCATGCCCATCCTCCAAACAGAACAAAGACTATTGTCGTCACAGGGAGAACTAACCTTTTAGCTACATCCAAAACATGGGCCAGACCTGTTAGATTAGGATCAGGCATTGAATTTGCTGGGAACCAGCCCAGCTTAAACGCGAATATAAGGAGCATCATCATTCCAAACCACCACATTGGTATGCTCGTGGTTATCAATGCCAGGATTGAGAGTGCTCTGTCGAAGAGACTTCCAACTTTTTGAGCTGCTTTAACACCCAAGAGCAGACCTATGATAATGACTATAATTTGAGCCGTAGTGAATAAGAGAATCGTTCTCGGTAGGGCGAGGGCTATTATGTTTTTAACATTTCTTTCCGTACCAAATATTGGTATTCTTGTGTTTCCGAAGTCAAGGGTTATTGTCCTCTTCGCATAATACAAAACTCTCCACCAGTACGGTCTGTCCAGTTTAAATTGATGCCTGTAGTATGCTATTCTCTCCTCTCTCCAAGCTTCTGGATCTGCAGGGGCTCTACCTTTTTGAACTAAACTTTGATACTCAGAATTTACTAGTTCCTGTATTCTATTTTCTAAATCCTTCTCAGCCATTTTCACGAAAAGTGCTGATACTACTAGGGTAACTATTGAAAGGACTATCAGAGCATTGAGAGCTCTTATGAGCAGATATTTACCCATCCCCATTTCTCACCCTCCTGTTCAACTCCGATTCGTAACGAACATTTTTGAGCATTATCTTTTTCAAGCTTGTAAAACTACCTTAAATATTTTCTTTTCGAAAAACATCGAAATGGTAGAAAAAGAGATCAATTAATAGGAAAAACTAATGATTATTACAGAAGCATTTACGATGCCATAAGGGTTCTCTTTGTAGGAGTTTTAGTGTAGTACTATAACAAAAACAGTTCAAAACGACAATTAGAAGAGAAAATCAAAAAAGAAGGTGAGAAAATCAGCGCCTCCTCCTTCTTAGGAGGAGTGGGACTGCTGCCAGGGCAATTATTGCCGCTGGACCACAAATGCCTCCACCAGTAGCAGTCTGAGTCTGCGTAACAGTCACAGTCTTCTCAACAGTCTGGGTCACGGTCTGGGTCTTCTCTACAGTCTGGGTTGCTGTTGTCTGAGTAGCTGTCTGTGTCTGGGTTTGTGTAGTTGTTGTCTCAGTCTTAGTAGGCGTCTCGGGAGCTTCTGCAAGGTATGCGCTCTTCATAACGATGCTGTTACCAAGACCAACTGCTGGATCCATAACCCTGAACTTGATCTTCTTGTTGACTGGGAAGAACTCCCAGTTCTCTGCAGTGAATACTCTGAAGCTCTCATAAATACCGAGTGCAGCACCGAGCTTGGTCATGTCCCAGTACTTAGCCTCAGAGTCGAGGGTCATGTTCTTGTAGTGGCTGGTATAGATAAGCCATCCAATGTCATCTGCAGTCCAGTCAAGGATTGGCTTAAGCTTGTCAACACTTGTGTAGTACTCAAGCTCAAGCATGTCAATTGCATCCTGGATGTTTCCGTTGCCAAGGAACTCAAGAACCTCCTTAACTGTTGCTCTGTAGGTGTTCTCTGGAGTGAACTTCCAACCAACGAATCCAGGACCGAACCATGCGGTGGTGTAGTACTGGAGAATCCTGCTAATTGAGAACTTGACACTTCCTCCTGCAACCCAACCCTCAGTGTAGTAGTTCCACTCATAGTTAGCTGGATCTGTTAGGTAGACCATCTTGCTTGCAGTTCTTCTGTCAACAATCTTGACTTCAACTTCAAATCCTGCCTTCTTGAGTATGTTGGCGATGTAGTATGCCTCATCTTTTCTTTCGTCTTCCTGTCTTCCGATACCTACGATCTTAACTGGCTCTCCGTTGAAGTACCACTTTCCATCCTTCTTCTCTAATGTGTATCCCATCTTCTTGAGGTCCTCAGCTGCCTTCTGCATTGCCTCATCAATGAGCTGGAGAGCATATTCTTCGTCACCTTGGGCATCAATTCCAAATGCATCGACAACAGGCTTGAGCTTCTCAATTGCAAGCTTGTCACCACTCGTCCATGGGGTGTACATTGGACCACCAGAACCTTGGAGGATGTTCTGAACAATGTAGTTTCTGTTAATGAGATACTCCATTGCAAATCTTATCTCCCTAATTGCGAATGGGTTGAAGTACTTCTTGTCTCCAACTGTGATCAGGTATGGATTGTCCTTGTCGTGAACTGGGTTCCAAACCATGTCCCAGAATCCACCAATGTTAACGTACATGTCAATGTTCTTCTTGTCCTCCTCGCTTAGACCGGAGAACTTGAATGATGGGAA